>NZ_JAASUA010000009.1:0-107275 GCF_014322845.1 Listeria immobilis | reverse complement strand
GAACACGGTAGTTAAGCTTCTCTGCGCCAATGGTAGTTGGGGGCTTCCCCCTGCGAGAGTAGGTCGCTGCCGGGCAACAAAAAAAGTCCTAATTATTTAGGGCTTTTTTTGTTGGATAGAAGTTTTTCTTTGTAAGGTGTATGATTGAATGTTATATTGGTAAAAGATTCTTTCATATAGGAATTCTACTGCAGTTTTTTAGTCGGAGGTAATTTTGTGGATAATAGTTTGTTTATAGTGGTTACGATTTTTATTGTGAATATTTTGTATGTGACAATTTATACAGTAAGATTATTGCTTACGATGAAAGGTTATAGATATTTAGCGGCACTTTCTAGTGTATTTGAGATGATTATTTATGTAGTTGCGCTCAGCTTAGTGTTGGATAATTTAAATAATATTGCGAATGTATTAGCTTATGCAATTGGATTTGGTGTAGGTGTTATCGTTGGAATGAAAATTGAAGAGCGAATTGCGCTTGGATATATTACAGTAAATGTTATTACAAAAGAGTATAATTTGGACTTACCTAATCAAATTCGAGATTTAGGTTATGGTGTTACTAGTTGGCTCGCTAGTGGTCGTGATGGAGAGCGAATGATGCTGGAAATTTTGACCCAAAGGAAAAATGAGCGAAAATTATATAGACAGATTATTGAGATTGATGGAGGAGCTTTTATAGTTTCTTCTGAACCAAAACAGATTCATGGTGGATTTTGGATAAAACAAGTTAGAAAGTAAGCAATAAATATTTTAAATAGAGCTGGTACGCTTGAAATTCTAGGTTAGGATTTTAGGCGTGCTTTTTTATGTACAACCTTTTCTTTCGTGAAAAAAGCACTTAAATGGCAAAAACAACCTTAATTACAGCAAAACACGAACGTTAATAAAATGTAACATTTAAATGTTCGATTTTTAATTGACTTTTAGTGATGCTATTGTTAGAATGAAGGAGTCGAAATGAGATATAAAGGAGTTGATCACGTAATGCCTGCGGAAATTGGTGTCATCATGGGGAGTACCTCAGATTGGGATACAATGAAAAAAGCATGTGATATATTGGATGAATTAGAGATTACTTATGAGAAAAAAGTTGTTTCAGCTCATCGTACACCAGATTTAATGTTTCAGTATGCAGAACAAGCGCGGGAACGTGGTTTAAAAATTATTATTGCAGGTGCTGGAGGTGCAGCACACTTGCCAGGTATGGTTGCAGCAAAAACGACTTTACCTGTTATTGGTGTGCCAATTAAATCAAAAGCGCTTAGTGGAATGGATTCTTTATTGTCCATTGTACAAATGCCTGGGGGAGTTCCTGTTGCTACTGTCGCAATCGGTGAGAGTGGTGCTGTAAACGCTGGACTTCTAGCAGCACAAATTTTATCTGTAACAGACGAGGCAATTACTAACAGATTGCAAAATAGACGTGCTACACTAGAGAAAATAGTTCTAGAAAGTAGTGATTCTCTTGGATAAAAAATATTTACTGGCAAATAGTACGATAGGTATCATTGGTGGTGGACAATTAGGGCGCATGATGGCTCTAGCTGCTAAAGCGATGGGATATAGAATTATTGTTCTAGACCCGACTGTAGATTGTCCGGCTGCACAAGTAAGTGATGAACAAATTATTGCAGACTATGATGATAAAGTTTCTTTAAGAGATCTTGCAGAAAAAGCGGATGTAGTTACATATGAATTTGAAAATATAGACTATGATGCTTTGAAAATGACGCAAGATTTAGTCGCTGTACCACAAGGGTCGGAATTGCTTTCGATTACGCAAGACAGAATTTTAGAAAAGGCCTATTTAGAGTCTGCTAATATCAATATTGCTCCTTATGCAATTATTGTGGATAAAGAAGAAATTGAACGTGAAATTAAAAGTATTGGTTATCCAGCGGTTTTGAAAACAGCACAAGGCGGTTATGATGGAAAAGGGCAAGTTGTTTTACGAGATGCTAATGATATTGAAATGGCAGCACGTTTATTGCGTTATGGCTCATGTGTATTAGAAGCGTGGATTCCATTTGAAAAAGAAATCTCTATTATGGTTGCAAGAGGAATAGATGGTCAAGTAGAGACGTTTCCGGTGGCTGAAAATGTTCATCAGAATAATATTTTGCATACTACAATTGCACCAGCGAATGTCTCGGCAGATGTTCATGAAGAAGCAGAAGAAATTGCAAAAAAACTAGCAGATGTTCTTCAATTATGCGGTGTATTGGCAGTAGAAATGTTTGTTACGAAGTCGGGAGCGATTTATGTTAATGAACTTGCGCCTAGACCACATAATTCTGGGCACTATACAATAGAAGCATGTTCCATTTCTCAATTCACGCAACATATCCGTGCTATTGTTGGTTTGCCTTTACTAAAACCAGAACTACTAAAACCAGCATTAATGATTAATATTTTAGGACAACATGTGGATGCTGTAAATGAAAAAATGGCGGATTATCCACACTGGTTTGTTCACTATTATGGAAAAAAAGAAGCAAAAATAAATCGCAAAATGGGTCACGTTACTATATTAACAAGCGATCCAGAGGCGGTCTTAAGAGATATAGAAAAAGCACAAATTTGGAATTAATTGGAGGAGTTTAAAAGGATGTTAGAACGTTATACTCGTAAAGAAATGGGCAATATTTGGACAGAAGAAAACCGCTATCAAGCATGGTTAGAAGTAGAAATTTTAGCTTGTGAGGCGTGGGCTGAGTTAGGTGATATTCCAAAAGAAGATGTGAAGAAAATTCGTGCTAATGCTAAATTTGATGTTGATCGTATCCATGAGATTGAATTAGAAACAAGACATGATGTGGTAGCATTTACTCGTTCAGTTTCTGAGTCTCTTGGCGAGGAACGTAAATGGGTTCATTACGGACTAACTTCCACAGACGTAGTAGATACAGCCAACTCCTACTTACTAAAACAAGCAAATGAGATTTTACGAAAAGATTTGGAGAATTTCATTGCGATTATTGGTGAAAAAGCGAAAGAACATAAATATACTGTAACAATGGGACGTACGCATGGTGTTCACGCGGAACCTACAACATTTGGTTTAAAACTTGCTTTATGGTATGAGGAAATGAAGCGTAATTTAGAACGATTTAATTTTGCTGCTGATGGTGTGGAGTTTGGGAAAATTTCTGGTGCGGTAGGGACATATGCAAATATTGATCCTTTTGTGGAAGCCTATGTATGCGAAAAATTAGGAACAACACCTGCACCAATTTCCACGCAAACATTGCAACGTGATCGTCATGCAGAATACCTTGCTACACTTGCTTTAATTGCGACTTCTGTGGAAAAATTTGCAGTAGAAGTACGTGCTTTGCAAAAAAGTGAAGTGCGTGAAGTAGAAGAATTCTTTGCAAAAGGACAAAAAGGTTCTTCCGCCATGCCACATAAACGAAATCCAATTGGTTCTGAGAATGTAACAGGGTTAGCTCGCGTTATTCGCGGACATATGGTTACAGCTTACGAAAATGTACCACTTTGGCATGAGCGTGATATTTCTCATAGCTCAGCGGAACGGATTATTTTACCGGATTCCACTATTTTACTTGATTATATTTTAAATCGTTTTGGTAATATTGTGAAAAACTTGACAGTATTCCCTGAAAATATGAAACGCAATATGGATAGAACGCTGGGACTTATTTATTCTCAACGTGTCTTGCTTGCATTAATTGACAAAGGTTTGGCTCGTGAGGCGGCGTATGATGTCGTGCAACCAAGAGCAATGGAAGCTTGGGAAAAACAAGTACCATTCCGTGAATTAGTAGAACAAGATGAAGTGATTACACAAAACCTTTCTGCAGAAGAAATTGCTGACTGCTTTGATTACAACTATCACCTGAAGAATGTCGACTTAATTTTTGATCGCTTAGGATTATAATTACGGACAGAATACAACCTAACCTCTTTGATATATGTTTTTTCAAAGAGGTTAAGTAATTTATAAGGAGATAAATTATTGTGACTAATGAACTGGTGTATGAAGGTAAGGCAAAACAACTTTTTAAAACAGAAGAAGCTGGAGTCTTGCGTGTTGCTTATAAAGATGATGCGACTGCGTTAAATGGCGTGCGCAAAGAATCATTTGCTGGTAAAGGAGAACTTAATAATCAAATTACTTCGCTTATTTTTTCCTATTTAGCAGAAGCAGGGATTGCGAGTCATTTTATTCGGGCGATTTCGGAAACGGAGCAGTTGGTAAAAGAAGTATCCATTATTCCGCTTGAAGTGGTAGTTCGTAATGTGATGGCAGGTAGTCTTGCAAAGCGTCTTGGAAAAGAAGAAGGAGAAGAGATTCCAAATGCGATAGTGGAATTTTATTATAAAGAGGACGCGTTAGACGATCCATTTATTAATGATGATCATGTATTATATTTAGAAATTGCGACAACTAGTGAGATGGAAATAATTCGTAATGCAGCTCGTTCCATAAACGAGACTTTACAGACATTATTTAATCAAATGAATATTACGCTGATTGATTTTAAATTAGAATTTGGTCGTGATGCAGATGGAAAAATCTTATTAGCAGACGAGATTTCACCAGATACATGCAGACTTTGGGATAAAGAAACAAATCAAAAGCTTGATAAGGATGTCTTTCGTCGGAATATTGGCAATTTAACAGATGTATATACAGAAGTATTAAATAGATTAAAGCAAGTTCAAAATTAGGAGGGCACAAAATGTATAATGTCAAAGTATATGTCACTTTAAAGAAAAGCGTATTAGATCCACAAGGAGTTGCAGTAAAGGACGCAGCAAAAAGTATGGGTTATATGGAAGTAGAAGATGTTCGTATTGGTAAGTTTATGGAATTAAAAGTAGCGAAATCAGATAGAGATATTCATGAAGTATTGAATGAAATGTGCGATAAATTATTAACAAATCCGGTGATGGAAGATTACCGATATGAAATTGAGGAGGCATAAACGATGAAATTTGCTGTCATTCAGTTCCCAGGTTCTAATTGTGATCTTGATATGCTACATGCGATTCGTGATTCTCTTGGCGAGGAGGCGGAATATGTATGGCATGCGGAAACAAGTCTTGCAGGTTTTGATGCAGTACTACTTCCAGGTGGATTTTCTTACGGAGATTACCTAAGAACTGGTGCGATTGCAAAATTTTCGAGTATTATGCCAGAAGTATTGCGCTTTGCTGAAATGGGGAAACCGGTGCTTGGAGTGTGTAACGGATTTCAAATTTTAACAGAAATTGGTTTATTACCAGGTGCTTTAATTCGAAATAATAATTTGCATTTCATTTGTAAAACGGTACCGCTTCGTGTTGCAAATGCGAATACAATGTTTACAGGACTTTATCAAGATGGCGAAATTATTCAAGTTCCTGTTGCTCACGGAGAAGGAAATTATTATTGTGATGATGAAACGCTTTTAAAATTAAAAGAAAAAAATCAAATTGTCTTTACGTATGATAGCGTAAATCCAAATGGAAGTCGTGCAGATATTGCTGGTATTGTAAATGAACGTGGAAATGTACTTGGGATGATGCCGCATCCAGAACGTGCAGTAGAGGATATTATTGGTGGTACAGATGGTTTAAGACTTTTCCAATCAGTTGTAAAAGCTTGGAAGGAGGAACATATAAATGCCTAATATGGAACCAACAACAAAAGAAATTAAAGAGCAAAAAATTTATCAAGAAATGGGTTTAACAGATAGTGAATATGAGCTTGTTTGTTCCATTCTTGGACGTGAGCCTAATTATACAGAAACAGGACTTTTCTCTGTTATGTGGTCTGAGCATTGCAGTTATAAGAACTCCAAACCTGTCTTGCGAAAATTTCCAACAGAAGGAAAACAAGTGCTGCAAGGTCCAGGTGAAGGTGCTGGGATTGTGGATATTGGAGATGGTTTAGGGGTTGCTTTTAAAGTCGAAAGTCATAATCACCCATCGTACGTAGAGCCGTATCAAGGAGCTGCAACTGGTGTTGGTGGAATTATTCGCGATGTATTCTCCATGGGAGCTAGACCAATTGCGATGCTTAACTCGCTACGTTTTGGAGAACTAGATACACCGCACGCAAAATATTTGGTAAGTGAGGTAGTTGCTGGGATTGCTGGTTATGGTAATTCCATTGGGATTCCAACTGTTGGTGGAGAAATCCAATTTGACCCTTGTTATACAAAAAATCCACTAGTAAATGCGATGTGTGTTGGCCTAATCGAAGCGAAAGATATTCAAAAAGGACAAGCAAAAGGAATAGATAACCCGGTTATGTATGTTGGTGCTAAAACAGGTCGTGATGGAATTCATGGTGCTACTTTTGCTTCTGTAGAGTTTAGCGAAGAAGGCGAACAACAACGATCTGCCGTACAAGTAGGGGATCCTTTTATGGAGAAATTGTTACTTGAGGCTTGTTTAGATGTGATTCGTGACCATTCAGATATTTTAGTAGGAATTCAAGATATGGGGGCTGCTGGTCTTGTTAGCTCTAGTTCAGAAATGGCATCAAAAGCTGGTGCGGGGCTAGAACTAATTATGGATGATGTTCCGCAACGGGAATTAAATATGACTCCATATGAAATGTTACTTTCTGAATCTCAAGAAAGAATGCTTCTATGTGTGAAAAAAGGACATGTAGAGGAAATTCAAGCATTATTTGAACGTTATGGCTTAGAGGCAGTAGTTATTGGCAAGGTAACTGATGATAAAATGTATAAAATTATTCATCATGGGGAAGTAGTGGCTAATGTACCAGTTGATGCACTTGCAGAAGATGCACCTGTTTATCATAAGCCTTCTAAAGAGCCAGCTCGTTACCAAGCTTTTAAGGATGAAGAGGCATTTGAACCGGTTATTGAAGATATAGTGGATGTTTGGAAAGAGTTACTTGCTCAGCCAACGATTGCAAGTAAGAGACATATTTATGAGCAGTATGATTATCAAGTTAGAACGGATACAGCGGTTGTACCTGGATCGGATGCAGCAATTGTGCGTGTACGTGGAACAAAGAAAGCGATTGCGATGACGACGGATTGTAACTCGCGCTATTTATATCTTGATCCTGAAGTGGGAGGAGCAATAGCGGTTGCAGAGGCGGCGCGTAATATTGTTTGTTCTGGTGGAAAACCACTTGCGATTACTGATGGACTTAATTTTGGAAATCCAGAAAAACCAGAAATCTTTTGGGAAATTGAAAAGGCGGCAGATGGCATTAGCGCTGCGTGTTTAGAGCTGGATACGCCTGTTATTTCTGGGAATGTCTCGCTATACAACGAAACAGATGGAACGGGAATTTATCCAACACCAGTAATTGGAATGGTTGGTTTAGTAGAAGACTTGGCGCATATTACAACACAACATTTTAAAAATAGTGGCGATATCATTTTCTTAATGGGTGAAACAAAACCCGAATATAGTGGATCAGAATTACAGAAATTACAACAAGGGAAAATTAGCGGACGTGCACCAGAATTAAACTTAATGACAGAGAAGAAATACCAACAATTACTGTTAACGGCAATTCGTGAAGGCTTAGTTGCTTCAAGTCATGATTTGGCAGAGGGCGGATTTGCAGTTGCACTTGCGGAAGCGACTTTTAAAGCTGGACTTGGTGCGGATGTAGAAGTACCTTTTGCATTAAATCAACTTTTTAGTGAATCACAATCACGTTTCTTAGTATCGGTTAAACCAGAAAACGAAGCAGCATTTGCTAAATTAATGGAACTAGAAAAAGTATATCGACTTGGTGTAGTAACAGCAGATGAAACAATTCGCATAAAACATAAGGAAGAATTAGTAAGAACAAGTACAACTGATTTACGATCCATTTGGGAAGGGGCAATTCCATGCTTGCTGAAGTAAAAGGACTTAATGAAGAATGTGGTATTTTTGGTATTTGGGATCATCCTAATGCAGCGGAAATCACCTATTATGGGTTGCATAGTTTACAACATCGCGGGCAAGAAGGCGCCGGAATTGTTTCAACAGATGGAGAAACGTTAAAAGGTCACCGGAATTTAGGACTTTTAGCAGATGTGTTTAAACATGGGGAACTTGACGAGTTAAAAGGTAAGGCAGCAATCGGTCATGTTCGTTATGCGACAGCTGGTCAAAAAAACCTTGGGAATGTACAACCATTTTTATTTCATTTTCATAGTTCATCTTTAGCACTTGCGCATAATGGTAATTTAGTTAATGCGAAAAGTTTACGCCGTGAGTTAGAGGAAGAGGGCGCGATTTTTCAAACGAGTTCGGATACAGAAGTTTTGGCACATTTAATTAAACGTAGTCATACAGGAGACTTTGTAGAAGATTTAAAAGTAGCTTTAAACAAGGTGAAAGGTGGCTTTGCGTATATGCTTTTAACAGAAGATACGATGTACGCCGCTCTTGATCCAAATGGCTTTCGACCACTTTCAATTGGTCGAATTGGCGATTCTTATGTTGTTGCTTCAGAAACTTGTGCTTTCGAAACAGTTGGTGCTGAATTTGTGCGTGATGTGGAACCTGGGGAACTGATTATTATTGACAATGACGGACTTCGCATTGAAAAGTTCACAGAAAACGTGACGCATTCCATTTGTAGTATGGAGTATATTTATTTTGCCCGCCCAGATTCTAATATTGCTGGGATAAATGTTCACTCAGCTAGAAAACGTTCTGGGAAAAGATTAGCTAAAGAAGCTTTTATTGATGCAGATGTTGTCACAGGTGTACCGGATTCAAGTATTTCTGCCGCGATTGGATATGCGGAAGAAGCTGGACTCCCTTATGAACTTGGTCTAATTAAAAATAGATATGTGGCAAGAACTTTTATTCAACCATCCCAAGAACTTAGAGAGCAGGGGGTTAGAATGAAACTTTCTGCAGTGCGGGGAGTTGTCGAAGGAAAGCGCGTAGTTATGATTGATGATTCCATTGTGCGCGGAACGACGAGTAAAAGAATTGTGCAGCTTTTACGAGAAGCAGGAGCAGCAGAAGTTCATGTGAGAATTGCTTCACCGCCACTTGCTTATCCTTGTTTTTATGGCATTGATATTCAAACACGGAATGAGTTAATTGCATCTAATTATTCTGTGGATGAAATTTGCCGAATTATTGGCGCAGATTCTTTAGAGTATTTGAGTGAGGAAGGGCTAGTAGAATCGATTGGTAAACCGTATCCAAATGAACCATATGGCGGACTTTGTATGGCGTATTTTAACGGAGATTATCCAACCCCTTTATACGATTATGAAGCAGAATATTTAGCGAGCTTAGAAGCAGAAAAATAATGAGGAGTGACAAATCGAATGGCAGAAAATGCATATAGTAAAGCAGGCGTGGACGTTGAAGCTGGCTATCAAGTTGTAGAACGCATCAAAAAACATGTTGCTAGAACGGAAAGAATAGGTGCAATGGGAGCGCTTGGTTCTTTCGGTGGGATGTTTGACTTAAGTAGTTTAAATTTAAAAGAGCCTGTCCTAGTTTCTGGTACGGATGGCGTTGGAACAAAATTACTTTTGGCTATTGAAGCAGATAAGCATGATACGATTGGGATTGACTGTGTGGCAATGTGTGTTAATGACATTTTAGCTCAAGGCGCCGAGCCATTATTTTTCTTGGATTATATTGCAACAGGAAAAACCGATCCTGTTAAAATGGAACAAATTGTTAAAGGTGTGGCAGATGGTTGTGAACAAGCGGGAGCGGCTTTAATTGGTGGAGAAACTGCCGAGATGCCTGATATGTATGAAGCAGACGATTATGATTTAGCTGGATTTACAGTTGGCGCTGTTGAGAAGCAGAAATTAATTACAGAGGGTGCGGTCAAAGCAGGTGACACACTCATCGGTATTCCATCTAGCGGAATTCATAGTAATGGTTATTCCCTCGTTCGGAAAATTTTCTTTAAAGATAATGATTTTACACTAAATGCTGAGCTTGCTGAACTGGACGTACCACTTGTGGAAGAACTTCTTAAACCAACACGCATCTATGTGAAGCCAGTTTTAGAAGTGTTAAAAGAAGTAGCGGTTCACGGAATTACACATGTGACTGGTGGCGGATTTGTAGAGAATTTACCACGGATGTTAACGAAAGAGTTAGCTGTGAAAGTGGAGCTTGGATCATGGCCGGTTCTTCCAATTTTCGACGTAATGAAAAAGTATGGTAAATTAGATGCACTTGAAATGTATGAAATTTTCAATATGGGTATTGGTATGGTGTTAGCAGTTGAGAATGCCGATGTCGAAAAAACATTAGAAATCCTTGTCCAAAACGGTGAAGCTGCTTATGTTATTGGGGAAGTTACAACACGTGATAAGGATGCAGTTGTTTTTGCAGGAGGCGCTAGAGGATGAATATAGCGATTTTTGCTTCGGGAAACGGTTCGAATTTTCAAGCGTTAGTGGATGATGAACTCATTAAACCCCATGTGAAGTTACTCGTATGTGATAAACCAAATGCCTATGTTATAGAACGCGCGAACAAGGAACATATTCCGGTTTTCCTTTTTGAAGCGAAAAATTATCCAGATAAGGAAGCTTTTGAAACGGAAATTTTATTAGAACTGCGTGGACTGGAAATCGATTTATTAGTGCTTGCAGGATATATGCGCCTGATTGGTCCAACATTACTTGCAGAATTCCCGGAGCAAATCGTTAACTTACATCCATCTTTACTACCTGCTTTCAAAGGGAAAGATGCGATTGGTCAAGCAATTCGGGCGAACGTTTTAGAAACAGGTGTCACAGCGCATTTTGTAGATGCTGGAATGGATACAGGACCAATAATTGATCAGGTGAAAGTAGCGGTTAATGAAGCAGATACTGTGGATTCTTTAGCTGAAAAAATCCATCAAAAAGAACATGTTTTTTATCCAAAAGTGATTCGCGGGTTAATTCAAAATGGAGGGAACGATTAATTATCATGAAAAGAGCGCTTATTAGTGTATCAGATAAAAACGGCGTCGTGCCATTTGCAGAAAAATTAGTAGAACTTGGTGTAGAAATTATTTCAACTGGTGGAACAAAAGCTGCATTTGAACAAGCTGGCATACCAGTGACAGGAATAGAAGAAGTAACAAAATTTCCAGAAATGCTTGATGGTCGAGTAAAAACACTTCATCCCGCAATTCATGGAGGTTTACTTGCAAGACGTGATACAGCGGAACATATGGAAGCTATTGCAGCACATGACATCAAGCCAATTGATTTAGTTGTCGTGAATTTATATCCTTTCCAAGAAACAATTCAAAAACCAGGTGTTACATTAGAAGAAGCGATTGAAAATATTGATATTGGTGGCCCCTCGATGTTACGATCTGCTGCCAAAAATTATGCGGCAGTGACGGTAGTAGTTGATACAAATGATTATGATACAATACTTACGGAACTAAAAGAACACGACACAACTACTTTTGAAACAAGACAACGCCTAGCAGCTAAAGTATTTAGGCATACAGCGGCTTATGATGCGCTTATTGCTGAATACTTAACTGATATTACTGGAGAAACTTTCCCAGAAAAAGTGACATTAACTTACAATCGAAAACAAGCTTTGCGTTACGGTGAAAATCCTCATCAAGATGCAGCTTTTTATACAGAACCTCGCACTACAATAAATTCTATTAGTGCAGCTAAACAATTGCATGGCAAAGAGCTATCTTACAACAATATTCGTGATGCGGATGCAGCGCTTAAAATTGCGAGTGAGTTTACAGAACCAGTTGCGGTTGCAGTGAAACATATGAACCCATGCGGCGTTGGTGTTGGCGAAAATATTGAAGAAGCCTATTTAAAAGCCTATGAAGCGGATGAAACCTCTATCTTTGGTGGTATTGTTGCTTTAAATAAAGAAGTAGACGCGAAAACAGCAGAACATATGAGTCATATATTTTTAGAAATTATTATTGCACCAAGTTTTTCAGAAGAAGCTATTGCCATTTTAGCGAAAAAGAAAAATATTCGCTTATTGACTGTTCCGTTTGCAGGTTTAGTGGCAGGTTTCGAGAAAACATCAGTAAATGGTGGACTTCTTATTCAAGCGAGCGATTCTCTGGTAGAAGATACAGCTAGCTATGAAGTCGTAACAGAAAAACAACCATCCGAAACAGAAATGAAAGCTCTACTTGCTCAGTGGAAAATTGTGAAACATGTGAAGTCCAATGCGATTGTTGTTGGTACAGATAAACAAACACTTGGGATTGGCGCTGGACAGATGAATCGAATTGGCTCGGCTCTTATTGCACTAGAGCAAGCTGGTGAAAAAGCGACAGGAGCCGTACTTGCATCAGATGCCTTTTTCCCAATGGATGATACAGTGGAAGCTGCAGCAAAAGCGGGAATTACAGCAATCATCCAACCTGGTGGATCTATTAAAGATAAAGATTCCATTGCCATGGCAAATAAATATGGTATTTCTATGGTTCTAACCCATGTACGCCATTTTAAACATTAATCCTCAAACAAAGGACGTGTAGTTAAATGAACTTATTAGTAGTTGGTAGCGGTGGTAGAGAACATGCCATTAGTAAAAAATTATTAGAATCAAACCATGTCGAAAAAGTTTACTGCGCTCCAGGAAATGATGGAATGCGTTTAGACGATATTCAACTAGTGTCGATTTCTGAAACGGATAAAGCTGGGTTAATTGATTTTGCAAAAAAAGCAGATATTTCTTTTGTTATTGTTGGGCCAGAAATACCTCTATTAGAAGGGGTTGTTGATGCTTTTGAAGAAGCTGGAATTAAAGCATTTGGACCAAAAGCAAATGCGGCGCTAATTGAAGGTAGCAAAGATTTTGCCAAACAATTTATGGAAAAATATGCAATTCCAACTGCATCTTCAAGAACTTTCACTGATTATACAGAAGCCAAAGCATACTTAGATGAGCGTGGTGTTCCAATCGTTATTAAAGCAGATGGACTAGCGGCAGGAAAAGGTGTCACAGTAGCACTAGAAATGGAAGAAGCTGTACTTGCGCTAAAAGATATGATGCTAGAAGAAAAATTCGGTGATGCTTCGTTAAAAGTTGTTATCGAGGACTACTTAGCAGGTGAAGAATTTTCATTGATGGCTTTTGTGAATGGAGAAGAAGTTTACCCAATGGCCATTGCGCAAGATCATAAACGTGCATATGAAGGCGATAAAGGACCTAATACTGGTGGAATGGGCGCATATTCACCTGTACCACACATTGCTGAAGCGATAGTAGAAGAAGCTGTTAAAAATATTCTTCGGCCAGCTGCATCAGGAATGGTAAAAGAAGGACGTTACTTCCGCGGTATTCTTTACGCAGGTCTTATCTTAACTAAAAATGGACCAAAAGTAATTGAATTTAACGCACGATTTGGTGATCCAGAAACCCAAGTTGTTTTACCTCGTTTAGAAAGTGATTTTGCTACACTTATTGAGGACTTGCTTAACAACAAAAAACCAGATGTTCGCTTTAAAAAAGAGGGAATTACGCTTGGTGTAGTTTTAGCAAGCGCAGGCTATCCGGAAAATTACGAAAAAGGAAATAAATTAACAGGTTTAGATGATATTGCCGAAAGTGTTACAATTTATCATGCGGGAACAAAGCAAGCAGAAAATGGTGAATTAGTTTCTAACGGTGGGCGTGTTCTACTATTAGCAAAAGAAGCAGACACAATGAGTGAGGCGCGCGCTTTACTTTATCCAGAAATGGAAAAACTAGATAATCCAAACTTCTTTTATCGAATGGATATTGGAACAAAAGCAGAATAATAAAAAGTACTATCTTGGAGAAAAACTCTGAGATAGTACTTTTTTTGTTTGTTTCGTAAAGAGAAACGTTTGTATTTTACACGTTGGTACGTTAAAATATGAAAGTAGGATATATGAGATTATTTGGAGGTAAAGATATGCAAATAGAGAAGTTGCGCGGACAAGGATTGGATGAATTTTTCCAAGGAATTCTAACGCTAGAAAATTTAGAAGAATGTTATGCTTTTTTTGATGATGTTTGTACAGTTAATGAAATACAATCCATGGCTCAACGTTTCCAAGTGGCAAAAATGCTTCATGATGGAAAAACGTATAATGTTATTGAAGCTGAAACGGGTGCTAGCACGGCAACGATTTCACGTGTAAAGCGTTCTCTTCATTATGGCAACGATATGTATGATGTGGTTTTTTCAAGAATGACGAAGCCAGAATAGATTGGTAGGGGTGCGGCTTGAAGAAATTTAATAGTAAGACCTATCAAATTGTTATCATTTCTATTCTTGCTATTGCAGTTATTTATTTTATCTTTAATATGGTTGCAAGTGGTATAGGACTTGATTTTTCCTTATTATGGCACTGGGTCTTTATAATATGCTTTATTTTTACGACACTCGCCAATTTAAAAGAAAAACGAGCAATTGGAACAGCAATTGGTTTAAGTGGTATGCTAATTTGTGTAACTAGCATTGTACTGATGGCAATATAAGAAAAGCAATCTCGCTAACATTTTAGTGAGATTGCTTTTTTAGTTAAAAGAGTAAATCAAGTAAACCTGTCGCGGAAAGAAAAACTAAAATAATGGCAATTGGTGCAATATACTTAATCAAAAATAACCACACAATAAAAATTTTCTTTCCAAAATGGCTGCTAGTAGTAAATTCTTTTAATAATAGTTCGCGAGGTAATCGATAACCAACAAAAATAGCGATAAACAAAGCACCGACTGGCAATATAATGTTGGATACGAGATAGTCGGCGGCATCAAAGATACTTAATCCAAAAATCTGAATATCGCTCCAAACTCCAAAACTAAGCGCACTTGGAATTGCCATTAGAATAATAACTATTCCCATTCCAATGCTCGCTTTTTTTCGACTAATCCCGCTATTTATCAAAGGTGCAACCGTAGCCTCTAACATTGAAAAGCTTGAAGTAAGTGCAGCAAACAAGAATAAAATTAAGAAGATAATAAAAAATAACATTCCTAATGGTAATTGATTAAAAATCGACGGCAAAATTACAAATAGTAATCCAGGTCCTGCATCGGGCGTAATACCAAAGGCAAATGCTGCTGGAAAAATGGCCAATCCAGCAAGCAATGAAACAAAGACATTCATCAAAGAAACAGAGATGGCTGATTGAGGCAAACTAATAGAACGATTTAAATAAGAACTATATGTAACCATTACCGAAATGCCGACACTTAAAGAAAAGAAAGCTTGACCAAGCGTAATAAGCACCGTTTGCGCAGTAAAATGACTAAAGTCTGGTCGTAAGAAGAAAGCGACTCCTTCCATCGCGCCAGGAAGCGTTAACGACCGAATAATTAAAACGATAAATAATATAAATAATGCGGGCATCATAAACTTGCTCATTCTTTCAATTCCACTAACAATCCCACGACTAATAACTAGGACATTAAGTAAAATAAAAAATATAGTCGCGCTAATGGATATCCAAGGGTTTGCCGTAGTTATTTGAAAATCATGCAATAAGCTAGCTTGGTTTTGTCCGGTAATCCCACCTGAAATTGCTTTAATAAGGTAAGTGATAATCCAACCACCAACCACACTATAAAAGGAAAATAAAACACTCGCGCCAACCACGCCCAGTTTCCCAATTAAGTTCCATTTTGAACCAGGTGCAAGTGTTTTATAAGCTTGCAACGCATCACCACCAGAACCTCGTCCAATCACAAATTCCGCAATTAAAAGCGGCATAACAATAAATAATGTTAAAAATAAAAACAATAAGAAAAACGCGCCTCCACCTGCAGTTGCGGCGACATAAGGTAACTTCCAGATTGCGCCAATTCCTATTGCGGAGCCAGCAGAAGCTAGAATAAATCCAACTTTTGAGCCCCATTCTTCCCTTTTTTCTTGCATAATAACCTCATTTCCATTTTTTATGTAAACCTAAGTTGTATGAATAAAATCAAATTTTTTCCCATCATACCATAAAATAAAAGCTAGCCCAATACCAATATGGCAAAAAAGCTTAAAAAAAGTTAAAAATTGCTTTTGGAAGGGTGCGGTGATATGCAACTAATGCTATAATAAGATATCCCATAATAGATAGTTGGAGGGGCAAATGAAGCATTTATTTAAGTTAGACCCAGCAAAAGATTTACCTCTTAATGTTGCAACCAAGCTCATTCATTCTGGAACCGATGGATTTATTATTGGTGGAACAGATAATTTACAAATAGAAGCAGTTGAAAAGCTGTATGAGTTACTTGTTGAAACAGATCTGCCCATTTATTTGGAAGTCAGTGACGAGGCAATGATTTTGCCAGAAGCAGAACATTTTTTAATTCCTATTGTTTTAAATACAACTAGTAGCAAATGGACACTTGGGCTTCATCAAGAGCTAATTAAACAAATGGGTGATTTTATCCCGTGGAAACGAGTGACCTCTGAAGGATATGTCATTTTAAATCAAGATGCAAAAGTGGCTAAATTAACAGAAGCAAATACAGCATTAACCAAAGAAGATATTGTCGCATATGCCAGATTAGCAGAGAATCTATTTCATCTGCCCATTTTTTATGTGGAGTATAGCGGCATTTACGGAGACCCAGCTATTGTGAAGGAAGTTAGCCAGGTTCTTAGCGAAACCAAACTTTGGTATGGTGGTGGCATTCGGTCAGCGGAACAAGCAGCCGAGATGGCAAAATATGCAGATACAATTATTGTTGGCAATGTGATTTATGAAGATTTAGACGCAGCACTAGCAACCGCAAGTATTTTTGCAAAGAAAACGGTTTGATTATATAGTGTAGTATGATAAAATAAGAACAAATGTTTGTATGGTGGTGTATAGGAGAATGCAATTAAATGCAAAAGAATTGGTGGATGGATTAAACCCAGAACAAAAGCGTGCAGTAGAAAGCACAGAAGGACCTTTATTAATTATGGCTGGAGCCGGGAGTGGGAAAACTCGTGTTTTAACGCACCGGATAGCCTATTTAGTAAGGGAACGTGGCGTTAATCCATATAATATTTTAGCGATTACGTTTACAAATAAAGCAGCACGTGAAATGAAATCACGGATTGGTAATTTAATGGGCGGGGAAGCAGAGTCTATTTGGATTTCAACTTTCCACTCCATGTGTGTCCGTATTTTACGCCGCGATATTGATCGAATCGGTTATGAACGAAATTTTACTATTTTAGACGGAAGTGACCAATTGTCCGTTATTAAAGGGATTTTAAAAGAAAAAAATGTGGATCCAAAGAAATTTGAGCCACGAGGCATTCTTGCATCCATTAGTAACGCCAAAAACGAACTGATTTCTGCAAGTGAATATATGAAAGAAGCCAGTGGTTTTTATGATAAAATGGTCGGCGAAGTTTATGAAAAGTATGAAAAGAAATTAAAGAAAAACCAAGCACTCGATTTTGATGATTTAATCATGGTGACTATCCAGTTATTTGAACGGATTCCGGATGTTTTGGAATATTATCAACGTAAATTCCAATATATTCATGTGGATGAGTACCAAGATACGAACCATGCACAATATCTACTTGTGAAGTTACTAGCGACTAGATTTAAAAACTTATGTGTCGTTGGTGATTCGGATCAATCTATTTATGGTTGGCGCGGGGCGGATATTAGTAATATCATGTCTTTTGAAAAAGATTATCCTAAAGCTAAAACTATTTTATTAGAAGAAAATTATCGTTCAACAAAGCGCATTTTAGAAGCGGCTAATCGTGTAATCGAAAACAATGGCAATCGTAAACCAAAAAATCTTTGGACTAGTAATGCAGAAGGGAAAAAGATTTTTTATCATAAAGCACTAACGGAAAAAGAAGAAGCTGCTTATGTTGTGATGAAAATCCAAGAAGAAGTAAACAACACAAGCCGTCCATTATCTGATTTTGCGATTCTTTACCGAACGAATGCACAATCTCGTGTAATGGAAGAATATTTTATGAAGTCGAATATGGCTTATACGATGGTCGGCGGAACAAAATTCTATGATAGAAAAGAAATTAAAGACATTTTAGCTTATTTACGACTTATTAGTAATAATGAGGACGATATTAGTTTAACGCGCATTATTAATGTACCAAAACGCGGAGTTGGTCCTGGTACACTTGAAAAGTTAAATAATGTTGCTACAGCTTATGATCTAAGTTTATTTGAAGTGCTTAATCGCATTGAACTAGCAGGTATTTCAGCTAAAATAAGTAAAGATCTAGTAGCATTTCATGATTTAGTTCGTGGCTTTACGCAAATGCAAGACTTTTTATCAGTAACGGAACTCGTAGAAGAAATCCTTGAAAAAACTGGTTATCGTGCGATGCTTAAAAACGAACGCACTATTGAAGCACAAACCAGACTAGAAAATATTGATGAGTTTTTATCTGTTACACAAAACTTTGAAAAAGAAAATGAAGATAAAACATTACTTGCTTTTTTAACAGATTTAGCGCTTGTAGCGGATGTTGATAAATTAGAAGAAGATAATGATGAGCAAAATGGCGCAGTAACATTAATGACACTTCACTCCGCAAAAGGATTAGAATTTCCAGTTGTCTTTTTAGTTGGAATGGAAGAAGGGATTTTTCCACATTCTCGAGCAATTTATGAAGAGGATGAAATGGAAGAAGAACGTCGCTTGGCTTATGTAGGAATCACGAGGGCAGAGGAAGAACTTTTCTTAACTAGCGCCTACTCAAGGATGTTATATGGGCGACCTTCCTCTAACCAAGAATCGCGCTTCATTGGTGAGATTCCACGAGATTTACTTGAACTAGCAAATGAAAACAAACTAAAATCAGAGAAACCATATGCTAAGCCACGTATGCCACAAAAAGCAACGACTGCTTATAAATCAAGTGGTGCTGAAACGCTTGGCTGGACAGTAGGAGATAAAGCAAGTCATAAAAAATGGGGCGTAGGAACAGTGGTTAGTGTTAAAGGAGACGGTAGTGGAATGGAACTAGATATTGCATTCCCAAGCCCAACTGGAGTCAAACGATTGCTGGCAGAATTTGCGCCAATTGAAAAAGTATAAATTTGGAAAAAGCAGGTGAAGAAATGGCTGATAAAAAAAGGTATGAAGAATTAATAAACATACTTGATCAGTACAGCTATGATTATTATGTAATTGATAATCCGACTGTAGAAGATGCAGAATATGATCAGAAAATGCAGGAACTACTTCAAATAGAAGAAGCGCATCCGGAATGGGTTACACCTGAATCTCCGTCTAATCGAGTTGGCGGGGAAGTATTAGAAGGATTTCAAAAAGTAGCTCATGACACACCAATGTTAAGTCTTGCGAATGCATTTAATCGAGAAGATCTAGCTGATTTTGATCGTCGTATTCGTGATAAAGTTGGTGAAGATATTGCTTATATGTGCGAACTGAAAATTGATGGACTTGCTGTATCTCTGCAATACGAAAATGGCAAGTACAAACAAGGGGCTACACGTGGAGATGGTACAATTGGTGAAGATATTACTGCCAATTTACGGACAATTCGCTCCATACCAATGAAATTACAAAAAGATTATTCCATAGAAGTCCGCGGTGAGGCGTTTATGCCAAAACGCTCTTTCCAAAAACTCAATGAAGCCCGTGAAGAAGAAGGGCTAATGTTATTTGCTAATCCGCGAAATGCAGCAGCCGGTTCGCTTCGACAATTAGATACAAAAATTGCTGCATCTAGAAACTTAGATATTTTTCTATATGCTGTAGCTGATTTTGGAGAAATGGGTGTTAGAACGCATAGCGAAGGTCTTGATATGTTAGAAACACTTGGTCTAAAAGTAAATAAAGAACGCAGATTATGTACTAATTTAGAAGAAGTTTATGCTTATATTGATGAATGGACGGAAAAAAGAGCAGGCCTAGCTTATGATATTGACGGTATTGTTTTAAAATTAAATAATTTAGAACAACAGCGCCAAATGGGAACAACTGCCAAGTCTCCTCGCTGGTCCATTGCTTACAAATTCCCGGCAGAAGAAGTACCAACAAAATTACTCAATATTGAACTAAATGTGGGTCGAACAGGTGTTGTAACTCCCACTGCGGTGTTAGAACCGGTCCGAGTGGCTGGTACAACAGTAAGTCGAGCCTCCCTTCATAATGAAGATTTAATTATAGAAAAAGATATTCGCATTGGCGATACGGTATTAATTAAAAAAGCCGGCGATATTATTCCAGAAGTTATTAAAACGATTGTTGAAGAACGGAATGGTGATGAAAAACCTTTCCATATGCCAAAAAACTGTCCAACTTGCGATAGCGAATTGGTTCGTTTAGAAGAAGAGGTAGCGCTTCGATGTATTAATCCTAAATGCCAAGCACAAATCAAAGAAGGATTAATTCATTTTGTCTCTCGTAATGCAATGAATATTGATGGACTTGGCGAAAAAGTAATAATTCAACTTTTTTCCCATCATTTAATTAAAGATGTAGCAGATTTGTTTTTCCTTTCGAAAGAAGAACTGTTAGAATTAGAAAGAATGGGAGAAAAATCAGTCACAAATTTACTTGCATCTATTGAACAAAGTAAACAGAATTCCCTTGAAAAATTACTATTTGGCTTAGGTATACGTCATGTCGGTGCCAAAGCAGCTAAATCACTTGCGATTCACTTTGAAACAATGGATAATTTGAAAAGAGCCGATAAAGAAACATTAACAAGCATTAACGATATTGGTGAAAAAATGGCAGACAGTATTGTTACTTATTTTGCGAATGAAGAAGTACACGATTTAATCGCTGAATTAAAAAGAGCTGGCGTCAATATGACATATACCGGACCAAAACTAGAAAATATGTCCGAAGAAGCGCTTGTTTTTGCAGGGAAAACGGTTGTCTTAACTGGTAAATTAGAAAAATTAACGAGAAACGATGCCAAAGCATTAATTGAGTCACTTGGCGGGAATGTTTCAGGAAGTGTAAGTAAGAAAACAGATGTTGTTGTGGCTGGCAGTGATGCTGGTTCTAAACTCGCTAAAGCAGAAGAATTAGCCATTCCTATTTGGTCCGAAGATGACTTAATAGAGTACTTACCAGACGAAGGTGGATTAAACAAATGAAAAAAATCATAATTGCAATGCTCGGTTTAACGCTGATTCTTTCTGGCTGTGCCCCAAAACTAGATTCCAATGATAAAGTGGTACAAAAAGATGATAAAAAAGCAGAAACGGGCATTATGACAAAAAATCAAATCTCATCTGATTATTACAAAACTGTATTACCATATAAAGCAAGTAAATCACGTGGACTGGTTGTCTCAAATATTTACTCTCGATATGATATTAATGAGCTTGAATCAGGTTTGATGCGTATTTCTCAAAATGAATATTCTTCGGATAACTATCTTTTCCAAGAAGGACAATATTTAGATAAAGATACACTTCAAAAATGGCTTGACCGCAAAAGTAAAGATAATCCAAACGGTTTAAATCCAGCAAGTAATGGAAATGGTAAAGACCGCAAACCTATTTATTTAGCACATATTTTAGAACAAGATTATTTAAAACAAACAGATAAAGACAGTGTTTCACTTGGTGGGATTTCCATTGCTTTAGCGATGAACTCAGTTGATTATTACCAAAAAGAACAATACGGCGACACTTACGAGCAACCAATTAGCGATAGTGTTTTACTTGAGCAAGGAAAACAAATGTCTGCTACCGTGTTAAATCGAATTCGCCAAACAAAAGGATTGGAAAATGTTCCAGTCACTATTGCCATTTATAAACAAGGGGAACGTGATGCAGTAGCGCCGGGGAATTTTATTTCTTATTCAACAGCAACTGGCGATACACTTTCTAAATGGGAAACAGTAGATGAAAAGAACTATGTGTTACCATCCACGGAATCAGCTAAAGACCATAAAACAGATAATGATAACTTCTTAAATTTCAAAAAATCAATTGAAGATTATTATCCAAACTTTACTGGTGTCGTTGGTCGAGGTAGATATGAAGATGGACAATTAGCTGAACTTAATATTGATATTCCGTTACAATTTTATGGACAAGCTGAAATTATTGGTTTTACTCAATATGTAACAGATTTAGTTGGTCAACACATTCCAAAAACAGCCGACTTGCAAGTAAATATCAATACAACTGACGGCCCTGCTGCATTAATTACAAGAAAAGCAAATGAAGATGCAGCGACCGCTCATATTTACGATTAATAAAAACAATGCGAATTGTTCTTTCCTGTTGTATAATTATGCAGGAGAGAACAGTTCTTCCCTTTTAAGCAGAGGGGGAAGCATTGTTACATACAAAGCATCACTAAAAAGGAGGATGGCATTTTGTCCAATATATCAAAAGAAACTGTAGAAAAAGTAGCAAACCTTGCCAAATTAGAAGTTTCCGACAACGAAGCAACTGCATTCGCTGGTCAACTTGGTAAAATAATTGAGTTAGTGGAGCAATTAAACACCCTTGATACAAGTAATGTAGAACCAACCAGCCATGCAATTGAAGTATCAAACGTATTACGAGAAGATGTGGCAGCAAAAGGACTTGATCGTAAAGAAGTCTTAAAAAATGCGCCAGACGAACAAGATGGTATGTTTAAAGTACCGACAATAATGGAACAATAAAAAACTAGGGAGGGAAAATATTTTGGGTTTATTTGATTTTTCAGTAAAAGAATTACATGATAAATTAGTTGCAAAAGAAATAACACCTTTTGATTTAGTAACAGAATCATACAACCGAATAGATGCAGTAGAAAACAAAGTAGGTTCATTTATTACTTTAAATAAAGAGACTGCATTTGGCATAGCAGAAGAACTTGGAGATGCTGGAATTGATCCTAATAATATGCTCGCAGGTATGCCAATTGGGATTAAAGATAATATTGTAACAAAAAACTTGCGTACAACGGCTGCTAGTAAAATCTTAGAAAACTTCGATCCAATCTATGATGCGACAGTTGTTTCTAAACTTAAAAATGCTCAAACGATTAATATTGGAAAGCTAAATATGGATGAATTTGCGATGGGTTCTTCTACAGAAACATCTTATTTCCATAAAACTTATAACCCGTGGGATTTATCACGCGTTCCAGGTGGTTCTTCAGGCGGTAGTGCTTCCGCTGTTGCGGCAGGCGAAGTTTTATTTTCACTTGGTAGTGATACTGGTGGATCCATTCGCCAACCAGCAGCTTTTTGTGGTGTGGTAGGAATGAAACCTACATATGGTCGAGTTTCTCGTTTTGGCTTAATTGCCTTTGCCTCTTCTTTAGACCAAATTGGACCAATCACGAAAAACGTTGAAGATAATGCTTATTTGTTAGAAGCTATTTCTGGTGTAGATGCAAATGATTCTACATCAATTAATCAACCTAATGAACGTTTTTCAGATAGCTTAACAGGTGACATTAAAGGACTACGCATTGGTGTTCCAAAAGAATATCTTGGCGAGGGTGTGGATCCAGGGGTAAAACAAGCGGTGTTAGATGCACTTAAAACACTAGAAAAACTGGGTGCTACTTGGGATGAAGTTTCATTGCCTCATTCTGAATATGGTGTAGCAAGTTATTATATTTTAGCATCAAGTGAAGCCTCTTCTAATCTTTCTCGTTTTGACGGTGTTCGTTATGGATATCGTTCTCCAAATGCGCATACTTTAGAAGAACTATACAAAAAAACACGTTCAGAAGGATTTGGAGATGAAGTAAAACGTCGTATTATGCTGGGAACCTATGCACTAAGTTCTGGCTATTATGATGCTTACTATAAAAAAGCACAACAAGCACGTACATTAATTAAACAAGATTTTGTAGATGTTTTTGAAAACTATGATGTGATTATTGGACCAAGTTCGCCAACAACAGCATTTAAAATTGATGGAATGATTAATGATCCAATTACAATGTATTCCAATGATATTTTGACTGTTCCAATTAACTTAGCGGGAGTTCCAGCTATTTCAGTTCCTTGTGGATTTTCAGAAGGCTTACCAGTTGGCTTACAAATTATTGGTAATTACTTTGAAGAATCATTATTATACAAAGTCGCACATGCATTTGAACAAGAAACAACATTCCATAAAGAAAAACCAAACTTATAGGAGGCGTAGCAATGAATTTTGAAACAGTTATTGGACTTGAGGTTCACGTTGAGTTAAAAACCAATTCAAAAATATTTTCTTCTGCGCCAGCTCATTTTGGGGCAGAACCAAACACTAATACAACCGTGGTAGACTTAGGAATGCCAGGTGTTTTACCAGTTTTAAATAAACGAGCTGTAGAATATGGTATGAAAGCAGCAATGGCGATTAACTGCGAAATTGCTGAACATACTAAATTTGATCGTAAAAATTATTTTTACCCAGATAATCCAAAAGCATACCAAATCTCTCAATTTGATAAACCAATTGGAGAACATGGCTGGATCGAAATTGAAGTTGGTGGTAAAAAGAAAAAAATTGGTATCACTCGTCTTCACTTAGAAGAAGATGCTGGTAAAAATACCCATACTTCTCATGGCTATTCATTAGTAGATATTAACCGTCAAGGAACACCGCTAATCGAAATCGTTTCTGAACCAGATATTCGTTCTGCGGAAGAGGCATATGCTTATTTAGAAAAACTAAAATCCATTATTCAATATACAGGCGTTTCTGATGTAAAAATGGAAGAAGGTTCAATGCGCTGTGATGCTAATATTTCTATTCGTCCAATCGGCCAAGAAGAATTTGGTGTAAAAACAGAACTGAAAAATCTAAACTCCTTTAATAATGTGCGTAAAGGAATTGAATTTGAAGAAAAACGCCAAGCAGAAGTACTTCTTTCTGGAGGGATTATTGAACAAGAAACACGTCGTTTTGAAGAAGCAACTGGAAAAACTTCCTTGATGCGTATTAAAGAAGGATCCGACGACTATCGTTATTTCCCAGAGCCAGACTTAGTAGATTTATTTATTGATGAAGCTTGGAAAGAACGCATTCGTGCGGAAATTCCTGAACTTCCAGATAAACGTCAAATACGTTATATTAATGAGCTAGGTTTACCAGCCTACGATGCAATGGTGCTTACTTTAACAAAAGAGATGTCTGATTTCTTTGAAGCAACTTTGGCAGCTGGTGCGGATGCTAAACAAGCGTCTAACTGGTTAATGGGAGAAGTTTCCGCGTATCTAAATGCAGAGCAAAAAGAACTTCACGAAACTGGTTTAACACCAGACAACTTAGCTGGTATGATTCAATTAATCGAAGCAGGAACTATCTCGTCTAAAATTGCGAAAAAAGTTTTCCGTGAATTAGCATTAAATGGTGGCGATGCAGAACAAGTAGTTAAAGACAAAGGTTTAGTACAAATTTCGGATGAAGGAGCACTACGTACGATTATTGGAGAAATTCTCGATAATAATGAGCAATCCATTACCGATTATAAAAACGGAAAAGATCGTGCTGTTGGCTTCTTAGTTGGTCAAGTTATGAAAGCAACAAAAGGCCAAGCAAACCCACCAATGGTGAATAAATTATTATTAGAAGAAATGAATAAACGATAAACATAAAGCAGTGAAGCTTGCCTTCACTGCTTTACTTATTAGGAATTTAAAGTGAAATTTGCTATAATATTATTTATCATGTGTCAAAATGCGCTTTTCAATGGAACAACGCTGATTGAGCAAGGAGAGGACGAACAAAATGCAAAAACACGCTCGAGTCATTTATAATCCTACATCTGGAAGAGAAATCATTAAGAAAAATCTTGCAGATGTCCTTTCGATATTAGAGCAAGCGGGGTATGTCACATCAGCTCATGCAACAACTGCTGAGCCAGATGATGCCAAACACGCAGCGGAAGAAGCTGTTAAAGCTAAATATGATTTAGTCGTCGCAGCTGGCGGAGATGGAACAATCAATGAAGTGATAAATGGCATTGCAGAACAAGATTATCGGCCAAAAGTAGGGATTATTCCTACAGGGACAACCAATGATTTTGCAAGGGCAATCCATGTTCCTAGAGACGTGATAAAAGCAACAAAGATTATAGCAGCTGGTCAAAGTGTCGCGATGGATATCGGAAAAGCAAATAATACGTATTTTATTAATATTGGCGGTGGCGGACGATTAACAGAGCTAACGTATGATGTCCCTAGCCGATTAAAAACAATGCTTGGTCAACTTGCATACTACTTAAAAGGGATTGAAATGCTACCATCCCTAAAAGCAACTAAAGTAAAAGTTGAATACGACCAAGGTATTTTTGAAGGAGAAATTATGTTTTTCCTTTTAGGCCTGACAAATTCAATTGGTGGCTTTGAAAAAATTGCCCCTGATGCAAAATTAGATGATGGCAAATTTTCTTTAATTATCATCAAAAAGGTAAATTTAGCAGAGTTTGTTCGTTTAGTAACCCTAGCACTACGAGGCGATCACATTAAAGAACCAAATGTTATCTATGTAAAATCTGAAAAAGTAGTAGTAACTTCAGAAGATAAAATGTTAATTAATCTTGATGGAGAGCTAGGCGGAGAAACACCAATGACATTCCAAAATTTAAAGCAACATATTGAATTTTTTGCAAGCGTAGATGATATTCCAGCAACAGACTTATTTATAAAAGAAAACAACTAAAACTACTAAGCTTAGTAGTTTTTTTTTTAGCCTAAATGTCCTAATTGCAACATAGTAAAAAGGATGTCATTTTTGTTAAATATTTGTCTTATGTCATTAAAACAAGTATAATAGACGTCTTGGAAAGAAATGAGGTGAGTGCGATATGGCAGGTGGACAACTAATTAAAAAATTCACAGTGATAATTATTATGTTTATCATTGCTATCGCAGCAATTGTACTTTTCTTTTGGCATGTGGAGGCTGAAGAACAAACGACTAAAGTATCAAAAACAGAATTAATTGAAAGCAATAAAGTGTGGGTAAACAATAAAATGCAAATTCCCATACAAGATAATATCTTTCTCTCCACTCCATCCGCAAACACCGAAGCAACGATTGCACCAAATGGTGATTTAATCGTTACTTCTACTAATAATGAATTTTTAAAACAATTAGCTTCTGCAGATAAAAGATATAAAGGAATAAAAACTTATCGTCTTCGTGTCGCTGCAAAAAAAGTGTCTGAATATATTACAAATGTAAAATATCGTTTTCCAACAACAACCATTCAAGAGAAAATAACTAATTACGAAATAACAAGTGGCGAACGAACGATAATAACAGAAGCAACTCCTGTAAAAGTAACATCAGTTAAAAATGAAGATAAAATCCAAACAACATTAAAAACAAGCTATTCAAATGCTGATGCAGAAATTGCAACAAAGTTATTTAGCAGTAAAATTCCTAGAGAAGTCACCATAGCAGATGAAACAAAAACATTAATAACCAATAAAGATGTTACTATCTATCCAAAAACATTTGTATATGATTTTACCTTACAAAAAAATACATTGCTTATTTTTAAAGAACAAAACGAAGAAATGATTACAGAGCCAATCGGGATCGAATATATCATTAAGTAAATTTATCGTAAAAGAGAGGGGCAAGGGAATTTGGAAGCATCCCTTTTAAAAAAGAATCAATCAATTGATATTATTATAGAGGATTTAACACATGATGGTAGCGGCGTTGGCAAAATTGATGGCTATCCGCTCTTTATTCCCAATACATTACCAGGCGAAAAAGTAACAGCTAAAATAATCAAATTAAATAAAAACTACGGCTTTGCTCGAATGGAAAGTATCCAAGTAAAGAGTGAGAACCGGGTGGAGCCGCCATGTGCGGTTTATTCCAAATGTGGTGGATGCAGCTTACAACATTTAAGTTATGAAGGCCAGCTCAAGTTTAAGAAAAATCAAGTAGAAGAAACAATGAAACGAATTGGTAAACTTCATGTGGAGGTTAAAGATACTTTAGGTATGCAAGACCCATGGCGCTATCGGAATAAATCACAAGTGCCAGTTGGCTTTGTAAATGGTAAGTTAACAGCAGGTTTTTATCAAAAAAGAAGTCATGATATTATTGATATGACAACGTGTTTAATTCATAACGAACAAGGTGATTTTGCTGTTCAAAAAACGAGAGAAATTCTAGCAAAATATGGAACGGAACCATATAACGAAAAAACAGGAAAAGGCGATATTCGGCATATTATGACAAGATATGCCCACACAACAGGGCAATTAATGTTAGTGCTTATCACCAATAAAGAGCGAATTCCATTTAAAGATGACATTATTCAAGAATTAACGGAACAATTAGCATTAACCTCGATTGTTCAAAATATTAATTCACAGAAAACCAATGTTATTTTTGGTAATCGTACTAAAACACTTTGGGGAAAAGACATTATTGAAGATACAATACATGGTATTCGGTTTGCAATCTCTGCTCGTTCTTTTTATCAAGTAAATCCACAGCAAACAGAAGTCCTCTATCAACAAGCAGTGGAAGCGGCAGAATTGACCGGAGAAGAAACCGTTATTGACGCATATTGTGGTATTGGTTCTATTTCTTTATGTTTAGCTAAAAAAGCAAAACATGTATATGGAGTAGAAATTGTTGATCAGGCGATTCAAGATGCAAGAGCAAATGCAGAATTAAATAATTTAAAAAACACTACTTTTGAGACGGGGAAAGCAGAAGAAGTTATTCCAGCATGGTATAAGGCAGGAATTACAGCAGATGTACTTGTCGTTGATCCCCCAAGAAAAGGGTGTGATGAAAAGTTACTTCAAACTATTTTAGCAATGAAACCAAAAAAAGTGGTCTATGTTTCTTGTAACCCAGCGACATTAGCTCGTGATATGCAAATACTGACGGATGGTGGTTATGAAGCAAAACAAGTCCAGCCGGTAGATATGTTTCCGATGACAACACATATCGAAGCTGTTACCGTGTTAGAAATTAAATAAACAAAAACCGCCAAAATGGGATAATGGCGGTTTTTGTTTTCTCAAGTGTGTAAATGGACTGTTAGTTAACAGATGTGATTGTTGTTAGATCAAGCCCAGGTTTTATTTAACCACGGAATAAAAAATTGGTCAAAAGAGTACATTTTTGCTTTTTAGGTTTAAAATAATAGTTTATATACTCTTTTTACGTTAAAAAGTTAAATACCATACTAAAAAATTGAAAAAAACGCTTGAAATTGTTGGTAAGTTGTCATATTTTTCTTGCTTCAAAAAGAGCTGATTGTTTGGTAAGATAAATGTAAGAGATTTCACAAGGAGGAGGAAGACAAAAATGGCAATTAAGATGTATATTGATCAACCAGGAAAAGAACTACATTTAGAAACAACACATCCCAATTTTAAAGACCACTTTAAAGCCAGTTTTTATTTAGATGAAAATGATAAATTAGCACCATTTGGACAGAAGGAAGGTTTAGAAGTTCTAAAACGGCTAGAGGAATATTTTAGTGATAAAAGTGATCAAGGCTTAAATTTATCAGCTTTTCCGAAGTACATGATGGAAACTGTGAAAAATTCGACCTATGTTCCAGCGAAAGATGATGGGGTAGAACGATTGCAACAACTTTTAGCTGAATTTGGTAGCGCTGTGCATCAATCAGACAGAATTACGATTGCTGCTGCTTTAGCACAAATTAAAATCACCGGGTATATATTACCTGCACTTCGAGATGCAGCACTTGAATCACTTCATCGCGAAATCGAATTAAATAAACTAGAAATTAGTGATAGTGGCTATGCTGATAGTATCTTTTATGATTTACTTACCTTTACTAAAGATTATACATCCGTTATGCCAGATATGTGGTGTAGACATTGTACTGAATAAAAAACAGCGCGAAATGCGCTGTTTTTTATTTATCTAACATGGCTATAATTGCTTTGGCAACTTCTTGTTGATTGCGGTTATCCGTATTCACAATAAAATCAGCTGACGTTTTATAATGTTCAATTCTTGGTTCAAAAATAGCGCGAATTTCCTCAGGTGTTTTTTGCTGTACTAGTGGGCGTGTTGTATCACCCTTAAGTCTATTCATAAATACTTCTGGATTTGTTTCTAAATAAATTACCGGATATGTATTTTTTAAAACTTCTCTATTTTCAGGATTAAGAACAATTCCACCGCCTGTTGCAATAACGGCTTTTGTATCAGCCAATTCTTTTAATTTTTCGTGTTCCAAACGACGAAATTCTTTTTCACCATATTTAGCAAAAATAGCAGAAACACTCATTCCCTGTTCGTGAGTAATAACTTCATCAATATCAATATATGGTAAATTAGCTAATTTTGCGAGTATATTTCCAACGGTCGTTTTTCCAGCTCCCATAAAGCCGATTAAGATAACTTGGTCGATGATGTTCGCCTCCTTTTTAGATACTATATTTTACTACTTAAAAGCATTAAAGAAATTATATCATATATGTTCAAAAGGTCAACATAAATTCCTTATTTAGCATACAATTAATCGAAACGCACGTCAATCCAGAATTGGCGTCTTTCCATTGAACCTTATTTCTAGTACAATAGAAATAGCACACAATGTGGGAGTGGAGGATGCAAATGATAGAAGCGGAACTAGATCAAGAAAAAAAGACAGAGAGAATAGAATTTAGCGTAAATCGCCGTTTGATTTTTTCAAGTTGCTTATTATGGATAGCGGTTGGATTATTAGTATATATCATTTTTAGTCATATAAAAGGTGTGAATGGTATAGAAGAGACTATTTTACTTATATTTATCGGACTTTGTATTTTACGGCCGTTATTAAGATTGCTAAATACTGCTCCGACCGTTGAATTAACGGAACGTGGCCTTGCTTATCGTGGAGATTTTAAACCATGGAATGAAGTAAAAGAAACCGAACTAAAAAAACCTGCTATCAAATTGTTTGCTCAAGGTCGCTTGAAAATAATGACTTCCATTAATGGGAGAACAGAAGTAGCTTGGGACATTGTTGCTGCAGACGTTTCGATTAGTCTAGAAGAATTAGAAGCACTAATCCATTCAATGCGCGAGAAATATACAGATGATGAAACAGTAGGGGCAGAAATTTTTATTGATAAGAAAAAATTTTAAAGCTATTGGAGCGGAAAAACGTATGTTAAAAATTGCTTCAGTACAGAAAAAAGCAGTTGCTAATAATAAATTGGCTAATTTAAATTTAGCTATCCAACATATCGAAACAGCTGCGAAAAATGGAGCAGATTTAGTGCTTTTTCCAGAAATGTGGTCAAATGGATATGCGCCTCCTTTTGATAAAGCCTTCGATTATCCGTTACATCCTGATTTTAAGAAAGAACGTGCTATGTGGTTAGACGAGGCGGTAACAATTGATAGCGAGTATGTCAAAGTCCTCAGAGAGCAAGCTAAACAACATCATATCGGTATTTGTACGACTTATTTATCAAAAATAGGTGAGAAAAGACAAAATACGGCAATTATTATTGATCGAAATGGTGCGATTATTTTAGACTATGCAAAAGTACATACGTGTGATTTTTCATTAGAGTGTTTACTTGATAGTGGTAATGAATTTCAAGTATGTGAGTTTGAAGGGGTTAAATTGGGTGTGATGATTTGCTTTGACCGAGAATTTCCGGAAAGCGCCCGAACACTTATGCTAAAAGGCGCTGAAATAATTCTTGTTCCTAATGCATGTGATATGAATCCAGCGCGACTGAATCAACTTAACGCTAGAGCTTTTGAAAATATGGTTGGTGTGGCAATGGCAAATTATCCTGGTGAGAATTGGGGACAATCTTGTGCCTTTTCTCCAGTAGTTTTTGATAGCGATGGTAAATATATTGATAATGTGATTTTTCAAGCAGAGGCTAGTTCGGAAGCTATTTATATGGCAGAATTTAATGTAGCGGAGATAAGAAATTTTCGAAAGACAGAGGTTTGGGGAAATGCCTATCGAAAACCACAGACCTATGCTTCACTTGTAAATGAGGAAGTAGTGGAGCCATTTAAACGAAAAGAAAAAAATTAATGAGTCTTACTTAATTTCGTGGAGCGGTTAGTCTATTGGATTAATCGCTTTTGTATGATAAAGTTTAGATTTTTCTATAAATACAACTATAGCCCATAGTATCTTTTATAAAATTAAGGTAGAATAAGCAAATAATCTAGTAACAGGAGGAAAAGAATGGAGACCGTACTAAAAGCGCACAAAGTTAGAAAAGTATATGGCTCAAAGGGAAATTTGTTTTCTGCATTAGGAAGTGTTAGCTTTGAAATACAAAAAGGCTCATTCGTTGGGATAATGGGACCTTCTGGGGCAGGTAAATCAACATTGCTTAATGTGTTGTCTTCCATAGATAAACCTACTTCTGGAGAAATTGAAATTGGTGGAAAGCAACTTTCAAAAATGAAAGCAAAAGAAATGGCACTTTTTAGAAGAAACCAACTGGGCTTTATTTTTCAAGATTATAATTTGCTTGATACAATGACTGTAAAAGATAATATTGTTTTACCGCTTGCGTTATCGCATGTTAAACAAAAAGAAATTGATGAACGGTTTGAACTTATTGCTCGTCAGTTTGGCATTTATGAGCAGCGAAATAAATATCCAACCGATATATCAGGTGGACAAAAACAACGAACGGCAGTATGTAGAGCGATGATTACGGAGCCTACCCTTATTTTCGCAGATGAACCAACTGGTGCGCTCGACTCCAAGGCTGCAACTAATCTTTTAGAAGGTCTTGCTAAAGCTAAAAATATCCGTGACTCAACAATTATGATGGTTACCCATGATGCCTTTGCTGCAAGTTATTGCGAGCGAATTATGTTTATTAAAGATGGAGAAATTTTCACGGAAATCTATCGAGGAAATAATTCAAGAAAACAATTTTTCCAAAAAGTGTTGGATGTTTTGGCGCTTCTTGGGGGGGACGAAAACAATGTTATTTAAAGTAGCACTTACCAACATGCGAAAAAACTTTACGCAATTTATGGTATATTTTGTTTCGCTTATTGTCTGTGTACTCGTATTCTTTACATTTGTTTCTTTGTCTTATAATCCTCTTATTGATAAGGTTTTTAAACGCTGGGAACTATTTGGGCCGGCGATGTTTTCTGCGGCAAGTATAGTACTTATTTTATTTATCTTCTTTTTTATTTTTTATTCGAATAGCTTTTTTCTTAAAAGACGAAAACGTGAAATTGGCTTATATTCGTTGCTTGGCCTGCGTAAATCCCAAATTGCTTTAGTGCTTTTCTTTGAGAATGCTATGATGTATATGTTAGCGACGGTATTTGGTATTTTACTTGGTATCTTTTTTTCTAAAATGTTTGCCATGCTATTGTTTTGGATTGTTGGTTTAGCGATAAATGCACAGTTTCTTATTTCTACATCAGCGATTATAAATACAGCATTGGTGTTTTTAGCAATTATGTTATTTACATCTGTATACGCCATCATCGTTGTATTACGTTATAATTTAAGTCAATTATTTAAGAATGACGATAAAGAAGAAAGAGTTGCAAAAGGCTCATTTTTTCTTATGGTAGTGGGGCTTATTTTAATTGGGATTGGCTATTTTATCGCAACTCGCAATATTGAGGAATCACCTATTTGGTTGAAATATGATTTTCTGGATATAAATCTATTTATATTATGTGCTGTAATTTTGGGAACTTGGCTAACTGTCAGATTTGGAACGCCCTATGTGATTAAAAAACTGTATCATAATAAACATTTTTTATACAATGGTACCAATCTAATAGGGATTACATCACTGCGTTTTAGATTGAAAAAGAATGCAAGTACAATTGCAATGATAGCGGTCTTAAGTGCAACTACTTTAACAATCATTGGTTCATTGAGTAGTTTTTATGTTCGAACACTCAATGATATTACAGAAGATAATCCATCGAGTTATCAAGTACGAAATCTAACAAGTAAAAATGAACAGCAAATAATTCAAACCATTAATACTGACAAAAATCATCAGCTAAAAAGTATCATGAAAACAGAAATGGTTAGAGCTAATTTAGAATATCGAGAGAATAGCAAAAAAGATTCAGAACAACTACAAATGATACACCCCATTGTTGCTGAATCTGAATATGCGCGAATTGCAGCAAAACAACAAAGTGATTTTGTGAGGCCTGAAAAATTACAATATGGTGAGGCAATTTTACTTGGGAAAAATGTTTATTATGCAAGACCAGAAATTCAGAATGATTGGTTGGAACGGCAAATAACAGTGAAAACAGAAAAAGCGACTAGTCAAAAGATGGCGCCTATCAAAGTAATTGGTTTTCGAGAATTTTCGATTTTTAATACCGGGATTTCCTATGAAACATTAGTCGTTTCGGATGAATATTATAACGATATAAAAACGTTAGCATCAAGAGAAACAGTAGGAATGTTTAATATTACAAATTCAAGCCATAGTGAAGAATTAGATAAAAAAGTTCAAACAATTGTGGATGGAAAGCCTTCGCTATTCTCAGAAAAAGTGTCTTCCTACTATACAAACTATCATATGATTTCGTTACTTGTAGGTTCATTTTTATTTATCGGTATTTTCATCGGAATTGTCTTTTTCTTAGCCACTGGAAGTATTATTTACTTTAAATTAGTTACAGATGCGGTAACGGAAAAAGTGAAATTCCAAATATTATTCAAGCTAGGCGTCACAGAGAAAGAAATAAGAAAGATAATTTCCAAACAAATTTGGCCCATTTTTGTGATTCCTTTATTTTTTGGAATTGCGCATTCAATGGTTGCGCTTTGGGGAATATCTATTAATTTAATCGATAATATTAAATTTCCAGTTTTAATTGGGACAGGTATTTATATTGTATTGTTTGGTGCTTATTACATGCTTTGCGTCAATTCATTTACTAAAATCGTTACGGCAGATAAAAAGTAATTGGCTTTTATAGGTATTTCAGCTAAAATGAAAAGAGAGTTCTGCCGAGGAGGTATGATGATGGTAAAGGTATATATAGTAGAAGATGATGAGGTAATTCGTGATACGATTCGGAAGCATTTAAACAAGTGGGGATTCGAAATTGGTGTAGTGGATGATTTTAATAATATTTTACAAGAATTCTTAGCTTTTGAGCCACAACTTGTAATTTTGGATGTGAATTTGCCTTTCTTTGACGGATTTTATTGGTGTAATCAAATCCGGGAAGTTTCTAATGTACCAATTATCTTTTTATCTTCCCGAAATTCCCGTATGGATCAAATTATGGGAATGAACATGGGAGCAGATTATTATATTGAAAAACCTGTGGATTTGGATGTTTTAATGGCTCGAATTAACGCACTTTTACGACGGACTTATTCCTACGCAGATTTAGAAGAAGCAAATGTAATGGAACATAATAATGTTTTTCTGCATATTGATACAAATACACTGACACATTTAGAAGATAAAATCGAACTAACTAAAAATGAATTTTTAATTTTATATGAATTAATGAAACAAAAAGGTAGCATAGTGAGCCGAGACGAAATTATGCGTGCGCTTTGGGAAGATGAAAGCTTTGTAGACGATAACACACTCACAGTTAATGTGGTTCGAATTCGTAAAAAATTAGCAGAAATCGGCTTAGAAGAATTTATTAAAACCAAAAAAGGCCAAGGATATATGATTGAATGAGTAATGAACAGGAAGATGGCGCTAACTGATTGCGTACTTCCTGTTTTTCATAAATAAAGGAGGAATTAAATTGAAAATACTTGTTTTAGGCGGGACGCGGTTTTTTGGGAAGAAATTAGTAGAACGACTTGTTGCAGCGAGGCATGATGTTACGATTGGTACAAGAGGAAAAACAACAGATAATTTTGGCGATGAAGTAAAACGTGTTGTTTTAAATCGTGAATCTAGGGATGATTTATTTCAATTAGCTAAGGAAGACTGGGATGTTATTTATGATAATATTTGCTTCTCACCACAAGAAGCACTTTATGCAGTAGATGCTTTTAAGGGCAAAGTAAAACGATACATATATACTTCCTCATTATCTGTATATAGTCAAAAAGGGTATGCCTTAGTAGAGGAAGATTTCAATCCAAAACAATATGAAATTGTCAGTGGTGATAAAGAAGATTTTGATTACGGGGAAGGAAAAAGACTGGCAGAAGCGGTATTTTTTCAAAAGGCATCTTTTCCAGTTGTAGCAGTACGTTTTCCAATTGTTCTTGGAATGGATGATTATACAAAGCGACTGCATTTTCATTTGGAACATATTAAAAACCAACAAGAAATTGGTATTAGTAATAATCAAGCAGAAATTGGCTTTATTACTTCTGATGAGGCAGCTCGTTTCTTAGAATGGATAGGTATATCAACAGAAATTACTGGACCAATGAATGCTAGCTCCAATGGAACCTACTCGTTAAATGGATTTATCAAAATGCTTGAAACAAAAATAGGTCAGAAAGCGCTTGTTGAAGAAGTGACCGACGACGAAGATAATTCACCATTTGGGATTGAAAAAACCTATTATCTTGATAACTCAAAAGCAACGGAAGCAGGCTTTATATTTGATAATCTGCATGATTGGTTACCAAAACTAGTGACAAAAATTTTACAAGAAAATTAATTTGGAGGAAATAAATATTATGTTGAATTTTGAAGAGAAAAAAGCGTTAATAGAAGCAGTTGGTGGTTTTGAACTGCATGAAATTTCAATGGATCGTGTGAATGTACACTATCCTGCAAGTAAGCGCGATAAAAAAATAATCGTCAAACATTTACATCCTAATGGAAATGCATTTATTTATGCACCATTTTTAGAAGTAGAACCACTGGATAAACAAGGATATGTCAACGTAAAAGATTACTCCGAAAATGAAATTCGAGTGTTGCTAGAGGAAGCAAAAGAATATATGGATAAAGATGAAGCAGGCTATAAAGAAGGCCTTACAAAAATATATCAAGATAATCATGGGGATAAACTATCACTCGTTTATGAGAATGAAATGTGGGTTATTTATACAGGCGAAAATTTAGAAGCCGTTTTTCCAACAAAAGAAGGCGCAGAGGGATATTTGCTTGACGAAGGATTTTCGGAAGTATAAATTACGGAGGTGAAATTGGGTGGAGAATTTAAAACAACTGCAAGAACGTGTAGCAGTCAGTGATGGTCGAGCAGAGGCAGATTTAGTTATTACTAATGGAAGAATAGTCAATGTCTTTTCAGGAGAAATTATCGAAGGAGATATAGCTATTAAAAATGGTTATATTGCTGGGATTGGTCATTTTCCAAATAGTGCGAACGTGATGGATGCAGCAGGAGAGTTTATTGTTCCAGGCTTTATTGATGCGCATGTCCATGTGGAAAGTGCCATGGTAACACCTGCTGAATTTGCTCGTGTCTTATTACCAAATGGCGTAACAACTATTATTACTGATCCACATGAAATAGCGAATGTTGCTGGTGAAAGAGGCATTGAATTTATGCTGGAAAATGCAGAAGATGTGCCACTAGATATGTTTGTAATGCTTCCATCATCAGTTCCAGCAACAGAAGGAGAACATAATGGTGTGACTCTCCATGCAGAAAAACTTCACCCACTATACGCACATGAAAAAGTAATTGGTCTTGCGGAAGTGATGGATTTCCCGTCTGTCGCAAAAGGAAACGCGGATATATTGACTAAAATTATCAATGCTAAAAAAGAAGGCGGCAGAATTGATGGACATGGGGCTGGGTTAACTAGCGCTGATTTGAATAACTATTTAGCTGTAGGAATTCGAACAGATCACGAAAGTACAAATGCCACAGAGGCCATGGACCGGTTGCGTGCTGGCATGTTTGTGATGCTCCGCGAAGGAACTGTGGGACGTGATTTACTTGCAACAATCCCGGCAGTCACTTCTAGAAATAGTCATCGCTTTTGTTTTTGCACAGATGATAAACTAATTAATGATTTAATTACAGAAGGGTCGATTAATTATAATATTCGCCTGGCAATTGCAAATGGTATAGAGCCAATCACAGCAATTCAAATGGCGACAATCAATGCAGCAAATTGTCATAATCTACCATATTTAGGAGCCGTTGCAGCGGGGTATCAAGCTGACATTGTTTTTCTAAAAGATTTACAAACCGTAGAAATATCTAAAGTATTAAAAAATGGACAGGTTGTCGTTGAAAATGGTGTTAGAAAAGAAGCAGCCTTCCAACAACGAAAATCAACACAATTCGTATCACCAAAAATCAATCATCATTTAACACGAAAAGATTTAGAACTTCCCCTTAAAAAGGCAATGTGTTATGTGATTGGCATGCAACCCAATAGTCTATTCACAGAAAAACGAATAGAAGAAGTGTCTGTCCAAGCTGGCTTGTTTGTTCCATCGATAACTAAAGACCTACTTAAAATGGCGGTTGTCGAACGGCATCATGATACTGGTCATGTGGGTGTCGGTATCGTTAAAGGATTTGGTTTAACGGAAGGTGCGATTGCAACTACTGTCGCGCATGATTCACATAATATTGTCGCAGTTGGTGTCACAGATGAAGCGATGGAAGCCGCCATTAATCATATAACAAATTGTGGTGGTGGAATTGCTGTAGTAGACGCATCTGGTAAAGTATTACACGATTTAGCTTTACCAATTGCTGGGCTTTTAAGCGATCGTTCTTTTGAAGAAGTGGAAGAGGATTTAGCCGGACTTATAAAAGCATTTAAACAAATTAGCCAAGCAACAGGATTTGATCCATTTTTAACATTGTCATTTTTAACATTACCTGTTATTCCTGAGCTTAAATTAACAGATCAAGGTTTATTCGACTTTGCTACATTCCAAATTATTCCCAACGAAGTAAATTAACGAAAGCGAGGAAATCCATATGAATTGGTGGAATTATATTAAGGATAAACGATTTTTCTTATTGTTTTTTTGTAGCATAATGTTTTTCGTTGGTGTACTAATTTCTATCGACCCTAACAGCAAACTTACACTAGGAAATTTCATTTATTTATATATTTTTGTCTTCGTTTTTTTACTTGCTTATCTTGTGCTAGGCTATTTCTTTAAATATAGTTATTGGCACGAGATGGAAGAATTAGTAAGTGGTGAAATGGAAGAAAATATTATTGAGCTTTTGCCAAAACCGCGAACTCGTGAACAAGCTTTTTTTAATCAATTGATGGCGAAAAAACATCAAGAAGAACTGCGAGCTATTAGTAAATTACAAGATAAACAGCAAGAGTATCATGATTTTATTTTATACTGGGTGCATGAAGTGAAGACTCCTGTTGTTGCAAGTAAGATGCTAATTAATAATCCTGATTTAAATGATACAAAAACGATTTTTCAACAAATTGATGAGGAATTAACAACGATTGATAAATTAGTTATGCAAGCACTTTATTTTTCAAGATTAGATACTTTTTCCAAAGATTATTTTATCCAAGAGCAGAATCTTGGAGTTGTAGTTCGCGAATCTGTCAAGCGCCATTCCAAACTTTTTATTGGGAAAAAAATGAAGTTGGATTTACAAAATGTGGATCTGGATGTGCGAACAGATAGTAAATGGCTTGGTTTTATTCTCGATCAAGTTATATCTAATGCTTTGAAATATACAGCAGAAAGTGGCGAAATAAAAATTTGGTGTGATACAGAAGCTAGTGGAAAAAAAGTTCTGCATATAAAAGACAATGGTCGCGGAATTAAAGAAGAAGATTTACCACGGGTTTTTGAGCAAGGCTTTACAGGCAATACTGGTCGACAAGAAAAGAAAGCCACTGGTATGGGGTTGTATCTTGCCAAACAAATGGCTAAAAAATTAGGTCACGAAATTTGTATTGAGTCAAAAAGCGAACAAGGAACAGAAGTGAAATTGTACTTTGAGCAAAAAGATGACTATTTATTAATTGCGAAAGACTAGTTCAAGCTGTAAACCATGTAAGTAGGTAAATAAAATAATGCTATATAATAGAAGCACTTTAAACCAGATTCAATAGGTTAAAAGTGCTTTTTAATATCAAAAAATTTATAGAAGCAGCGAATGTATCAATGTAAAAATGCCTCTTTATGGCTAACTCTTTGTAAAAGCATTTAATTAGTTCTTTAAAATTTTTTGTAAAACAGTTGACTCTATCGCTTTATCGTGGTAGAGTATTAGCAAGAAGAAGTAAAAGCATTGATTAGAACAAGTAGAGCGTAATTCTTTTACAAGAGAGTCCTTGGTTGGTGCGAAAGGATAAAGATAGCGTTATCGAACACATCTAGGAGCTGGTTTGCTGAAAAGTGAGTAGTAGGTGAACTCGGGAAAGCCCGTTATAGCTTGTTAGTCTAGCACTAACAGAGGCTGGTACTGTGAAGTATTAGTAAATTGAGGTGGAACCACGTGAATATTATTCTCGTCCTCTTGGTAGTTTTATGCCAAGCGGACGAGATTTTTTTATGCTAAAAAGGAGCGAATTTAAATGGACTATATAACAGAAATTTTACCAGCATTACTTGATGGGGCGAAAACAACACTTTTGGTTTTTGCAGTGACCCTTGTTTGCTCGATTCCCTTAGGTGCTATTGTAGCAATTGGCAATGTCAGTAAAATAGCCCCCCTTAAATTTATTTTAAATATTTATATTTGGATCATGCGAGGGACCCCTTTACTTTTACAATTAATTTTTATTTATTATGGCTTACCAATTATTGGAATTGTTTTTGATCGAATGGATGCTGTATTTATTGCTTTTATTCTAAATTATGCTGCTTATTTTGCAGAAATCTTTCGTGGTGGATTTTTATCAATCGAAAATGGTCAATATGAGAGTGCAAAAGTTCTTGGTCTTACATATGGACAAACACTTCGAAAAATTGTCTTACCGCAAGTAGTCAAACGTGTACTTCCTGCTATCGGAAATGAAGTGATTAATCTAGTTAAAGACTCTTCATTAGTTTATATTCTAGGCATTGGCGATTTACTTCGTGCAGGAAAAATTGCGATGAGTAGAGATGTCACTTTAATACCACTAGTGTTAGTTGCAGCGATTTACTTAGCGCTAACAGCTATTTTAACTTTACTATTCAAACAATTGGAAAAACGTTTTAGTTATTATAAATGAGGTGAAAAAAATGTTGGAAATTAAAAATTTAACGAAAAAATTCGAACAAAAAACGATTTTAGATAATGTTAATCTTTCACTTAAAGACGGAGAAATCCTCTCTATTGTTGGTCCTTCTGGTGGTGGGAAAACAACCTTGCTTCGTTGCATTAGCGGTCTCGAAAAAATGGATTCAGGAGAAATTTTGATTGACGGGGAAGTGGTTGATCCGATGTCTAAAAAGGATGTCGAAAATACTATTGGAGTTGTTTTTCAAGAGTTTCACCTATTTCCGCATTTAAGTGTGATGGATAATTTGATTTTAGCTCCTACACTAGCTCGAAAAACAAAAAAAGAAGCGGCTAAAAAAGAAGCAGAACGATTACTTAGTTTACTTGATTTAGCAGATAAAGCAGATAGCATGCCATATCAACTATCGGGCGGTCAAAAACAACGTGTTGCTATTGCCCGGGCACTTGCGATGAATCCAAAAGTTTTGTTATTTGATGAACCAACTTCAGCTTTAGACCCAGACTTACGTGACCATGTTGCATCACTCATTTTAAGTTTAAAACAAGTTGGTATTACACAAATTATTGTAACGCATGATCATGCATTCGCTGAAAAAATAGCGGATCAAATGTTAGAAGTAGAACCATTAAAAAAGGAGGCAATTTAAATGAAAAAAGGATTATTAGTAGCAGTAATGGCAATTTTTGTATTAACGCTTGTAGCTTGTGGGAAAAGTGAGGCAAAAGAAGACCAGTGGAGTAGAATCGAAAAAGATAAAGAAGTGGTAGTCGGTTTAGATGATAGCTTTGTCCCAATGGGGTTCCGTGATAAAGACGATAAGTTAGTTGGATTTGATATTGATTTAGCTAAAGCTGTTTTTGATGAATATGGTATTAAAGTTAAATTTACCCCTATTGATTGGTCTATGAAAGAATCAGAATTAAAAAATGAATCAATTGACTTAATTTGGAATGGCTATACAGTAACAGATGCTAGAAAGAAAAAAGTTGATTTTAGTAAGCCTTATATGAAAAATGAACAAGTCTTAGTAACGCTTAAATCAAGTAATATTAATAAATTTAGTGATATGAAAGATAAAACGCTAGGTGCCCAAAATGGCGCTAGTTCCATTGATGATATGGCTAAAAATCCAGAAGTACTAACTGATATTATTGCAAACAATGAACCAGAATTATACGATACTTTTGATGTTGCTTTTATTGATTTAAATAATAAACGTATTGATGGTTTAATCATTGATGAAGTCTATGCTCGTTATTATATTGATAAACAAAAAAATAAAGACGATTATAATATCATCACAGGTGGATTCGATGCAACCGATTTTGCAGTAGGCATGCGTAAAAGCGACAAAAAACTGCAAACAAAAATAAATGATGCGTTTAAAACTTTATATGACGAAGGAAAAATGCAAGAAATTAGTAAAAAATGGTTTGGTGATGATGAAATTGTAAAACAATAGCTAGATTGACAGCCAGTTTAAGTTCCTATACAATTTGAATTATAAATGTCGCAGCCGAATTGACGACCGTGCCAGACAGAAGGGATGAATTTTGTTGAATAAAGAATTGATTGTTCGCGGAGCTCCGCAAGAATATTTATGTCAAGTAGGTGCATGGGATACATTACCAAACCACTTAGAACGACGTGGCTTAGAAAATGTATTAATTGTTCGTGGAAATGCTTCTTGGGAAGTTGCCAAAAAGAAATTCCCTAAACTACCTGCTATTACATCTACTTTTGAAACCTATAATGGGACTTCTACTTATGAGGAACGTGATCGTCTAGTAGCTATCATGAAAGCTAATAAGATGGATGCTATTATTGCTGTCGGCGGTGGAAAAGTGGCAGATGTTTCAAAAGCTGCTGCAGCCGTTTTACGATTACCTGTAATTATTTTACCGACACTTGCATCCACCTGCGCAGCATACACACCTCTAAGCGTTATGTATGATTCAGAAGGTGCGATGATTCGTTATGATGTTTTTGCAAGTAGCAATGCATTACTTTTAATCGACCCGGAAATGATTCTTGATTCACCAAAAGAATTACTTGTTGCAGGAATTGGTGATACACTTGCAAAATGGTATGAAGCAGATGTGATTATTCAATCTCTTCCTATGAAATCAGTTGAAATTGAAATTGCCCACTTTGCTGCCAAAATGTGCCATGATAATTTGCTGAATTTTAGTGAAGAAGCTCTTTTAGCAATGGATAAACAAGAACTCAATGAAGCGTTTATAAAGATTATCGAAACAAATATTTTAGTTGGTGGAATGGTTGGAGGTTTTGGTGATGATTATGGTCGTTGTGCAGGAGCGCACTCTATCCATGATGCGCTAACAATGGTTCCAGAGACACATCATTTACTTCATGGAAATAAAGTTGCTTATGGCATTTTAGTCCAATTAGTGATTGAAAATAGATGGGATGAAATCGAACAATTATTACCATTCTATACAAAACTTGGCTTACCTGCTAGCTTATACGATATGGGTCTTGCTGCTCTTTCAGAAGAAACACTTATGGCTGTGTCCGAGCGGGCGACAGAAGAACATGAAACGATTCATATGATGCCAGGTGAAATGACACCTATCGTTGTTTTAAATGCAATAAAACAACTAGAAGAAAGTATGGCTGCGAAACGAGTGACTAAATAAACATGATGATACGAACAGAACAACCAAAAGACTACCAAGCTATTCGCCAACTGAATGAACAAGCTTTTAAGGGGACTGTTGAAGCGGATTTAATTGAACATATCCGAGAATCTGAATTTTATCAGCCAGGATTATCCCTTGTAGCAGAAGCAGAAGATGGCCAACTTATAGGATACATTATGTTTAGCGAAATCTCTTTAGAAACAGAAAATAAGAATAGGTTTATTCTAGCTTTAGCCCCACTCGCTGTTCTTCCAGAGTTTCAAGGGGCGAGAATTGGTTCTAAATTAATGGAAGAAGGAATTCGGCTATCACGAGAAAAAGCATATCCTGCAATTGCGGTATTAGGACATGCTGATTATTATCCACGATTTGGATTTAAAACTTCAGAAGCATTTGGAATTCCTTCACCATTTGATGTGCCAGCTGAATATTATATGTTATTAGAATTATATAATGGTAGTTTGGAAAATCTTCAAGGTGCGATTCAGTATCCAGAAGCATTTGCAATGAATGACTAATTAGAAAAAAAGGAAATAATAAACGAGCGGAACAAATTCTCAGAAGGGGATAAGTTCCGCTTTTTTGTCGTAATAATTCCCACAGAGCGGCGCAATTCCTTATCACGCAAGGCGATACTTTTTGTTTCTTTGAAAATAGCACCATCTAAAATCATTTCTGGTAAAATACTAATGCCAAGTCCAGCCCCAACTAAACCTTGAATTGTATAAAAATCTCGACTTTGGAAGGCAATTTCTGGTTGAAAGCCCTTTTTAATGGCAGTATTTGTAACTATTTTATATAAATCAAACTCTTCAGGGTAAAGCACAAATTTTTCATTAGCTAGTTCTTTGAGCGATACATTAAAATTGTCAGCAAGCGGATGTGTTTTAGGGACGATTAATTTTAGTTTTTCATCAAAGAAACGAATAGCTTCGAGTTGTTCACTGGATTCTGGTACAGGAGATAAGAAGCTAATATCTAAGACGCCACTAACAAGCATATCAGTAAGTTCTTCGTTTGTTCCTTCCATGAATTGATAAGTAATATGCGGATATTTTTCTCGAAAACTAGAAATAACAGAAGGCAAAACTTTGGTGGAAAGTGAGTTCGGTAAACCAACACGAACGGTTCCTTTAGTTGGATCGGTATATTCTGTGACGAGTGCTTCCGCTTTTTGTAGTTCATTTAAAGCGATAGCAGCTTGATTTAAGAAGTCCTGACCAACACTTGTTAGTTGCATATTTCTTCCAATACGGTCAAATAAAGGTACGCCTAATTCTTCTTCTAATTTAGTTATCTGTCTACTAACGGCAGATTGTGCTACATGCAAATTCTCACTTGCTTTTGTCATATGCTCTACTCGAGCTACTTCCATAAAATATTTCAATTGTCTAAGTTCCATGCGTGACCTCCAATTGTTCTCGAAATGAGATTGTTTTATTCTATTATATATATTGTTTCGATAAATGAAAAGGAATAAAATAGATACTACAAGAAATGTAAGGTAAACTAATTCGGAATTGAATTGTCAGTCAATTTGTACAATTCCTGTGATATATACTGGAAGATTCCATTTTTGAAGAGGAGGAACTAAAATGAAACAAACTAATTTACCAAAAAAGCACGGTCTTTATAATCCGGAAAATGAGCATGATGCTTGTGGAATTGGATTTGTGGCTAATATTAAAAAGATTTCTTCTCATAAAATCGTTGAGCAAGGTATCCACATGCTTTGCCAGTTAAAACATCGTGGTGGAGAAGTTGGTGGAGATACAGGCGATGGTGCTGGTATTTTACTTGAGATTTCTGATTCTTTCTTTCGACGAGAATGTACTAAATTAGGTATTGAATTGCCTGAAAAATATCATTATGCAGTAGGAATGTTTAATTTTCCACAAAATAAAACTGAGCGAGAACTTCTTATGGTGGAAGCAGAAAAACTAATCGCCGCAGAAGGACAGCTCTTTTTAGGATGGCGCAAATTGCCAACAGATGTAACAAAAGTTGGCGCTGGTGCACAAAAAACAGAACCAGCGATTTATCAATTATTTATTCAAAAAAATGCCAAACTAGACGAGGCCGGCTTTGAACGAGCACTTTATTTATTTAGAAAACAAATCGAGAAATTTGCCAATACTTCAGAAAAAATAACAGAGACTTTTTATGTCCCTAGTCTATCTACAAGAACAATTATTTTTAAAGGAATGTTATTACCAGAACAAATTAATCAATACTATTTAGATTTAGCAGACGCAGCATATTTATCTGCTTTCGCGCTAGTTCATTCACGTTTTTCAACGAATACTTTTCCTAGTTGGGAACGAGCGCATCCATATCGTTATTTAATTCATAATGGAGAAATTAATACGCAACGTGGCAATGTTAATTGGATGAAAGCACGAGAGAAAAGAGCAGACTCGGCCCTTTTTGGTAAGGATTTAGCTAAATTACTACCTGTTATTGATGAAAGTGGTAGTGATTCAGCGACGTTAGATAATGCTTTGGAGTTTTTAATCCAATCTGGCCGCTCGTTACCTCATGCTGCTATGATGCTTATTCCCGAACCATGGGATAAAAATCCGCATATGACAGATCCAAAACGTGCTTTTTATGAATATCATAGTACTCTGATGGAGCCATGGGATGGACCTACTTCGATTTCTTTTACTAACGGTCGAGTAATTGGCACGATTTTAGATAGAAATGGATTACGACCTGCTCGCTATTATGAAACAAAAGACCATACAATCATTTATTCTTCAGAAACCGGTGTAGTACCAGTGGATCCGAGTGAAATTATTCGCAAAGAAACCGTTGGAGCTGGAACTATGTTGTTAATTGATTTAGAAGAGGGAAGAATCGTTACTGATAAAGAATTAAAAGATAAATTAACAACAGAGAAACCTTATCGTGAATGGCTAGATGAGGAAATGACAGAAATTGCTGACCTTCTAAAAGAAGAATTAGACTATCAATCAATGGAAAAATCTGAACGCTTTAAAAAACAACGGGCGTTTGGTTATACCCAAGATGAACTAAATAAAATACTAATTCCAATGGTTACTGAGAAAAAAGATCCAATGGGCGCGATGGGGTATGATGCGCCACTTGCAGTTTTAAGCCAGCGACCACAAGTGTTATTTAACTATTTTAAACAACTTTTTGCGCAAGTAACAAATCCACCAATTGATGGAATTCGTGAAGAGACGGTAACATCTGCTATGACACTGCTTGGGGATGAGGGTAATATTTTAAATCCGACGGCAAAAAATGCTAAGCGAATTCGTTTGAAAACGCCGATTTTATCTCGGAAGGAATTCAATGCTTTGCTATCTCAAACAAAATTTGCCAAACCAACAGTAACACTTCCAATTTTATTTCAAGCGGAAGAAAGAGATGACTTAGATAAGACGCTGGCGAAATTATTTGCGATGGCAGACCAAAAAGTTGCAGAAGGAACAGAATTAATCGTTCTTGATGACGCCGGTGTAAATGCTGATTTTATTGGTATTCCTTCACTTTTAGCAGTAAGTGGATTACATCATCATTTAGTAAAATCTGGAACAAGAACTAAAGTAAGTATCATTGTAAAAACTTCAGAAGCGCGAGATGTTCATCAATGTGCGCTTTTAATTGGTTACGGAGCAGATGCAGTTTTCCCTAGTTTAGCGATTGATACATTTGCTGGCTTGATACAAGAAGACCGCTTAAAAGGATTTTCTCTGGATGAAGCAGAGAGCCGTTATATTGAAGCGATTACGGACGGAATTCTAAAAATCATGTCCAAAATGGGTATTTCAACTGTTCAAAGTTATCGTGGTGCGCAGATTTTTGAAGCTATTGGTATTGGAGACGATGTTATTGCTAGCTTCTTCCCAGGAACAGCTTCTCAAATTGGCGGGATTCCACTTTCTATTATTGCGCAGGAAGCCTGGTTGCGTCATAGAGAAGCATATCATGATATTGGCTACCAAAGTTTTACTCTAAATACTGGTGGAGAATACCAGTGGCGCTCAAACGGAGAATACCATGCGTATAATCCGCTTGCAATTCATTCGTTGCAACAAGCTACAAGAGAAAATGACCGTGAAACTTATAATCTTTATTCTGATTTAATGCAAAATCAAAATAATGCATTTTTAAGAGGATTATTAACATTTACAAGTGATCGCAAACCGATTCCACTTGATGAGGTAGAGCCAGCAGAGGCTATTTTTAAGCGATTTAAATCAGGCGCAATGTCTTATGGATCAATTAGTCAGGAAGCTCATGAGGCACTTGCTATTGCGATGAACCGAATTGGTGGAAAAAGTAATAGTGGAGAAGGTGGAGAAAATCCTAATCGTTTTACCCCAGATGCGAATGGCGACTGGCGAAGAAGTGCGATTAAGCAAATTGCTTCAGGTCGTTTTGGAGTGACAAGTCATTATTTAGTGAATGCAGAAGAATTGCAAATTAAGATGGCTCAAGGAGCAAAACCAGGAGAAGGAGGACATTTACCAGGGAAAAAAGTATATCCGTGGATTTCCAAAACACGTGGTTCAACGACTGGTGTTGGACTTATTTCACCACCTCCACATCATGATATATACTCCATTGAAGATCTATCACAACTAATTTTTGATTTGAAAAATGCCAATCAAAACGCTCGTATTAACGTGAAATTAGTTTCGAAAACTGGTATTGGGACGATTGCTGCTGGTGTAGCAAAAGGTAATGCAGATGTCATACTTGTTAGTGGTTATGAAGGTGGAACAGGGGCGGCAGCAAGAACGAGTATTCGCCATGCTGGTGTTCCATGGGAAATCGGATTAGCAGAAACCCATCAAACACTACTTCTAAATGGTTTGCGTAATAAAGTAGTTGTAGAAACAGATGGCAAACTAATGACTGGAAAAGATGTATTAGTTGCTGCAATGCTTGGAGCAGAAGAATTTGGTTTTGCAACGGCGCCACTTGTAACACTTGGTTGCGTGATGATGCGTGTTTGCCATTTGGATACTTGTCCAGTCGGTGTGGCTACTCAAAACCCAGAACTACGCAAGAAATTTAATGGTTCTGCAGATTATGTGGTAAATTTCTTTCATTTTATTGTAGAAGAGATGCGCGAAATGATGGCGGAACTTGGATTTAGAAGTTTAAAAGAAGTTATCGGCCATAAAGAATTTTTGAAAACACATGAGAAAAAAGAAGCTCATTGGAAAGCGAAATACATCGATTTTTCGAAAATGCTTTATAGTGATGATTTTTATAAAAACCAAGTCCAATATTGTACAAAACAACAAGATCATAAAATAGAGCAAACACTTGATATGCGTGAAATTGTCCCATTAATTAAGCCAGCTTTAGAAAATGCAGAAAAAGTGACGGGTTCCTTTAATGTACGTAATGTCGACCGTGCCATTGGAACAATTGCTGGTTCATTTATAAGCAAGAAATACGGAGCAGCAGGGTTACCAGAAGATACAATCTCGCTTGAATTTACTGGTTCAGCTGGTCAGAGTTTCGGCGCCTATACACCACTTGGAATGACGCTCCGAATTCACGGAGATGCAAATGATTACTTCGGAAAAGGATTATCTGGCGGTAAACTAATCGTAAGTCCAAATAAAAAGACACCGATTAACCCACATGATTCAGCGATAGTAGGAAATGTAACGCTTTATGGTGCAACTGGCGGAGAAGCTTATATGCATGGTCGTGCTGGAGCCCGGTTTGCAGTAAGAAATAGTGGTGCAACAGCAGTCGTTGAAGGTATTGGCGACAATGGTTGTGAATATATGACAGGAGGCGCAGTAGTTATTCTCGGAGAAATTGGCGAAAACTTTGCAGCTGGTATGTCTGGTGGAAGTGCCTATATTTATACAACTAATAAGCAGAGCACGCAAGCAAAAATTAATCATGAACTAGTAAATAGTCGTGCTGTTTCTACTAATAAAGAAGCAGCAAAATTAAAGCAGCTAATTGAACAACATGCTAGCTTGACCGGAAGTGAATTTGCTCAAATGATTCTTCAAAACTGGGAAACAGAAAAGGAGAACTTCCTGTTTGTTATTCCAAATGAATATGAGATGATGCTAACGCGGATTGAAACATTGGAGCATGCTGGTCAAACGCATGATGAAGCAGAATTACAAGCTTTCTATGAACATAAAGATGGCAAACTAACGGCTGTTATGGCGAAATAGAGAGGAGTGGAAATATGGGAAAAGCAACTGGATTTATCGAATATGATCGAATTCCAGCACCAGGACGAGATCCAAAAAATCGGACGCGTGACTGGAATGAATATAGTTTGCCAATGCCAGCAGCCGATTTAACTTTGCAAGCGGCAAGATGTATGGATTGCGGTGTACCATTTTGTAGCGTTGGTATGGAAATTAAAAATGGCGTATCAGGCTGCCCACTGCATAATTTAATCCCAGAATGGAACGATGCTGTTTATCGAGGCGATTGGTATGAAGCATTACAATTACTCTTAAAAACGAATAATTTCCCTGAATTTACCGGTCGGATTTGTCCAGCACCATGTGAAGGTGGTTGTACCGTCGCAATTTCTGAACCAGCAGTAGGAATTAAATCAATTGAAAAAGCAATTATTGATCGTGGTTTTGAAGAAGGTTGGATTAAACCATCCCCACCAAAACATCGTACAGGTAAAAGAATTGCTGTTATCGGTTCAGGACCAGCTGGTTTAGCTTGTGCCGATCAATTAAATCAAGCCGGACATAGTGTCACCGTATTTGAAAAAAGTGATCGTGTTGGTGGTTTGTTAATGTATGGCATTCCAACGATGAAACTGGAAAAAGAACAAGTAACCCGCCGAGTGAATTTGATGGCAGAAGAAGGAATTGAATTTATTACTGGAGTTGCAGCTGGAAGTGACATTAGTTTTGCTGAGCTACGCAGTGAATATGATTCTGTAGTGTTAGCAACTGGCGCTGGCAATGCACGTGATATCCCTCTAGCTGGACGTGATGCTAAAGGAATTCATTTTGCAGTACCGTATTTAACGCAAAGTACGCGGGATAACTTAGATAATGGCGGTGTCCAAACCCTTTCAGCTAAAGGAAAAAATGTTGTCATCATTGGTGGGGGAGATACTGGAGCAGATTGTGTTGCAACAGCCCTTAGACAAGGTGCAAAAAGTATCTATCAATTTGGAATTCAAGACAAATTACCAGAATTACGTGCCGGTGAAAACCCATGGCCACAATACCCACGTGTTTTTAAAATGGACTATGCCCACGAAGAAGCTGAGGCTGTTTATGGAAAAGACCCACGTGAGTATTTGATTAACACAACTGCATTCGAAAAAGATGTAGACGGCAATCTCACTGGACTTCATACGGTCGAAGTAGTGGAAGATAAAGAAACTAGAAAATATACACCAGTAGAAGGTAGTGAGAAATTTTTCGAAGTAGATATGGTTTTAATTGCCATCGGATTTGCTGGAACAACAGAAGATATTTTTACCAATTTCGGCGTAAATAAAACAGACCGTCATACTATTGATGCGGCGAAAGGATTCTATCGCACAAATGAAGAAGGTGTCTTCGCTTGTGGTGATGCTCGTCATGGTCAAAGTCTAGTCGTAACAGCTATTGCAGAAGGTCGTGAAGCTGCTAGGGAAGTGGACTTTTACTTGATGGGAGAAACTTTTTTACCTTAATAAGACAAAAAGCTTATTCGAATACCGAATAAGCTTTTTGCTTGTCCAATTATTTCATTCCAGAAACATTGAACCCTTTTAAAATATACTTTTGGAAAGTCATAAAAATCAAGATAATCGGGATAACCATGAAAGTTGCCCCAGCCATTTGAAGTGCGTAATTGCTGCCATATTGTCCTTTTAAAAGTTGTAAGCCAACTGATAATGTGTAGAACTTCTCGTCATTAGCAATAATTAATGGCCATAAGAACGAGTTCCAACCAGCAATAAAGGTAAGAATTCCTTGTACTGCGAGAACAGGGCGTGAAATAGGAATGATAATCCGCCAGAAAATATAAAACTCGCTCGCACCATCCAGTCGTGCTGCCTCAAGTAAATCGTCTGAGATAGTTGACATAAATTGCCGGAATAAGAAAATCCCAAAAGCACCAACCAGCCCTGGAAGTACAATCCCGGTCATTGTATTAGTAAGTCCAGCTGCATTTAGTAGTAAATAAACTGGAATCATTGTCACTTGTCCAGGAATCATCATTGTTGCAAGTACAAGATAAAATAATTTATTTTTTCCTTTAAATTTAAATTTCGCAAAACCATAACCTGCCATTGCATTTAAAAATAATCCGAAGAAGGAAAAGAAAACAATGATTAAAGTGTTTTTTAAATAGACAGCGAAGTCCATCTCTGTAAATAGTTTCGTGAAATTATCTAGCGTAAAAGTTTCAGGCCAAATCGTAGGCGGGATTTTTAAAATTTCTGCATCCGTTTTTAAAGAGGAGAGAACCATCCAAATGAACGGTAAAATCATAAAGAATCCGCCAACCGTCAAAATAGTAATGACAGCAATTTTAGCTCCACGCGATTTTTGCGTATATTGATTCATGTATAAAAACTCCTCTCTTAAATATCCCCGTCATTATTTTTGCGCTGAATTCGGAATTGGATAAGCGTGATAATAATAATCGCGATGAATAATATAAATGATCCAGCAGCAGCATATCCAAATTTACTAAGTTGGAACCCATTTTGGTAGATGAAAAGGGCAACAGAGTTAGTACTATCTAAAGGTCCGCCTTCTGTCATAACAAAAGGTTCCTCGAAGAATTGTAACCAACCAATCATTGTTGTTACCGTTACAAAGAATATCGCAAAACGAAGCATGGGAACTGTAATTTTAAATAATTGTTGGCGACTATTTGCTCCATCAAGGGAAGCAGCTTCGTAATATTCTTTTGGAATGCCTTGAAGTGCTGCTAGGAAAATAATCATATTTACACCGATTGCCCGCCATACAGCGAGGACAATTAAGGAAAGTTTCGCGATTGTTGGGTCTTGCAACCAGGGTACAGGTCCTAAATCTAGGAAAGAAAGCAAGTAGTTAAGTAAACCGAACCGTGGATTATATAAGTAACTCCAAACAACTGCAACAGCGACAACGTTTGTAATCGAAGGAGTGTAGAAGATTAACCGGAAAAATTGGAAAATCTTTGCTTGCGAAAAGTTAATCATAAGAGCAATACCAAGCGAACAAATAATAACAAGTGGTACACCAATAACTACATAGAAGAGGGTATTAAAAATTGATTTTAAAAAGACCGGATCTTGCATAATGTTGACATAATTATCAATACCAATAAAGTTAATCTTAGAATAATCCGCGAGCCCGACTAAATCAATATCTGTAAAACTAATAACGAAAGCTAGCATAATCGGTAGTAGCGAAAACAGAAGAAGTAAAAACAGCGCTGGCGAAATAAACAAATAGGGAGTGTTTTTATTTAGAAATTGTTTCATAACATCAGTTCCATTCTAAAAGGGCAAATAACTGCACTATCTATATTTGCCCTTTTTATTCGTTATTTTTTAAGTAGCGATTCTACTTGATCATTAAAACTATCCATTTGCGTTTGCACATCTGCGCCACCACGATAAATTTGTTCCCAAGATTTACCATATAATTGCGCAATTTCTTCAAACTGTGGAATTAATGGCATTGGTTCTGCTGTTTTCATTTGTTCTCCAAACACTTTGTAGTAAGGATCGTTTTTCAACATATCATCTTCCCATGCATCCATACGAGCAGGCATAGAGTTAGTATCTTTTAACCAAGAAAGTTGTACATCAGGTTGGCTCATATAATCCATAAATTTCAACGCATCGTCTTTTTTATCACTATATTTAAATATGGAAAGGTTAGCTCCACCGAGACTAGACTGATTATTTTCTTTTTTAGGTAAAACAGCTGTTGCCCATTTACCATCAATATCAGGTGCAGTATCTTTTAAAGTGTTAACCATCCAAGGACCACTCATAAACATTGGAACAATTCCGTCGCCGCCAAAGCTTTGAGAAGCATCTAGACCAAGATCAGTATCTGGGGCAGAACCGTTCTTAATGAAACTATCTAAGTAAGAAACAGCATCAACGAAAGGTGCTTTATTGAAAACAGGTTGTTCATTTTTATCAAATAAAGGAGAGCCATTTTGACGACCAAAAATGAAACCAGTAGTTTGTTCATTTGGATCAACTGAGAAGCCATACATATCTTTGCCACGTTTTGAAAGTTTTAAAGCAGCATCAGATAATTCTTCCCAAGTTTTTGGTGCTTCATTATAACCAACTTTTTTCAGTAAATCGGTACGATAGAAGAGTACACGAGTTTCTGCATACCACGGAACACCATACGTTTTTCCGTCAAATTGTGTTGTTTTGATAGAACCAGGGAAAAATAACTCAGGGTTCATATTTTCACTTTTTTCTACATCTTTTGTAATATCCAGTAATGCACCAGCTTCAACAAATTCTGGCATCCAAGTAGTTCCCATTTGGACAACATCAGGGCCAGATTTAGAAGCAACAGCAGTTAATAATTTATCATGTGCATTTGCCCAAGGAATAACTTGAACTTTTACTTCAATACCAGTTTCTTTTGTGAATTTCAGTGCTAGTTCTTTTAAAGATTTTGCTTCGTCTCCCATTGCCCAAACATTTAATACTTTAGATTCGCTTGAATTTACCTCATCTTTCGTCCCGCAAGCCATCAGAACCAAACTAAGTGATAACAACAAAGCTAATAGTGCAAACATCTTTTTTTTCATGATTTTTCCTCCATTTTTTGGTTTTTTTCAAAACAACCCTTATGACTGAAGTATATGAAAATAAAACAAGTTGTACGAAGCAAGTTTTGCTGCGTACGGGGAAAAACAAATTGTGAAAACTAATTCACATACTGAATATTCAATAGAAACGTTTCGACAAGGTTATTATAGTATATAATGTAATCGGTTTCAAGTGGATTGCAAAATTATTTTTAATAATATAGTTAAACACATTGTATATCAATGGTTTGGCAGGTATATTATTTTTAAAGAATAACATTTGCAAAAGCGGGATAATATAGAAGAAAATGATAAATCCGATTTATTACACTTGTGAATTGATTTATTGGTTGACTAAAGAAAAGAAAGCGCTTATACTGTTGTTATATTTGAATAGAAACGTTTCGAAAAATGTGTTTTAGGAGGTTCCTATGAAACAAGGAAAATTAACCGCTTTATTAGCAGAAATGACCTTAGATGAAAAAATTGCCCAGTGTTTGCAATTATCCCCTTTTCTTTTTAAAGGAGCAATTAAAAATGCCGAATTAACAGGACCTTTACTTCAAGAAATGAAATTAACAGATGCTCATACAGAAAATGCTGGTTCCGTTCTTGGATCAAGTTCAGCGGAGGATATGTTAAGCATTCAAGAAGCCTATTTAAAAACGAACCGATTAGGCATTCCCCTTATTTTTATGGCGGATGTCATTCATGGATATAAAACAGTGTTTCCAATACCGCTCGCACTTGGATGTTCTTTTAATCGAAAAATAGTTCAAACAATGGCAGAAGTTTCCGCCCTGGAAGCAACAGCGGATGGACATCATGTGACCTTTTCACCGATGCTTGATTTAGTGCGCGACCCTAGATGGGGAAGAGTAATGGAGTCCACTGGAGAAGATCCATTTTTAAATAGTGAGCTTGGAAAGGCAATGGTTGCTGGGTATCAAGGCGAAACTGAAAAGCTTCATGAAAATTACACAAACTTAGCGGCATGCGTAAAACACTTTGCAGCATATGGGGCAGCAGAGGCTGGTCTAGAATATAATACTGTAAATATGTCAACGCGCGAACTATATCAAAACTATTTACCAGCATATGATGCAGCAATTCAAGCAGGAGCTAAATTAGTAATGACAGCTTTTAATGTGGTAGATGGTGTTCCTGCAACAATGAACAAGTGGTTAAATCGAGACGTTTTGCGGAATGAAATGAATTTTAATGGCGTATTAATTTCTGATTGGGGTGCAGTTGCAGAAGTAATTAATCATGGGACGGCAAGAAATCCGGCAGAAGCAGCACAGTTTTCGATGGAAGCTGGTGTTGATTTGGAAATGATGACTACTTGCTATATTCATGAATTAAAAGATTTAGTTGCAACGAATAAACTATCAGAAAGCTTGATTGATGAAGCTGTTTTACGAATCTTACAATTAAAAAATGATTTAGGGCTATTTGAAGATCCTTATCGTGGTTTAAAAGAAAAATCACGCCAAACTGATATTCTAACAACGGTAAATCGGCAAAAATCAAGAGAAGCTGGTTTAGAATCTGCGGTTTTACTAGAAAATAAACAACAGCTACTTCCACTTTCTCCTAAAACCAAAATCGCCCTCATTGGTCCATTAGCAACTTCAAGCGATATTCTTGGCGGTTGGACAGTATACGGTGAAGAAAAAGATGCTATCCAAGTAGAAACTGGTTTACGAGAAGTCTTTTCTGAGTTAATAACTGTTCAAACAGACTACACCACACTTACTGAGGAAAATAAAACAGCAATAGCAAAAGCAGTTCAAGCATCCGAAGTGGTTGTTCTTGCACTTGGCGAAAAGAATGAATGGGGCGGTGAAGCGGGAAGTTTAGCTACAATACGTTTGCCAGAAGCACAATATAATTTAGCGAACTATGTAAAAACACTTGGGAAACCAGTTGTAATCACATTATTTAATGGTAGACCGTTAGAAGTTAAGGAACTAGCTGAGGCAAGTGATGCGCTTTTAGAACTCTGGTTTCCAGGGACAGAAGCTGGTCATGTAACAGCTGATTTATTAGTTGGTAAAAGTAATCCTTCTGGTAAATTATCTATGTCGTTCCCACAAACAACAGGGCAAATTCCTGTATACTACAATCATTTACAAACAGGTCGACCTCAGACAGAAGAAAATAAAGGGGAACGCTATGTTTCTCATTATCTAGATATTCCAAATGAGCCATACTATCCATTTGGCTACGGAAAAAGTTATAGTGCATTCGAGTGGGAGACTGCCGAATTACCAAAACAAATCCGTCTTGGCGAGTCATTAGAAATAAAAGTAACTGTAAGAAATAAAAGCAAAGTAGCAGGAAAAGAAGTAATTCAAGTTTACTTACAAGATGTAACAGCTAGTATATCTCGCCCTGTAAAAGAACTTAAAGCATTTGAAAAAATATTCCTTCAAGCTGAGGAAGAGAAGACCGTTTCATTGGAATTAACAAGTGAAGCATTCTCTTTCTATAATTCCAAATTAGAAAAAATACAAGAACCTGGTTTACACCGTATTTTCGTTGGAACAAGTAGCGTAGAAGTGGATACTTTTGAACTGGAAGTGGGGGAAGTTTAGTGACAAACTTAATCGAACTAAAACAAGGAAATTTTACTGCAGCTTTTCATCCGCAAGGGCAGTTAGCATGGATGAAATTAAATCAAATTATGTTAAATCAAGTTATCCAAAATCCATTAGAAAACAGATTATCGCAAATATATGTACGCGCGTATCAAGGAAATAAAATAACAGCCTATCCATTACTCACAGAAAACGCAGAAGTAGCTTTTAGCGAAAGTAGTGTAAGGTATCTTGGAGAAGCTGGGCCTTTTCTCTTTGATGTACAAATGCATTTTTATCCACAGGGTTGGTTTTATCATGTAAAAGTGGACGGAGATGTGGAATTTGATTTGGTTTATTTACAAGATTTAGGGTTGGCAGAACAAGCAGCTGTAAGAACGAATGAAGCTTATCTGTCACAGTATATTGATTATCATGTGACAGAAGACGAAGCAGGTTATACTATCCAAGCACGCCAAAACCAACCACAAAACAATCAATTTCCAGCAGTCCAAATAGGTGGAACAACGAAGATTATTGGTTACGCAACGGATGGATTTGATATATACGGAACGGCTTACAAACTAACGAATCAAATAGAAGCATTATCCAAAAGTTCATTACCAAACCGAGTCTATCAATATGAATTCGCGCAAATTTCTCTACAAACAGAGAAGTTCCAAGGAAAAGGAGAAACTACTTTTTATGGTTATATAACAGAAAATCAACCAGAAGCATCAGGTGTCAAACATAAAAATATAAGGGAAATAAACAAAGTAGCAACAAAAAATAACTATCAAACAGTAAATAAAATTACCCATCAAAAAAGGATAGATTTACCATTTACTGGAGAAACTATTTCAGAAGCATGGTTGCAAGCGAAATTTCCAGATCGTATTCAAGAAGAAACACAAGATGATATTTTGTTATCTTTCTTCACTCCTAATTATTCACATGTTGTAACTCGCGAAAAAGAGGGGAAACTCGAGCGCCCTCATGGCAGTATTTTGCTTGATAAAGTGAATGTATTAAATCCAGAAACAACTCTTTCAGCAACAACATATATGTATGGCGCATTTTTATCTCAACTTGTCGCAGGAAATTCCAATATGAACAAATGGAATAGCCACGCCCGAAATCCACTTAATATCCTTCAAACGAGCGGGGTGCGAATTTATATAGAACAGGATTCGAAGCTTAGGTTACTGGGTGTGCCGTCTTTATGGGAGACAGGAACAAACTATTCCATCTGGTACTACCAATTAGCGGATGATCTAATTACCATCCAAACAACACTCACTGCTGAAAGTAAAGAAGCCTATGTAACAGTGAAGTCGGAAAAAGGGCGCCAATATAAATTTGTACTAACAAACCAGGTAACAATGGGAACGAATGAATATGAGACTAGCGTGAAAAAAACAATAAATCAAAAAGTAGTCACATACTATCCATCCGATGAATCCCCAATGTTAGCTACCTACCCAGATATTTGTTTCCAAGTGGATGGATCTTTCCAAAAAATCACAGATGAAAGCTATTTTGCAGAAGCCTATGCTCAGTCAGCAGGATTAGATGTCTTTATTTACGATGCAACTGATTATGCTAATTTTCATGTGCAAGCTAAGCTAACAAAAGAATTTGCTGCACTTCAACCAGATTTAGAAATAGCGATAAAAGAAGTTCGTGCAAACTATGATGAATTAACTGCGCAGTTTCATTTGAATCATTCTAATGCAGCGGCAGAAAAATTAAATTTAACGGTATATTGGTATGCTCACCAAATGTTGGTTCATTATGCATCCCCGCACGGTTTAGAACAGTATAGCGGGGCAGCCTGGGGAACTCGTGATGTTAGCCAAGGTCCGTTTGAATTCTTTCTTGCAACCGGCAATAAGGCTGTGTTACGCAACCTTATAGTAACGATTTATTCTCATCAATATCAAGATACAGGAGACTGGCCGCAGTGGTTTATGTTCGATAAATACACTTCCATTCAACAAGAAGAAAGCCACGGTGATGTAATAGTCTGGCCGCTTAAGATTATTGGTGATTATTTAGAATTGACAGGAGATACAAAGATTTTAGAGGAAGAAATTCCTTTTATGGACCGTACATCGAAAAATTTCACCGCAGAAACCAGCTCACTGAAAAAACATATTGAATTAACTGTTAAAACAATCGAATCCCGTTTTATGAAAGGAACAGCACTGTCGAATTATGGAGATGGAGATTGGGATGACACACTACAACCAGCAAATGCCCAGTTAAAGAAAAACATGGTATCCAGTTGGACTGTGGCGCTAACTTATCAAGCCTTCAAACGACTTGCGGCATATTTGCCAGCAGGAGAAGAATTTGCAGTGCTTGCGAGTCGCGTACAAGCGGATTTTGAACAATATATGATTGGTAAAACGGATGTGATTCCAGGGTTCCTTTATTTAGAAGAAGGGAAAGAGCCTGTTTGGATGATTCACCCGGAAGATAAGGATACAAAAATTAACTATCGCCTAATTCCTTTAACTAGAAGCGTTATCGCTGAATTGGTAAGCAAAGAACAAGCTAAGCGGAATTTTGAAATTATTAACAGCCATTTATTACATCCTGATGGCGTAAGATTAATGAGTGAACCAGCACACTATGCAGGCGGGGTGAGTACTCATTTTAAACGAGCAGAACAAGCAGCTAATTTTGGGAGAGAAGTAGGCTTGCAATATGTCCATGCTCATATTCGTTATATTGAATCATTAGCTAAAATTGGTGATGCAAGTGCGTGGCATATGTTGGAAATTATTAATCCAATCAATATTAAAGAAGTTGTACCAAACGCGGCACTTCGTCAAAGCAACACCTATTTTAGTAGTTCAGATGCGGCCTTTTTAGATCGTTATCAGGCTCAAAATGAATTTTCACGTGTAAAAGAAGGAACAATCCCAGTAAAAGGTGGTTGGCGCATTTATTCAAGTGGTCCAGGAATCTATTTGCATCAATTGATTAGTGCTGTTCTGGGCATTCGTCAAATTAAAGATACATTTATTTTTGATCCAATTTTACCAGCAGAACTAGATGGTTTGGAATGTCATATAGAGTTGGATAATTACGCACTTGATATAACTTACGAACTTGCGGAAAAAGCAGGGATTTTAGTAGACGGAGAAAAGCAATCAGTAGAAAATACAGCAAATCTATATCGAACAGGGGCAATGATTTTACCGAAAAAGAACTTAACGTCAAAATGTTCACAAATTACAATTAAATTTCAAAAAAACAACTGTCTCTAAGATTGTTTTGTGTATAATAAAAGAAAACAGAAAAGGATGCGATTCACGTGGTAGGAATTAAAGATATCGCGAAAAAGGCAGGGGTTTCCATATCAACAGTATCCTATGCACTCAATGGCAGCCCGAAAGTGACCGAAAAAACGCGAAAACGAATTATGACCATCGCAAATGAATTGAACTATATTCCCAATATGGCAGCACGAACGTTAAAAACACGAGAAACTAAAATTATCGGCGTCTATTTAACAAACTATGGCGGGATATTTTATGGAACTTTACTCGAGGGTTTAACGCAAACGCTTTACAAACATGGGTATGAACTTATTGCTTGCAGTGGTACAAAAGCACACCGGTTTTTACCCGAGAAAATGATTGATGGGGCAATTATATTAGATGCTAACTTCCCCTCCAGTGAGATTATTAACTATGCTGATCGTGGTCATAAATTAGTCGTATTAGACCGGGAGTTAACACATAAAAATGTTTGCCAAGTTTTGTTGGATAATAAAGGTGGCGCTACGCTGGCAATTGATTATTTATCAACAGACTTTTCAGGAGATTTTTATGTGGTTACAGGTCCAGATGATTCCTACGATGCCAGAGTCAGGCTAGAAACTGCAAAACAAGAATTAGCTCGGTCAGGAGATAAAACAGCACATATCATTGAAGGGGACTTTTCTGAACAAAGTGGTGAAAATGCTGCCGCGATTATTGCTGAAAATTGGAAAGCACCAGTATCAGTATTTGCTTTAAATGATAATATGGCCATTGGCATGTATCGTTATTTTGCAAAAACAACACTAGAAATTGGAAAAGATGTGCGAATTATTGGTTTTGATAACACTGATATTAGTGAATATTTAGTACCTCGTCTTGCAACAATTGAATATTCTAAATACAAATGGGGAGCAGTAGCAGCTGATAAATTAGTTGCCCTTCTTGAAGGAGATAAAGCTGAAAACGAAATAATCTACACTACAAGAATTAGCGGTTCCTCTGTTTCAAAAAATTAGTACACTTTTTTGCTTATTTTAAGGTATACTTAAAGTAAAATTAAAGGAGTTGTTGGCTAATGAAACTTGGAATTATGGGAACGAATTGGATTACAGATGCTTTTATTGATGGAGCTATTAATTCAGGTGAATGGACACTTACTGCTGTTTATTCAAGAACAGAAGAAAAAGCTCGAGCATTTGGAGAAAAATATGGAGATTTAGCTTATTTCACTGATATAGAAGAAATGGGGAAATCGGACGCACTCGATGCAGTGTACATTGCGTCCCCGAATGCCCTTCATTTTGAACATGCAGTAAGTTTACTCAAAAATAAAAAACATGTTATCGTCGAAAAACCAATTTTTTCTACGGTGGCTGAACTAGAATATGCCCACCAAATCGCTCGTGAAAATAATGTGTTCTTATTTGAAGCAGCACGCCATATCCAAGAACCTAATTTTAAAAAAGTGCAAGAAAATTTAACAAAAATTGGCACAATCCATGGGGCAACACTATCTTATATGAAATATTCATCCCGATATGACCAAGTTTTAAATGGAGAAGAACCAAATATCTTCTCATTGAAATTTTCAGGTGGCTCGATTGTTGATTTAGGCGTATATCCACTTTATTCAGCAATTACTCTATTCGGAGAACCAGTGAAAGCAACTTATTTTGCTACAAAACTACCAACTGGGGTGGACGGATTAGGACCAATTATTTTGGAATATCCTACATTTAACATCACGATTATTCAAGGGAAAAATTCACAGTCCTTCTTACCAAGCGAAATTTATGGTCAAAAAGGAACCTTGATTATTGATCCGCTTACGGGTATTGAAAATATTACTTTTTATGATAATGCCACAAAAGAAGTGACCGAACTAGCAGGACCAACCGTTCCTAATGATATGCAATTTGAAGCTGCAGAGTTTGCAAGAATTATCGAACAAAGTGACCGTGATACCTATGAATACTTAGCTGACTTAAGCTTAAAAGTACTACGTGTCTCAAACGAACTCCGCCATCAAAATGATATTTGGTTTAATGTAGAAAAATAATTTAAAGGAAATCGTAATACTCTGAACCGACCCCCAAAATCCAACTTTTGGAGGTCGGTATTTTTTGTGGCGAAACATAACTACCCTGATTATTTAGTAGTCAACTATTTTAATATTAGTGGAAGTATGTACCTATTTTTTGATATACTAATTTTAGTATAAATGACGGGAGGAGACATTTCATGAGTAACATCGCTTCAAGTACTAGCTTAGCAACATCTGCCGTTGCGGGAGTAAAATCAGTGACTATAAATAAAGGACAACAAGTCTCTTTAGAGCAAAGTACAATAACCAGTATGAAGACAGGAATGGAAGTTAATAACCAGTTGTTAACAGATTTAGCGCAACTAATTGACTGTGTGACGACTCAAAGCGAAAAATTCCCCAAAATTGCAGAACTTATTGCCCTTCAAGATAGTCAAATTACATTTTAAGAGGTGAATTGTTTGAATAAAAAGTCAAATGATTACGAACGCGCGAAATATAATCAGCTAATTTTAGAAAATGAACAGCAAATGGATGAGCTCAGCAACGGAAAAAGAAAACTTGAAGAATCTATTTATAATTTGGAAGTAGACTTTCGTAGAGGGTTTCAGGAACTAAACAATTTAAATAATGAAAATGCAAGATTTGATAGCTCCGAAACAAATCAGTTAAAACGTAATAATGAAGAGCAAGAGCAATCATTTCGTCAATTACTACGTGAATCCAATGACCAGATTGTATCAGCCTACAAAAAAGAAACGAAAAAAATGGACGAAGAACGTGAAATCCTTTATAAGAAGCGGAGTGATATTCCTTGGGATTAGTTTATTCAAGTAGCGAGTCTGCCGAATTAGTTCAATCTTTAACAAGTAATTTAACAAATGGAAAAGAAGCAATCAACCAACTAAAACTTGGGAGCCAAGAGGTCATTGCAGCAGTAGATGGGAATTTATTGGCGGGTGCAGCTTATACTGCGGGAAAAGGTATATTTAGCGATCTGATTATCCCAACTATTACACGAGTAACTACTGCTTGTGATGCAATTGAACAAGAGCTACAAAAATATGAAACAGCTGATCAAAACATTTCAAGTGAAGGGTATTTAAATGAAGAAAATTTAAATCAGCAAATTGCGATAAAAAAAATGATGAAAGCTTCTGTTGACTTTGCTTCATCTATTACAAAAGCTGCTTCAAGAAATGATCCAGCTACAGCAATACTAGATTCTTTACTTGATTTTCAGAAAAAACTAGATCAAATGTCAGATAGCATTCAGGATGATATTGAGCAATTACAAATAAAATTAGATAAGTTACATACCTTTTCTTCACTAACAAATGGATTGTTTAGTGATAGTCTTAACGATTTAAATATAGCAATGCAAGGTGTATTAGTGTTAGATAATACGATTATAAATTCTGATGGCTCATACACCTTGCCTGCTGGTACAGACAAAAGCTGGTTTACAGACAAAAAAGATGTAACAGCATTTAAAAATTCACCAGACTATATTGCTACACATGCACCGGAAAATATGACACCAGAAGAGACAGAAAACTGGCTAATCGAAAACCTTAATAAATTTGGACCAGACTTTTTAGATTATATTAAAGCTGGAACTATTTCAACTATAAGCTTTGTAAATGGCCGTGCTTTTCTAAATGGTGTTGCTATCACTCAAGATTCATTAGGTCGATTAAAATTAGGAAATAGATTTTTATTTAAACCAACAACAAATGGAGGTCATGTTTATAATCTAGGTGAAAATTTCCAAAACAAATCTGGTATTGATCTGGGAAATTATCATTACTCTATGCTTCCAAATGGGAGTATTGACTTTGGAGAGTTAAAGTTAGCAGGACTTTCAAATTTTAAAGAAGCATTAAATCCTATTAATGATTTTAAAGGGTGGGGAGATGCTTCAAAAGTTGGTAAATTTGGAAAAGGACTGGGGATACTTGGAACCGTTTTAACAGTCGGAAATAATTTTGCAGCAAATATAGACTTATCTGATGGACTTGATGCAGGAGAGACAGTCGATTTTGTAACAGATACTGCAATTGACATTGGTTCAGCTGCAGGTGCTTCTGCGGTTGGTGCAATGGTTGGGTCAGTATTCCTTCCCCCATTAGGGACGGTTGTTGGTGCTGGTGTTGGTATAGGTGTAAATCTACTTATAAATTACCCATTTGGCTCACCTCCAAAAAGTGCTGTAGATCACGTGAAAGATGGCGTGAAAGAGATTACAAAAAATATTGGGGATAAAATAAGTAACTTGGTAGGCGGGTTTAATTTTGGATTTGGGGGTTAATTCTATGAGAAAGAATATCAAAAGTGAAACTATAGACGTAGATGAGAAGAATAAAACTTATTTTAAATCATTTATAGCTACTAGGGGAGGTATTGGTATATTACAAATATCTCTAGCAGGCTTAGTTATAGCTCTTCTTTGTTTGCCTATTACATGGAATGTTGCCACTTTAGGCTATGATATAAATCCACTCGAAAGTAAAGTTAATATCTTTATAATATGTATAGCTATATTTATGTTATTAACATTTTTATCAGTTAATTTAAGGGGAATCAGACAAGCTTTGTTTCGGCATCAAGTATTTTTAGGCGCTTGGGGAGTAATTCAATCAGTTTTACTTACATTTATATTAATGTTTATGTTCTATATGATAACTCAATGGGGAAAGCCTAATGAAATTTGGTATGGATCAAAATTTTCAATCCTCATTATATTGCTATTTAGCTTAGGATATATTGGTTGTTTAATTTATAATTTATATTGGTTAAAAAAACAACTAAGAGCAGGTTTCTCTGTAGAGCGAACAACAGCTAACTATTCTGCTCGGTCAAAAGTTTATAAGTCGAAATCATTATGGATAATTTTTGGAAGTTCCATGCTAGGTGCTTTTTTGACAGATAACTTGGCAACGGTTTTCGGTGCTATATTTGGGCTGTTTTTGGGTGCTATGTTTTCCAGATTGACAATAGAACTGGGATATTCTACTTATTTACTACATAAAAATAAAGATTATTGGATAAATTATACTATTGAGCCTCCAAAATTATGGAAAAAGATAATAGAATCACGTTTGAAAAAGTTATCGACATATGTAGTCTTTATGTTGTTATTGATTTTTGCCATAACAGAGATAGAGGATACATACGAAATACCAAAAGTTTGGAATATAATATTTTCATATGTCATTCTAGGACTATTAATTTCGTTAATACTAATCTTAATTTGGTGGATTATAAAAAAAATAAAAAATAAGCATGTTGGGAAAAAAAGATGAAATAAAAACAGGACAATTCAGTCTAAATAATGTCATTGGATTTAGTGCAACACTTGATTCTAATAAAGAGATATTTGACCAAGTGGCTGAAATGGACCGCTCCTTTGAAGGTAGGTTTTTTTGAGAATGAACACAAAGGGAGAAATATTTACAGATATCCTAGAGAACAGGTTATACAAATCTAGCAAAAAACATGCGGCCCAATAGGAACGATAAGTAAACACTTAGCAACAATAATACAACAAGACTTCTCAGAAAGCGAAATAACAAGTATACTGTATGGCAAAATATAATTATCGTGTTTATTTAGTAGCTATTTAATTTAATATTATATACACCCATTTTTGAAACACTAATTTTAGTATAAATAACGGGAAGGGCATTTCATAAGCAAAATTGCTTCAAGTACTAGCTTAGCAAAATCTGCCGTTGTAGGAGTAAAATCAGTGACTATAAATAAAAAATATCAAGTTTCATTAGGACAAAGCACCATAATCAGCTAGAAAACTGGAATGGGTGATATCTATGGTAGAAAATATAAACAGTTCAGAATCATTAAATAAAAAATACTTTATTTCTTTGGCAAAAACTAGAGGTTCAGTGGGGACACTACGAATCCAATTAATTGCTTTGTTAGTCCTATCAATTATTGGATTGATCCCGGGAATAGAAATTCACTCTTGGTACAATAATATAGCAAGCACAATTTTATATGGGATGTTAAAATTTTATGTGGTTTATGCGATTGTATTGAATATCTATTTTTTTCTTGTTCCAAAAAAAATAGTTTATAAACATCAGGTATTTAATTCTATATTATTATTTTTTACTTTATTAATTGAATTAGTTATTTTAGTAGCTCTTTCATTTATGATTAGTAATAGTAAATCAACTGGGTATAAGTCAAACATAGCTGATTTTAATGCAACCTATTCAATGATATTTCTAGTTTTAATTGGAACAGTAGCTCTACTGACTATTTGTTATAATGTTTTTTGGATTAGAAAAAATATAAGGAAAGGCTTTTCGGAACAAAGAAAAGTTGCTAATTATCTAGCTTTTTCTAAGGTATTTAATTTTAATTCTGCTTGGATTATTTTTGGAGTAGTTAGTATTACAGGCGTATTTTTTACAAATTTTTTATTTATTTTAGGACTTTTACTTGCCTTGGTTTTTGTGTTAGCCTTCACAAGATTGCTGATAGAAATTGGCTACCTAACATATTTGAAATCTGTAAATAGAGATTATTGGGAAGAGTATAAAGAACAGAAGCCCTTTTCTTTCAATGGGAGATTGAGATCAATACTCAAGAAAAAGTATATATATGTGTTAATGGGAATAGCTATAATAGTTGGTATGGTGAAAATTGATGAGAAATTTGCATTATCTAAAACAATAAAAAATATATTTGGATTTATTGTAATTGTCATCTTAATTGGATTTATGATAATTTTGATACAATGGATTATAAAAAAAATAAAAAATAAGCATGTTGGGAGAAAAAAATGAAAATAAAAACAAGACAATTTAGCCTAAATAATGTCATTGGATTTAGTGCAACACTTGATTCTAATAAAGAGATATTTGACCAAGTGGCTGAAATTGGCGCTGAGTTTAAGAAAGTATTAATTCAGAATGGATTTTTGCAGATTCACCCACTATCTTTGAATACAATCCATTTGATGAATCAAATGATGTGACTATTTTATCCACTGTTGGCAATAAAATAAACATTGTTGGAGAAAATAAGTCACAGTTTTTTTATAAAGAAAGACTGGAATTTACTACAAATTATTTTTATCGTCATTATGACCAAGAAGAAGCTATACCTTATAATGAAATTAAGGAAAAGATTGATAAGGAAAAAGGTATTTTATTAACAATTTATCACGTTCTTCTGGATTTAGAAGGCGATATTGTTATTGATTTATATTGTGAGGTAGACAAACTATGAAATTGTTGCCAAAAGTCTTTACAGCAGACAAAATTAGCTTTCAGAATGTTGTAAGTAAAAGAGCTAAATTTTATTATTCTGAAATGGAAGAGAACTATAAAAATTTTGTTTCTGGTATTATTGATGAAGGTTATAATTTGAAAGGTCCCTTTTTTTATAGCCTTAATAATGTTCCAACAGATGAAATGATAGATATCGAAATGTTTTTTCCAATCATTGAAAACAGCTTTGAAGTAGAAGATTATCAATTTGCTTCTTATTTTGAAATCACTCCATTGCTAAAAACAATCATTGTGGGCGATTTTGATAACGTTACGGAGCAGTCTTATGCAGAATTATTAGCTACCTTAGAAGTAAATAATTTGAATATAGCAACACCTTTTTACCATGTATTCCCAAAAAACGGGAGCAAATATGTTAATCTATATGTTGGTTATTATAAAAGTTAAATATTATTAATATGGCTAACACTATTTTTTGTAACATCAAGCTTTAATATAGAAAAATAATTTAAAGGAAAGCCAGGAAAAGTGTTTTAATACTTATTCCTGGCTTTTTTGTGCTTGACAATAAGTTTAATTCAAGTGTACTATTTACTTAATACACTAGTTTCAGATGGAGGAGGTAATGATGAAACCAACATTCCATACAGATAAACCCATTTATAGTCAGATTTGTGATTGGATGAAGAAAAAGATGGTTACAGGAGAATGGAAATCAGATGATAAATTACCGTCTGTCCGTGAAATGGGAGCATCACTTGCAGTTAATCCAAATACAGTTAGTCGAGCATACCAAGAGTTAGAAAGAGCAGGCTACATTTATGCTAAGCGTGGGATGGGATCATTTGTAACATCAGAAAGAGTTGTTTTTGAGCAGCTTAAAAGTGAACTGGCTGATGAAATGGCTGAGCGTTTTTTGGAAGAGGCAGAAAGTATTGGTTTAACCCGTCAAGCAGCAATAGAACTACTAACAAAAAGGAGTATTTAATATGACTGAAAGCATAATCAAAATAACAGGTCTAACAAAAAAATATCGTAAATATAAATCATTAAATGATATTAATTTAACGCTAGAATCCGGAAAAATAATTGGACTACTTGGACCGAATGGGGCAGGGAAAACAACGCTATTTAATGCGATCTCTGGATTATTAAAACCTACCTCTGGTGAGCTTGTTTTGGCAAAGGATAAACGAGTTGCTTATTTACCGAGTGAAGATTTTTTACCTAATATGGTGATTCGTGATTATTTTTTAATTTATCAGGGCTTTTTCCCAGATTTTAATCCTGAAAAAGCGACCGAAATGATTCATTCACTTGGTGTTAATGTCAAAGAAAATACCAAATATTTATCGAAAGGAAATGCTGCAAAAGTAATGCTATCCTTGATTTTGTGTCGGGATGCAGATCTTTATTTACTAGATGAACCTTTTTCGGAAATTGATTTAATTTCGCGGGATGACTTGGTGAAATCAATCGCTCAGTTTTTAAAAGAAGATGCAACACTTGTTGTTACCACACATTTAATTCAAGATATGGAAATGATGTTTGATGAAATTATTTTGATGAAGCATGGGGAAATTATTGACCGTAAAAACACCGAAACGCTAAGAGAAATAGATGGGAAATCGATTGTTACTTATTATCGGGAGGTATTTGGACATGCTTAAAGCTCATTGGAAATTAGAATGGAATGCACATCGCTATTGGTTTATTGCAGCTTTTTCCGGATGGATGGTTTGTTTACTCGTGGGGCTTTTTTATAAATTAGGGAAAGGTGCGCTTCAACCAGTAGTAATTAATCTAGGTAGCGATGGAGCTATTTTTACAGCAGGGGATGATATTTTTCTAACACTTTTAAGTATTGTCGGGGGAAGCTGGATACTTATTTGGTTACTACTTTTTGTAGCAACTGCCCGTGGTGGTGTATATGATGAAACACGTTATTTATTTTTCCAAACAAAAGCACCTATTTGGAAAACGCTTATAAATAAAGTAATCATTTCTTTAGTTGAAACAACTATTTTAACTGCTGGATTCCTTTTTATAATGTTATCGATAATAACTATAAGTGGTGCAGACCTTGGTGTAATAGAAGCTCTAAAAATAATATTAGAAACTTTCTTAGGAATTTGGCTGGTTAATTTATCTTTTGTTTGTATTGTCATTGTGGCGACAGCAATTAGCATGGTTCCAGTGTATGGTTATCGTTTTGGATTTATAGCAGCAATTATTTATTTTTTGGTGATTAATGCTGCGCAAATATATATCAAAAGTAATTGGTTACCAGAAGTAGGACCAGAAATACAGTTTCATTATTCTATTGGGCTTGCATTTCAGTTTTCTGCCTCAGAATTTGTTTTTAATCTACTTTTTGTCGTTTTTCTTCTATTTATTGCAACAAAAATTCTAAATAAAAGTGCAGACTTGCAGTAAGCGTGGTATGATACAAGGAAGAACGAATAAAGGAGTCCGATCATGATAGAATCAAAAATCCCAAGCTTTTGGGCGGAAAAATGGCAAGAACATGGCTATGAAACACCAACAGAAATTCAACAAGCGATGTATCAGCCAATCAAAGACGGCGCAGATGTTTTAGCGGTGTCACCAACTGGAACAGGGAAAACGGTAGCCTATGCACTACCAACCTTGGAAAAAATTGAAGCCACCCCACACATACAGTGGTTAGTTTTAGCGCCATCTCATGAACTTGTAATGCAAATCACAGAGGTAATTCGCTCGTGGTTACCAAATGAAGATTTAACTGTAGTGTCGTTAATCGGTGGAGCGAATGTAAAACGTCAAATTGAAAAACTAAAGAAAAAACCACAAATAATCGTTGCTTCTCCAGGACGCGCATTAGAATTAATCAAACAAAAGAAAATTAAAATGCATGAAATCAAAACAATTACCTTGGATGAATGTGATCAGTTACTTCGCCAAGAAAACTATAAAAGTACACTTGAAATCGTTGAAAGTGCTGTACGTGATCGTCAACTCACGCTTGTTTCTGCTACAAAGTTAGAAAATCCAGAAACATTTTTCACGCAAACAGAGCAAGAGCCAGTTGTACTTGAAGTGACTGCAAAACCCGAGGAATTAACAAACGTCGAACATCTTTATATGGATGTAGAGTCACGCGATAAAGCAACTCTTTTACGCCGGATTTCGCATATTAAAGACATGCGTGCACTTGTTTTCGTAAAAGACAAACCGAGAATGGAGATTTTACTAGAAAAGCTACATTTTGACAAAGTAAAAGCTGCGGGTGTTCACGGCGAAATTCGGAAAGAAAAGCGTAAAAAATATCTTGATGATTTCAAAAAAGGGACATTAACCTATTTAATCGTGACAGATGTTGCAGCTCGGGGCTTAGATATTGAAGATTTACCATATGTTATTCACTATGATTTGGCAGTGAGTGAGAAAGAATATACGCATCGTTCTGGACGTACTGGACGAATGGGTAAATCTGGGACGGTCATTACTTTTGCTAATCCTCGTGAAATACGCACATTAAAACAATATTTAACTATCCACAATCTAAAAGGAAAGCAAGTTAGATTTTACCAAGGAAAGCTGCTTGACGGGGCAGTGCCAGAAAATAAAATCGCCAAAAAAGCGACACGCCCGCCTAAACAAGTCCGCAATGAAAAAACCAGCAGTTCTTCAGCAAAATCTGCGTATAAAGGAAAAACAACTAAAAATACGAAGCCAGCATCGAAAGAAAAATCGACTCATTCATTCCAAGCAAAACGAAATAATACAACCAATAAAACAAAAAAGAAACCAACTAATTTTAAAAAGTTTTAACTGTGCAGAATATCTTTCTCTCTTTACTATGAGAAAGATATTCGCTCTTTTTTTACGTTTGGTTTTTATCGTTGCGAGGATGCTATTTAAAAAGGTATAATGAAAATATATAGTTTTAAAAAGGAGTAGAGTAGATGTCTAGTAGAAAAGAAGAAGTCCTCCAACTTCTAAAGAAAAAAGAAGAAAAAGTATCTGCAGCAGATGTTGCAGAATTGCTTCAAATGGACCGAGCAAACGCTAGTCGTTATCTAAATGATCTTTTTAAAGAAAATAGGATTGATAAACTTTCAGGGAAACCAGTTTTTTATCAAGCTTTAAAATCTACTACCAAAACGGCACAACCAATCATCGCACATGCAGAAACCGCTTTTGGACGTTTAATTGGTTCAGAGGATAGTTTGAAAGTAAGTATCCAACAAGCTAAAGCAGCCATTCTTTATCCACCTAATGGTTTGCATAGCTTGATTTTAGGACGGACTGGGACTGGGAAATCTCTTTTTGCTGAATGTATGTATCAATTTGCCAAAGAGTCGGAAACAATTCCAGCAAACGCTCCTTTTATATCGTTTAACTGTGCAGATTATGCGCAAAATCCACAACTTCTCTTCGGTCATATTTTCGGGGTAATTAAAGGTGCTTACACAGGCGCAGAAGAAACGCGAGAAGGTTTACTAAAAAAAGCAGATGGTGGAATTTTATTTTTAGATGAAATTCATCGTTTGCCTCCTGAAGGTCAAGAAATGCTCTTTACATTTATTGATAAAGGAGAATTTCGGCCCCTTGGAGAAAGCGCTAACGTTCACCATGCGCAAGTGCAAATTATTGGTGCAACAACAGAATCTCCTGATAATTTCTTGTTAGAAACTTTTACAAGACGTATTCCAATGACGATAACATTACCTGCACTCGCTGAACGTAATTTGGAAGAGCGTTATCAATTAGTTGAATTTTTCTTAAATCAAGAAGCAATCCGACTACATCAATCAATTCGAGTACATCGAAAAGCACTCATCGCCTTTTTGCTGTACCATGCTAGTGCCAATGTTGGACAACTTCAACGCGATTTAAAACTTGCCTGTGCAAAAGCCTTTTTACATTATAAAACCAAAACAGCGAACTATATCTTGATTGAACAAGATGATTTACCGATCCATGTTCAAAAAGGGCTGCTACATCTTAAAGACGAACCAGAAAAATTAAATCGCCTTATTGATGTAAACAAAGCTATTTTTAAATTCGTTGATACAAGTGATCCAACTGCAAAAGTAGAAGATGTTCATGACGTTTATCACGCTATTCAAGAAAAAGCCGATCAACTAATGAAAGAAGGTAAAGATCAAAGTGAGTTAGAAGAAGCGCTTTATGTCGATGTAGATCAATATTTTCACGATTATATGGTTCAGCTTCCAACTCATCAAACAGCGAAAGAAATTATCGATCCAGCAGTTTGGGAATTAACGGAAAAAGTCTATGCAATGGCAGAAGAAAAGCTCAATCGTAAATACAACGAAAAAATGAAATTCGCTTTTTCATTACATTTACAAAGTACAATTGAACGTGTTCGTGAGCAAAAACATATTATTCACCCGGATTTAAATAATATTCGGAAAAAGTATCCAAAAGAGTTCCAGGTTGCGATTGATTTATCCGCACTGATTGAACAAGAGTTACGTATTGAAATTCCCTTTGATGAAATCGGCTTTTTAACAATGTTTCTTACTGAAGAAGTAGTGGATACGGCACTTTCACAAGAACTCCAAGTCGAAGTGATTGTAATGATGCATGGCCGCTCTACTGCAACGAGTATGGTAGAAACAGTGCAGGAATTATTAAGTATTGATAGTGGTGTTGCACTCGATATGCCGCTATCCGTAGAAGTAAAAGCAATGTATGAAAAATTAAAACAAATGGTAATCAAACTAAATCCTGTGAAAGGTGTATTATTACTTTCAGATATGGGTTCGTTAACTTCTTTTGGAAATATGTTAACAGAAGAACTTGGCATACGGACTAAAACCGTTACAATGGTAAGTACTCCGGTTGTTTTAGAAGCAATGCGTAAAGCTTCACTTGGTCGAGGCTTAGAAGATATTTATCAAAGCTGCGAGCAATTATTTGAAAATAAATATAAAGCGCATGTTTTACGTGCCAAACCTGTCAAAAATGCAGTTATTTTCACTTGTTTCACAGGAGAAGGTGTGGCAGAACAACTCCGCAAAGTCGTCGCGCCAATAATTGATGAAACAAAAATTGAAATTATCGTTTTACAATTTTTGCATAAAGAAGCATTTCGTGAGCGAATCGATCAACTGATGGAAGAATATAATATTTTGGCAATTATGGGATCTGTTGCTTTTGAATACCGGGATATTCCGTTCTTTAGCGCATTAGAAGTATTATCAGAAGGTGGACTTGGAATTGTATCACGGATTTTAAATGATGAAGTTCCTTATGAAAAACTTATAACTTCATTGGAAGGGAATTTACAAGCAGTAAGCTCTGCGGAACAGCTAGTTTATTTCCTAAGAAAAGTAATCTCAGAACTGCAATTGCAACTAAATGTTATTTTGGAATCAGGTGTAGATATTGGAATGATTCTCCATCTTGCTTTCCTTATTGAACGAGTAAAACTTGGTGCAGTTGACCGTGAATTTCCCGATTTAAACGAATTTGCAAAGAATCATATGGTAGAAATGCAAATTACGCAACAAATGATGGAAAACGTTGAGATTGAATATGATATCGTCATCCCACAATCAGAAATTGCATATTTAACACAGATGATGCTCTCCAATCAGGTGGAAGGGAACTAGAAATAATCCCCTGCCAAGTGTGTATTGTCTTACACACTTGGCTTTTTTACTTGTGTAAAGACGAATGTAGCAAAGAAGCAAACAAAAAACAGAAAAGTTGGCATATATCTTGCATATTATAATAGCGTGCAGCTTTTCAAACTAGGAGGATTAATTATGAAAAACATCATGTTAGTTTGTTCGGCCGGTATGTCCACAAGCCTTCTCGTTAAAAAAATGACAGAAGCTATCGAAAAAAAACAAGTAGATGCCACTGTAATCGCGGTAGCAGAAGCGGATTTTGATAAATATAGAAACAATGTAGATGTCGTTTTATTGGCACCGCAAGTCCGTTTTCTTGAGAAGAACTTAAAACGCGTACTGGACCCAATCGGGATACCAGTTTCAATCATTAATGGTATTGATTACGGGACAATGGACGGGGAAAAAGTGTTAAATGATGCACTAACAATGATCAACCAACGACTTCAAGATGAAAATGCTGAGTAGGAACAATGGTAAGTTTGATAAATGAAAAAAGGATGTGTAAATAATGGAATTAGAACAAACAATTATGCAATTAATCGTACACGGGGGAAACGCTAAAAGTGATGCTATGCTTGCAATCGAAGCAGCAAAAAAAGGTGACTTTGAAACAGCAGATGAACAAATTAAAAATGCCGAGGCAGCTTTACTTGAAGCTCATCATTCGCAGACTTCTTTAATTCAAGGAGAAGCACGTGGGGAAAAAGCAGAAGTATCATTACTATTAGTTCATGCACAAGACCATTTAATGAATGCAATTACTTTTAAAGATTTAGCAAAAGAAATTGTTGATTTATACCGTTCTAAATAAGTTTTCGAAGGGATGATTTAAATGAGAAAATTAGGAATATCTGTCTTTCCACAACATGTATCACTTGAAGCATCATTAGAATACATTGAAACAGCAGCAAAATATGGTTTTAGTCGTATTTTTACTTGTTTGATTTCTGCCAATGATGAAGCAGAATTTGCTAAGTTAGAAACCATTTGCAAACGTGCAAAAGAACTAGGTTTTGATGTTATTGCGGATGTTGATCCAACTGTTTTTGAATCTTTAAATATCACTTATAAAGAATTAGATCGCTTTAAAGAACTTGGGCTTGCTGGCTTACGTCTTGATTTAGGTTTTTCTGGGTCAGAAGAGGCAGCAATGTCATTCGATGATACAGACCTGAAAATTGAGTTAAATATTAGTAACGGAACTCGTTATGTAGAAAATATTTTATCTTATCAAGCGAATGTAGGGAATATTATTGGTTGTCACAACTTCTATCCAAGAAAATACACTGGTCTTTCTAGAGAACATTTCTTGCGTACGAGTAAGCAATTTAAAGATTTAAACTTGCGGACAGCAGCTTTTGTTTCTTCTAACAGTGGCGAATTTGGTCCTTGGTTTGTTGTTGACGGCGGACTTCCAACTATGGAAGAACACCGTGGCATGGATATTACTGTTCAAGCGAAAGACTTATGGAACACAGGTTTAATTGATGATGTAATTATTGGTAATATGTTTGCTTCTGAAGATGAGTTACGTGCTTTAAGCGAACTAAACCGTAATGAATTACAATTAGCAGTAGAATTTTTAGATGGAGCAACAGATGTGGAAAAAGAAATTGTTTTAACCCAAAAGCACTTCAATCGTGGGGATGCATCTGCATATGTGCTTCGTTCGACCATGACGCGGGTGAATTTCAAACAATATAGTTTTGAGCCACATGATACGGAAACCATTGCCAAAGGAGACGTAACCATTGATAATAACGGTTACGAACGCTACAAAGGCGAAATGCAAGTTGCACTTCAGGAAATGGAAAACTCGGGAAACACCAATATTGTTGCTCGAATTGTTCCCGAAGAACGCTACTTACTCGACACCATCTTACCGTGGCAACACTTTAGATTAGTTGAGAAAACAAAATAATAATACAAAAGGCGTCTGCAATCACATTTGTAAAGTGTGTTGTAGATGTCTTTTTTTGTAAAAATTAGTATTTCCATCACTTTCTATACTAGATTAATAGTGTGAATTAATGGCGATAATATTCATTAATTGTAAGTTGAGTGATTATAGTCATAAATTTGACATATCAACAAAACGAACTTTAAAATGCGCTGTTATAGTATTTTTCTTTTATAAAAACTAATGAAGCAATTAACTAAATTTAAGTAAAGTTTCTTTTTTTCTCTCTTTTTCTTATTCTCTATGTGTTTAATACAGATAAAGTATGTTAAGGTAAAATCGAACAAAAAATTTCAAAGGAGCTTATCAACTGTGGAGTTAACTAAGTTGCTAGAAGCGTATAATCAATTAATTGAAAGTAAAACAAAAATAGGTAACAATATTTATGGCAAAGAGATGAAATGGTATTATGCGCCACATTTAATTTTAGGAAGGGGAGCAAGTATAGAGGACATTGAACGAATAAAACAGCATATGGTAATAGAGCTTCCAGAAGAGCTAATCGAATTCTATCAAAAATATGCTTATCTCACCTATGATCCTCTACAAAAGTTATTAACACAGCACAAATTTACACTCTTTTCACCTAACGAAATAATAGAAAAAATAACAGCAGAAGACTATTATAGCAGGTGTCAATCACTTGGACTTGTAGATATGATTAAGTATTCTTGGGATAATGAACGACCTGAATGTGATGAAATGTCTTCCATACTTCGCGAAAAAATCAATAATCAATTTAAGGTTATTGGTTGGTATGAAAAGCATGATGAAAATGAAAACTATTATATTTATATGGATGAATGTTCTAAATTTGGCGTGCTTTACTACCATCAAGATGATTTTGAAGGTTTAGAAGAAAGATTAATTAAAATGTTAGAGCAAAGCCAAGCGAATAAAAATTTAGAGGATATTATATGTTATGCTCTAAACGACTTAGCAGAAGACATTAAAGAAAATGGCGAAAAGTGGTTAAATGATAACTGAATTGTGAATGAAAGGTGAACAAGATGAACCAAACTTTAATACAACCAAAAGTAACCTTATTATTTGGGGAATGGGCTGCGGCAAGCTTATTTCTAAATGCAGGCAATGATATAACACAAATTACTAATATGCTTGGAATTAGTTTAGCTGACTGGAATTACTTTAGCTCAAACTATTGTTGGTTTCAAGAGTTAAATCACCAAAGATTTATTTCTGTATTTGGTGAACGTACTAATCGTGATTACTGCTTAAATACACGTCAAGATTTTATCGAGACTTATTTTGAGCAAGAATATCATGAACTTATCGGACCAAACCCAACCGTTTCATCCTTAGCCAAGCAAGTATTAGCACAAGTATTTCAGAAACCATATATAGGTGTTTTTAAGAAATCTGATTGGAAAGCACATTATATTGGCAGGCATCCCTATCTATTATTATCTTTGTATTGCCATGACGAAATAAATGTTTATTTAAACGCAAAACCATTATCTGATAAAAAAGCAAGACCAATTGAGATAGCTGATCCATTTTCATGGAAACTTTTATCTGCACACTATCTGACAGATGGAAGTAAACTATATTGTGAAGCATCTATAGGTTCAAAACATCAGTATAAACCCAGTTTCACTTATTTGAAAAAGGCAGATTTTTATTCCTTCAAAACGGTTGGAGAAAACTTTGCTTGTGATAAAGAGGCAATATACTATAAAACGAATCGTCGTATAATTAGCCCATCATCACTCCATTTAAAAATATACAATAAAAAGAGCATTAATATATACGGAAAAGTAAATGAAAACGAGAGTGACTACGCATCTGACCTTGATTACGTATATTTTCAAGGGAAAATAATAAGTGAACATCCAGACAAGTTTGCTCAAATTGATACCAGTGATTACTTTAGTGATGGAACGTCAACATTTTATCGTGGTAAGGAAATATAAACTACATTAATAAGTCAGCAGAAGGGACTAAATTATGAATGATATAACAGCAAAAGAACTAGAGCAACATGGCTATAAAAATGTAACAGATGGTAATGAGAACTATATTTTTGCACAGGATAAAAATAAATTATGGGCTATTTTTAATGATAACGGGGAGCAATTAACCGAATTCCTTTATAAAGAAATACTTCCTTATGATCAAGGAAATGCTATTGCCTGTGTGGACCCTGAGAAACTAAGTAATAAAGTGTGGGTATTAGATATAAGAAATGGGACTTATACAGAAGAACAATCAAAAATATACGCTGCAGAAATAATAAACTATAAAGGTGATCGCAATACAAATGTTTATTGTATTTTAGATAAAATGGGAGCAGTCATCGGCAATTGTTATTTTAATGAGATAAGTCCAAGAAGAGCAGAAGATGGTGTCATCATTACGCATTCCTGTAATTCTGATAAAGGATGCTTCACATTAGATGGTGTTTTTATTAAACCAGATGAATTAAAAGTAAGTAAAATCGGCATATTTAAAGATGGCTATGCTAAAACCACCACTTCGCGAAGGAAAAATGGATTGATTAGTTTGAAAGGTGAAAAACTTATTGAACCAAAAGATATTCTTTCTGACTTTAAGAATGGCTATGCAGTCTATTTGGATCAAGAAACAGATGAAAGTGGTTGTATTGATCAAGCAGGTGTGAAGTATACAATTAAATATAATCAAGCAAGCAATAGATATTTATATAGTGATGAAGCTGGAAATTTAGCATCTACCCCAGAACCAGCACAACTAAGAGAGCTAATTGAAGATAGCTTTGGTGTAGATAAAGCAGATTCTAGTATAATTGTTGATGGAAAAGGACATGTATTAATTGATAATGATTACCAAGAAACTTCACCATGCTTTTTCGGAGGTATCGCTTTCGTTAAAAAAAATAATCGATGGGGATTTGTTAATCGTAAAGGCGAAGAGCTAACTGAAATGAAATATAAGCACATTGGATTTATTTCTAAGGGATACGGACAAGCTAGTAATGAGGATGAAATAATTTTGGTCGGAACACAAGGTATTATTGCCCAAAGTAAAAAAGGGTGGTTTGGCTATAATAATCGCCGAAAAGATCCAGAAACAGGAAAATTAAGACAATCTTGTGGTGGTAATTTTTGGTATTATATAGAATCTAATAGTTTAGTTTTAGAAGATGAACTAGATGAATCAGTGATGACGAAAGATTTGGAATTTAGTCAAATAAAAACATTAGCAGACGGGACAAAGTGCTTTATGACAGGCAAAAAAACTGCTGTTGATTTGAACGGTCGTCTTTTAAAAGAGGTTATTTTACCTGAAAAATCAGTGACCATTCCAAAACTTACCAAGAAAACAAATAGCATTATTCAAGATTTAGAGCAAAACTATTTGGAACAACCCTTGCCAGCATTACTAAAAGAAATAATTCGTTATGATGATTGGATGAATGAAAGTCAAATTAGCCTTGGCTTCAGTATTTTCCAAACTTCCAAAGAGGCTAAAGAGTGGTTTCAATCTAGTCAGAATAAGTTCTATCCATTCGCTAGAGCAGATGGAACAGGCAGTATATATGCATTTTTCGTAGAAGCGGAACAAACATTGGAACATTGCCCAATTGTTTTCTTTGGTAGTGAAGGAGAAATTAATTTAGTTGCTTCTAATTTTACCGAATTTCTGCAATTATTAAGTATTGGAGTAGAGCCAATGGGGTCGTATAGTGAGTTACTAAGTTTTTATTTGGATGAAAACGATAGCTTTATTCCTGATTACCAAGCCGCGTTTATTGAATGGTTAAAATACCACCAGATTAAACCCATAACAAGCAATTATGAAAAAATAGCAGATACTATTATTAAGAAAGCACATAAGACTTATTTTGAGAAAATGGAAGTTTGCCTAGCTAAGTTAGATTAGTTGGTATATAATTTGTATTGAAAATAAGATGGAAAGTTATCACCAGTAGATTTTGATAGCGGAGACTAGTTGGAAGGGGAAATAAATAGTGAGTACTAAAAATACAATTTCTGCCTTTTTAAGTAAGGATAATATGTCAGAATGTCTAGCTCAAAAAATCGTTACTAATTTGAAAGATAAAGAAATGGCGAAAATGGTTTTTAATTTAAGCCAATTGAATTTTAATTTTTTTAAAAAAGAAGTTGTACTAACTTATTATGTGATGGATAAAAGTTATCCTGATGTAATATTATCGTTTGTAGAATTAATTCAGCTATTGAAGCGCACCAAGTTTTATAAAAATTGATCCATAAAAAAAGGCAAATCTTTTTTTAGATTTGCAGCTTATGTCCCCTGCAGGAATCGAACCTGCACTTAATCCTTAGGAGGGATTCGTAATATCCGTTTTACTAAGGGGACTTGGATGAAATTTTTATGTGCACAACAGATGTAATTTTACCAGAAATACGCCATTTGGGCAAGATAAAGAAGCAGTTGGAACCACATTTATATGGAACCAACTGCTTCTTTATTAATTAATTTTTTGTTAATTTATCTGCAAAGACAAGTGACTTACCTGTCCCGATAGCAACTGATTCAAGGGGACTCGGAGCCATATGTACAGGAACATCAATTTCTTCAACAAGCCAGTCGCGGAAGCCTTGTAGCAATGATCCACCACCGCTTAAAATAATTCCACGATCCACAATATCTCCACTTAATTCAGGCGGACACATTTCAAGTGTATTTCGAATAGCTTCGAGAACGCGGAGTAATGTTTCTGAAAGGGCGCTTTGGATTTCGACTGAGCTTACTTCCACTGTTTTTGGCAAGCCAGTAAGTAAATCACGGCCACGAATTTCAGCTGTTTTTGTTACATGTTCAATGGGCGCATAACCAAGCTCCATTTTAATGCGTTCGGCAGTTGTTTGCCCAATTAAAAGATTATAGTTCTTACGGATATACTGGATGATTTCTTCGTCCATATGATCGCCACCAGTACGAATGGATGTACTAGAAACAACGCCACCATAAGAAATAATCGCAATTTCGCTAGTACCACCACCGATGTCAACAATCACATTGGCAACCGGTTCTGACACAGGTAAATCAGCACCAATTGCAGCCGCAACCGGTTCTTCAATTAAAACAACAGAACGTGCACCAGTAGACTTAACAGCATCAGAAATTGCTCGACGTTCTACCGATGTAGCGCCAGTTGGTGTACAAACCACCACATTTGGTTTTTTAACACCACTAGCAGAAATTCTCCGCATGATTTCCCGAAGTAAGCCACTAGTTAAATCAAAATCAGCAATTACGCCATCTTTCATTGGACGAATGGCAGAAATGGAAGTTGGCGTTTTTCCAATCATTTCTTTTGCCTCATGACCAATTGCCAAAACCGAACCATTATCTGTATTTAGCGCGACAACAGATGGTTCATTCAAAATAATACCTTTGTCTTTGCTGTAGACTAAAATATTTGCAGTGCCTAAATCAATTCCAATAGTTGTTATTCCAAACATTTTTACACCTAACTTTCTTTATATAAATAACAAGCCAATTCTAGGTGTACAAGTAACAGTATAGTCTTTTTTCCTCTAATATACCTTGTTTAAACAAATATGACATGAAAAGGTAATTTAAACACCTGAAAATAGCCGTTTCCACGCGTTTTCGTAAATAAAACGTAAAAAACGTAATCAAATAAAGCAAAAACTATAGAAAGCAAGGGTTAACCTTTTTCTATAGTTTTTGCTTTTTATTTATTAATTAAATGACACTGGGTCAAAAAAATCAAAACTATACTTGGCGCTGTTTCTCAAATTCTGCATACATATAATAATAAATCAGCCCACTAATCAAAGCTAAAATACCAATGCCAACAAAAGTAGCTGTATAACCAATTAGAGCCGCCAATGTAATGGCAAGTGGTGCAATAACTTTACCAAGAGTATAACGAAGTCCAGCTGCCGAGAAATACATTGCCCGTTTATCTTCTGGAGCAAGTTGCGAGACAAAGTTTTGTTGTAAACCAACCGTCATAAGTTCCGCAAAACTAAAGAGTATAATCGCACAAATCGCTCCCCAAGGTCCAGTCGAAATGCCAAATAGGAAAATCGCAATTCCGTAAAGAAAAGAAGAATTCATAAAAACAAATTTTTCTCTAAAATGGCTCATCCAACGAGTGACAACGACTGTTAGTGCAGCAACAAAGAATCCATTGATGGAAACGATAACACCAAACAGCTGCTCACCGGTAAAATGGAAGGAGAAAAGGTCGGATGCACCAATAACTTCTTTAATATAAAGCGGGAAGAGTAGATCCAGTTGCATAAACGACTGAGAAATAATAATACCAGCAACAATGTATAAAAAGAAAATCCTATCTTTAAAAATAACTTTATAATTTTTCAATTGTTCGATTAAAACTGTGCCAATATTTTTTCGCATCGCATCTTTTTTTAGCGCTGGATTAATGACTAATGGCGCAGTTTCATGACCAAATTTTTGTAATAAGAATAGCAATAATAAATCAGCACATACAATAGCAAGTAATGTTTCGGTCGTAAAATTATAAAACAAAACAGAACCAAGAATTGGACCAATTACAACCGCAATATTGACCATCATATAAAAGACAGAATAAATATGTGTCCGATGTTCTGGTGGAACAACATCGGCAATCATTGCTTGACTTGCGGGTTGATAAAATGCCATAAAAATACTTGCAATCGTAAACCCAGCAAAACTTAAGTAAGGCGAATCAACTATATGAAGCGCGCCAATCGCAAATACAAGAAAGCCTAATCCTTCGCCGATAACAGAAATACTCATCATTCGTTTTCGTCCAAAATTATCTGCAAAGTAGCCACCAAGAAGAGCAGTGAAAACAGCCAAAATTTGCGAAACAATTAATAATATACTGGTAAGTTCGCGCCCAATACTTTCTGAAAAATAAATCGTTAAAAAGGGGAAGACCATCCAAAAAGAAATATCGAGTAGTGCTTCCCCAAAGAGCCTTACTTTCAAATTGATGTCCCATGTTTTAAATTTCATCTAAATGCACCACACTTTCTATCATAAAAATTAACAAACGAAAACCCTTGAAAGCATAATGCTACAAGGGTTTTACGCAAAAGGTATAAGTTTTAAAAAAGGTTTAGAATGCCCAATCACCATTACGGAAAACAGGAACAACTTCACCAGTTTCGGTTACACCATCGATGTCCATTTTGGAAGAACCAATCATAAAGTCAACGTGGGTTAAGCTATTGTTAACACCAGCTGCTTCTAATTCTTCACGAGACATTTCTTCGCCACCTTTAACATTAAATGCATACGCACTTCCGATTGCTAAGTGGTTAGATGCATTTTCATCAAATAGAGTGTTATAGAACAAAATGCCAGATTGGGAGATTGGAGAAGGGTCTGGAACTAATGCTACTTCTCCTAAATAATGGGAACCTTCATCAGTAGCGATTAAATCTTTTAAAATTTCTTCGCCAGACTCAGCTTCTGCTCCAACAATACGACCTTTTTCGAAAGTGATTTTAAAGTTGTCAATAATATTTCCTGCATAACTAAGTGGTTTTGTACTAGAAACATAGCCTTCCACTTTTAATTTATCCGCACAACAGAATACTTCTTCTGTTGGCATATTTGCCATAAATTCATGTCCTTTTTTATTCTTACTACCAGCGCCAACCCAAAGATGGTTTTTTGGAAGACCAATGGTAAGGTCAGTTCCAGGAGCTGTATAATGTAAAGAAGTAAATTGTTTTTCATTTAAACTATCTGCTTTTGCAGCCAATGTTTGATCATGGTTTTTCCACGTTTCTACGGGATTATCAGTATTAATTCTTGTTGTTTCAAAAATCGCTTCCCAAAGTGTTGCCATTTGTTCTTCTGGTGTTAAATCTGGGAAAACTTTTGCCGCCCAACCTTGTGATGCAGCTGCAACAACCGTCCAACTTACCACATTAGCTTGCATTAACTCGCGAAACTCACTCATTGCGCCGCCCATTGTTTTTTGGAAGGTAGAGATTTTGTTGCTATCAATACCATTAAGTAAATCAGGATCGTCAGAAGTAATGGAAATAAAACAAGCTCCTTCTTTAGCGAGTTCTGTTTTTTCAGCAACACGATGTATTGGTGCACTTTCAAAAACGCGTAGTGGTGCATGTTTATAACGTAAAGCGCCAAGTTCTTCATCGCGCCAATCTATTATTACATCCTCTGCGCCAGCTTCAAAAGCAAACTTAGAAATAAGTCTAACAAATGGAGCTGCATCAACTGGAGCCATAATTACCACTTTCTGTTCTGGTTGTACATTTACACCAACCTTCACAATCAATTCCGCATACTTTTCTAACTTTTCACTAAATACTGTCATAATTAATCACTCCAATCTTTTTATTCAATATGGAAATTGTATCCTAATTAAAGGGGTAAAGCAACCATTGTACGGTGCTTTTGTTAAATAAAAACAAGCATCCTAGAGAATGCTTGTTTGCAAATTAGCCTTTTAATGTATCAACAAATGTTTTTGCGTAACTTTCAGCGCGAACAACATCTTCTTCGTCAGGATCAAGATCTACTTTTAAACCAGCAACTGGAACGGTAGCACCTTGTTCTTTTAGACGAGTCTCAATTAGATCAACGGTTAAACAATATTCATCATAAAAAGTATCGCCGGAACCGAATGATGCGCATACTTTGCCGCTAAAATCGACATCAGCCATATCTTCATAAAAATCAACAAATTCATCTGGCAGTTGACCATCATCGTACGTATAGCCACCAATTAACGCACCATCATACTCCAGTAAATCTTCTGGATCAACTGAGATACATTCTTCAATTTCAACTTCAATATCGTATTTTTCCAATTCTTCTCCTAGAATATCGGCAATTTCTTGTGTGTTACCAGTCATGCTGGCATAAACGATCATTACTTTTGTCATTTTGCATCACCATTTTCTGAAAATTTTATTGTTTAAAATGGCACAAGCCAGTTCACCATTTTTTAACTGATACATTCTATTATAAATGTCTTCAGAAAAACTGCAACCTTTTTTCCAGATTACTTTATTTCTAAGGGTTTTCGGGCTATAATAGTAGATAGTGGAAATTTTAGGAGGGAAATAACGAAATGATTACACTTAAATCGAGACGCGAAATAGATGAAATGAAAGAAGCAGGGAAAATTTTAGCCAATACACATAAAGAAATAAAAAAAATCATTAAACCTGGAATTACTACTTGGGATTTAGAAGTTTTTACAGAAGAATATTTACGTAAAAATGGCGCAACTCCTGAGCAAAAGGGTTTTGAAGGATATGAATATGCCATTTGTGCAAGCATCAATGATGAAATTTGTCATGGTTTCCCGCGCAAACAAAAACTAAATGAAGGCGATATTGTAACAGTAGACATGGTCGTCAATTATCACGGGGCGCTAGCTGATTCTGCTTGGACGTATGCTGTAGGTGAAATTCCGGACGATGTAAAACATTTAATGGATGTAACACATAAAGCTCTCTATTTAGGAATTGAGCAAGCAAAAGTTGGATCAAGAATTGGCGATATTGGTCATGCGATTCAAACTTATGTAGAAGCTGAAAATCTTGCTGTTGTTCGTGAATTTATCGGTCATGGTGTGGGACCAACTTTACACGAAAAACCAGATGTACCTCATTTTGGAGCAGCAGGAAAAGGACCACGTTTAAAAGAAGGCATGGTTATTACTATTGAACCAATGGTGAATATGGGTGCATGGAAAGCAAAAATGGATGATAATGGTTGGACTGCTAGAACAGTTGATGGCTCGCTTTCCGCTCAATATGAACATACGCTTGCCATTACAAAAGATGGCCCAGAAATTTTAACTTACCAAGGTGAAAATGATTAATTAATTGAATGACCAGATGCCTAAAAAAGCCGCAAGTGAATTCACGTGTTAGAGTTCTACTTCGCTAGTTTTATTTAAAGCATCTGGTTTTATTTTTTAGGTGGTGAAAGCTTATGGGAGAAAAAATGGCTATTTGGCGAACAAAAAAGCCATACACAGTGAAAAAAATTGTATCAGACCTAGAAAAAGCTGGAATAGAGAAGGGTGATACAGTTATTTTCCATGCCTCCATGTCAAAAGCGCACTGGATTTGTGGTGGAGCAGTTGCGGTTATTTTGGCACTTCAAGAAACAATTGGTGAAAATGGAAATATAGTAATGCCAGCGCAAACAGGACAACTAACGGATCCTGCTAAATGGGAGAATCCGCCAGTGCCAGAAAGTTGGTGGAAAACTATTCGTTCGGAAACACCACCTTTTGACCCACTTGTAACTCCTACAAGAGGGATGGGAGTTATCGCGGAAACCTTTCGATCAATGCCAGGAGTAGAGCGAAGTTTTCATCCGTATCACTCTTTTTGCGCTTGGGGTAAAGATAAAGAAGTGATACTACATAATCAGCCACTTGCAAAAAGCTTAGGTGATGAGTCGCCACTAGGAAAATTATATAAACTTTCAGCAAAAATAATTTTGTTTGGTGTGGATAATAACAATAATACATCGCTACATTTGGCAGAAGAACGTTCTAACTCGTTTCCACTTGTAGAAAATCAAGCTGCTTTTTTAGAAGAAGGTGAAATAACCTGGAAAAAATATCAAGAAATTGAATATGATAGTGAGGCTTTTATTGCATTAGGTCGTGCATATGAAAGAAAAGTGGATTTCCATCCGACAACTGTTTCAGGAGCACCAACTAAAATTTATGATATGCGCGAATTAATTGATTTTGGAGTGAATTATTTCCAAACAAAAAACCACTAAAAAGTGGCTCCAGTTTTTTATTATTTTCTAATCCGGCGAAGTTCTTCTGCAAATAGCTGCATTTCGCGAGTACTAAAGGTTGATTTACGTTTAATTAGCTGATAAATTTCAATAAGTGCGTTATAATCAACAGAGTCAAGTTGGATATTTTCAAATACGCCAACATTTACCATTTTTAATTTAGTCGTAATTTCGGTTAACATAAAATTCAAGTTTTCCTGTGAAGGGGTTTCAAGATTCATCTTTTTGCTCCTTTCAAACTAATAGACAAAATTTTACCATAATAGTTGGAAAACTTCCAGATGAATGACTAGGGAAGGAGTGCTATACGTGTGGAAGAAAACAGTCAAATTTGTAAAGCAAAGTAGTATTTTTCAAGTTGGAAAAACAATTAGTGTTCGCGTAGGGCGAAATGACGTATCTGGAAATGCAGCACAACTAGCTTATTATATGTTATTTTCCATCTTTCCAATGATGCTAATTGCCGCAACACTGCTTGCTTATATGCATATTGACAAAGATTCTGTTTTTAATATGTTAAAAGAATTTGCACCAGAGCAGATTTTAGACTTTTTAGAAGAAAATTTAAATAACCTATTAACCCAGAAAAACGGGGGCTTGCTTTCTATTGGGATTATTGCAACTTTGTGGTCAGCTTCTAATGGAATGAATGCCGTAATGAAAGCACTAAACAAAGCATATGGAGTAACAAATAAACGTAATTATGTGGTACAACGTTTATTATCGATGTTCTTCACACTTATGATGCTTGCAACGGTTGGCGCTACTTTATTATTAATTGTCTTTGGGCAACAAATTGGATTATTTTTAATTAACCATTTAAATTTCTCAGAAGACTTTCTTAGTTTCTGGAATAATCTTCGGTGGACTGTTACGTTAATTGTTATTTTTGTAGTATTTACCTTTTTATATTGGGTCGCACCTAACAGACGTAGTACCTTATTAAGTATATTTCCGGGGGCAGTTTTTTCCACTATCGGCTGGACGGTTGCATCAATTGGATTTGCTTACTATGTCAATAATTTTGGTAATTATTCCGCAACATATGGGAGTATTGGTGTGATTATTATACTGATGTTATGGTTTTATTTAACAGGAATTATTTTAATGGTAGGCGGAGAACTTAATGCAACGCTTGCAATTAGGAAGAAGAAAAAGCAATTAGGAGAAATAAATTAAAACGCTAAAACAGACTCATCCTGTTTTAGCGTTTTAATTTATCGTGGATTAGTTGCATTACTAGTTTTGCCTCTGCTGGTTTATTAATATCCACTTCATCAATATTAATGACAAGCGTAGCACTTTTATCGTATGACTCAAACCAGCTGTCATAGCGACTATGCAGGTGTTTGTAATAATCAAGTAGCCCTGGGTTATCTTGAATTTGCTCATAAGGACGTCCGCGCAAAGAAATTCGTTTTAAAACAGTATCTAGACTGCCACGTAAATAAATCAACAAATCAGGCGCTTTTTTTGGCATAAACTCTAGCTCTTCCATCATGTTATCAAGTAAATCAAGGTAAGTATCCATTTCCGGTTCAGAAATATTCCCTTCCTCATAATTTATTTGCGTGAAAAGGGCATCTTCATAAATGCTTCGATCCAGCACATTGTTTTGATCAGTCAACGCAGCTTTTATACTTCGAAAGCGTGTATTTAAAAAGTAAATTTGCAACGCGAAGGCCCATCTTTTAGGGTCTGCATAAAACAGTTCTAAAATTCGATTATCTTGAATGCTTTCATAAAATGCTTTTGTCCCAAGTTCTTTAGCAATTAGTTCAGTATAGCTACTTTTTCCAGCACCAATCATTCCAGCTAAAACAATCACGTTTTTTTCTACTCCTTTCATCACGAGAGTAGCCTCCTTTTTTGGCCGACTATTTATTCATTATACTACGAGTTTGCTTAATAAAGAGATTTTTTGTACGATAAAAGAGAAGAAACGAGGGATTAGGATGACCAAACCATTAAAATTAGTGTATACCAAAAATGGATTTGATACAGGGGAATTTTTCATTGATGAAAACTCGACCGATTATTCACCCGCAGACTTAATGCTAATGTCTGTAGCGAGTTGTAGTGCCATTGTATTTCGAAATATTTTACAAAAAAAGCGCATCCATTTCACCGATTTATGGATTGATGCAACGATGAAACGGATACCAGAGGAAGAAAATCGAATTAGTCATATCCAGTTACACTTTAAAATAACCGGTGATAATTTAAACCCAAAAACATTAGAAAAAGCATTAAAACTAACCCCAAAATACTGTTCGATGATCCGTTCCGTAGAAAATAGCATAATTGTCGATGAAAGTCTTGAAATCATGCCATAAACTACTGACAAGTCGATGTTTTTTTGTTAGTATTAATGAAGACTTGGAATGATGGAGGAAAATAATGAATCAAAATCCAGTAGAAGAAGGACAAAAATTCCCACTAACGATTAGACGTATGGGAATCAATGGGGAAGGAATTGGCTACTTTAAAAAAGCAGTTGTATTTGTTCCTGGCGCAATTACCGGAGAAGAGGTAGTTGTAGAAGCCGTCAAAGTACGTGATCGTTTTACCGAAGCAAAAATCAACAAAATCCGTAAGAAATCCCCAAACCGAGTTACCGCACCATGCCCAGTATATGAAGCGTGTGGTGGATGTCAGCTGCAACATGTGGCATATAATGCTCAACTTGAATTAAAACGAGATATTGTTATTCAATCAATTGAAAAACATACAAAAATAAATCCGCAAAAATTAAATATCCGCGCCACAATTGGTATGGAAGATCCATGGCGTTACCGCAATAAAAGCCAGTTCCAAACACGTTTAGTTGGTAGTGGTCAAGTGGAGACGGGATTATTTGGAGTAAATTCACATCAATTAGTACCAATTGAAGATTGTATTGTTCAACAACCAGCAACTATTAAAGTAACGAATTTTGTCCGTGATTTGCTTGAAAAATATGCCGTTCCGATTTATGACGAAAAAGCTGGCAGTGGGATTGTTCGTACACTTGTCGTTCGAACAGGTGTAAAAACCGGTGAAACCCAATTAGTCTTTATTACAAATAGTAAAAAATTACCTAAAAAACGGGAAATCCTCGCAGAAATCGAAGCAGCGTTACCAGAAGTAACCTCCATAATGCAAAATGTGAATCAAGCCAAATCATCTATTATATTTGGCGAAGAAACCTTCCTTTTAGCAGGAAAAGAAAGTATCCATGAAAAATTAATGGAACTAGAATTTAATTTATCTGCACGTGCCTTTTTCCAATTAAATCCGTTCCAAACCGAACGACTTTATCAAGAAGTAGAAAAAGCGCTCGTACTTACAGGTAGTGAAACTCTAGTCGATGCTTACTGTGGAGTTGGAACTATCGGCCAAACATTTGCCTCGAAAGTAAAAGAAGTTCGCGGCATGGATATTATTCCAGAATCAATTGAAGACGCCAAACGAAACGCCGAAAAAAATGGCTTAGAAAATGTCTACTATGAAGTTGGCAAAGCAGAAGATATTTTACCAAAATGGATGAATGAAGGCTTTAAACCAAATGCCGTAATAGTAGATCCACCAAGAAGCGGTTGCGACCAAGGTTTGATTCAATCTTTACTACAAGCAGAAGCAGAACAGTTAGTTTATGTATCTTGTAATCCATCAACACTTGCACGCGATTTGGCATTACTTGCGAAAAAATATCGCGTTCGCTATATCCAACCTGTGGATATGTTCCCGCAAACAGCACATGTGGAAACAGTGGTACTTTTAGAACTTAAAAATAATTAAGTAAATGAGGTGTTTTTTTGGTTGCTGGATTAAGTCATATCACTTTAATTGTACAAGATTTAGAAAAAACAACGACCTTTTTAACAACTATTTTTAATGCCAAAGAAGTTTATGCAAGTGGGGAAAAAACTTTCTCCCTTTCCAAAGAGAAATTCTTTATAATCGCAGAGTTATGGGTATGTATCATGGAAGGGGATTCTTTGCAAGATCGCACATATAATCATATCGCTTTTGAAATTCAAGCTGATGAAATAGCGGAATATCTTCGCAAAATTGAAGCAGTTGGCGCAGAAATAAAACCAGCTCGTGCTCGCGTTCCCGGAGAAGGACAATCAATTTACTTTTATGATTTCGATAATCATTTATTTGAGCTACATGCCGGGACACTGGAGGAAAGACTGCGCCATTATAAATAGGATTCTATAAATTCAAAAGATTTTTGATGAAACAGCGGACGTTGTAGAATATTGATACTAGAGGATTTGGTAGGGCTATTTAACAAATTATAGCGACGGATGTTTAAAGCACAATTGAAAACTAATTTAAAATTAGAACAAACGCCCGCCTAAATAAATAGGTGGGTATTTTTATTTTCATTAGGTTATTTTTTTATCTGTTGTAGAAGTATTAGCCTTTTGGTTCAACGATCATCCTATACTTGTCTAAATAATAAAATAAAAATCAAAAAAGAGTATAACTTGCAATCATTGAAAAACAAATTTATAATTTAGAAAAATACGGGAGGGGTTAGGATGCGGATTACAGGGGAAAGAATTTATCTAAAACCATTTCAACTAACGGATATTGATCAAAAACTAGCATTTCATTTAAAAAATAAAGCATTTTTTGAAAATTATTCAATGGAGCGAGATGAGCGTTTTTATACAATAGAAGAACAACAAGCGCTTATTTTACGTTTAGAAGATTTTGCTGCAAATGATGTGGAATATTACTATGGGATATTTTTAAAAGAGAAGGATGTTTTAATAGGAACAATTAATTTATTTAGTATTTTACGAGAATCTTTGCAATCCGCTTTTATCGGTTATTTTTTAGATAAAGAACATAATGGGAATGGCTACGCGACAGAAGCGGTAAAATTAATGGTTGATTTTGGCTTTGATATTTTAGGACTTCACCGAATTGAAGCAGGAGTCATGCCAAAAAATGAGCGTTCTAAGCAGGTGCTTTTAAAAGCGGGATTTCATTTAGAAGGCTTAGCAATAAAAAACGTTCGGATTAATGGAACCTGGGAGGATCATCAAGTACTAGCCATAATTAACCCAGAAGATTTAAAATAGTAACCAAAAAGCCAAGTGCAGCCTTCAACGGCAACACTTGGCTTTTTTATTTATTAACGACCGTCTCCGTATTCCCAATTTCGAATTGCGTCATCCTCATCAAACGAAATAAGAACATCTGCAACACCGCGTAGTTTACCAATATTATCCTCTAATCGGTCCTTAATATCATCTACTTCAGCTAATGTAAGCATAGGATCTAGCTCAATTTCAACATCCACATGAAATACATCGCCTTCCTTAAGAACGGTTAATACTTGAATATCACGCACATCAGGATCGCTCATCACCAATTGACCAACAGTTAAATGCATACTTTTGTCAGACTCACCAATAACTCCGGCAGCATTATCTAAAAAGACTTTTCCAACAACGATGAACATCATTACACCAATTAGCATGGAAGCAATCCCTTCCGCTTGATGATAAGGTGTGTAATGCGAAATAATCACAGCAATCATTGCCAAAAGCCCGCCACCAGTAGCAACAGAATCTTCAAGAAATACAAGTTTTGTTGCTGCTTTGGCTTTGCTTAGGTTAAGAATACTATCTTTAAATAAGGCAAGTCCTTTTGAATCTAAACCAACATCATGTGTGATTTCACGCATTGCTTTTATAAGAACGGAGAACTCAAGGGCTGTACAAAGCAAAAGAACAATTAAATTTATAAGGAAACCAGTGGAACTACTAGGGTGAATTATATGTGCAAAACCTTCACGAATGGTTTCAAACGCCATAATACCAACAACAATAACGGCTCCTAGTAATACTAAATTGACCATCCGACCAAAACCATGTGGAAAACGTTTTGTTGGTCTTTTTTTGCTTAATGCCGAACCGATAAAAACAAAAAATTGGTTAGCCGCATCACCAAGACTGTGTAAAGTCTCCGCAAACATCGCGATATTACCTGTGAAAAAATAAGTTACACCTTTTATAATCGAAACAATTGTATTAACAAGAGCTGCTGTTAAAGCTGATTTATTACCTTCTTTTAGTAATCCAAATAATTCCTTCATTCTAGTCTCCTCCACGAATATCATTAAGAAATTGTAGCACTTTTTTGCGAAAAGGTAAAATGGGAACTAGTGTACCTTACCTAAGCTTGCAAAAATGTAAGTATATACAGCCTTTCTTTTCATTTTTATATCTGCTAAACTATTACTAGAAGCTCATTTAGAGAGTTTGAAATTATCTTGAAATGGAAGGCGTTGGAATACTCACATGCAAGTCCAAAAATGCCGTTTTTTTGTATTGCTATTGCCTGTGTTATACCTATTATATGGTGTATCCTTGGCACTACAATTTGGAAATAATGCAGATTTAATTAATACAATAGCAAATAGTTGTTTGCTATTTATCGCAACAATCATATTAGCTAAAATGGCAAAATTAAAAAATTGGCTAGACTTTATCTGGTTTTGCGTTTTTATATTATATATTTTTATTTTATTACATCTTGTTGCCTATATCTCTATTGGCGATTTTGTAAATAGTATATATACGGGAAATTTTCATATTCAAAAAGAAATGATTAATTTAATTCCATTTACAACAATCGAAAATACATTTACGCAAACTTTACCAACGATGCCAACTATTATTCAAATTATAGGGAATGTCTTATTATTATCACCGTTATCTTTCTTTTTGCTATACTTTAAGATAACTAATTCTGGATGGAAGGCATTAATGGTAGTCTTTCTAACTTCATGCGGAATTGAGTTGCTGCAATTTATTCAAACAACGATGATTACTGGTTTTGAGGGTATATCGTTACCACCAGACCGCTCAACAGATGTGGATGATATTATTTTAAATACATTAAGTGGTTTAATTGGTATTTTATTTGCCTATATTATTCCGCCGGTAAGAAAACGAATAAATAAACGAAGATGAATGGATTAGTTAAGGAGAATCAGTATGAAAGAAAAATTAATGCAAGCCTATGATTGGTTTCAAAAAAATAGCACAATTGTTAAAATTGTATTTATTACTTTTGTGATGGCGTTTGTTGTATTCGAAATTATTAGTATTGCTAAGGATATTGATTATCCTTCTTTAAAAGCAAACTTAACATCTCAAAGCCCAGAACAAATATTTCTAATGTTTATTATTGGGTTAATAGCAGTTACACCAATGCTTTTATACGATTATGTTATTGTAAAATTATTACCTGGAAAGTTTTCGCCTAGTCATGTGGTAGCTTCAGGATGGATTACAAATACTTTTACGAATATTGGCGGATTTGGAGGCGTGTTAGGAGCGAGTTTAAGAGCTAGTTTTTATGGAAAAAATGCTTCCCATAAAGAAATATTGCTTGCCATCTCAAAAATCGCTTTATTCCTTGTTTCTGGTTTATCCATTTATTGTTTAGTATCGCTTGCTACATTACTAATACCAGGCTTTGCGAACCATTTTATTAAATACTGGCCGTGGCTTCTTGCTGGTGGGTTGTATTTTCCAATCTTGTTTATAGTGACAAAATGGAAAAGCAAGTCATTGTTTGTAGATCTACCAATTAAAAGAGAGTTAACCTTAATTATTGCATCTCTGTTAGAGTGGGGATTTGCGTTTGGTTGTTTTGCTATTATAGGTATCATGCTTGGGGAACCAGTTGATATCTTTAAAGTATTTCCACTATTTGTTATTGCCTCTGTAATCGGAATTGCATCAATGGTACCAGGTGGAGTAGGAACCTTTGATGTAGTAATGATTCTAGGATTAAGTCAATTAGGTATTTCAGAGGAACTTGCACTTGCTTGGATGTTATTTTATCGCATTTTTTATTATATTATTCCGTTTTTCGTCGGACTTTTATTCTTCGTTCAAAAAGCGGGCAAACGTGTTAATGACTTTTTAGAAGGATTACCACTATTATTCTTACAAAAGGTAGCTCACCGCTTTTTAGTTATTTTTGTATATGGTTCAGGATTATTATTAATTTTATCATCGGCAATTCCAAATGCGATATATCATGTACCTTTACTCTATAAAATTATGCCATTTAATTTCTTATTTACATCGCAAATAACAATAGTAGCTTTTGGATTTTTATTACTTGGACTTGCTCGTGGAATTGAATGTAAAACTCAAAAAGCATATATAATTACCTTTATTGTACTCGGCTGTGCAATTTTCAATACACTTGCTCGCGTCTTTTCTATCAAACAAGCAGTGTTTCTGGGTATCGTCTTACTTTGTTTATTCTTAGCAAGAAATGAATTCTATCGTGAAAAACTTGTCTATACGTGGAGTAAAGTTATTATTGACAGTATTATATTTATTGTTTGTCTAGCAGGTTATATAATTATCGGTATTTATAATTCACCTAATATTAAACATTCCAAAAAAATTCCAGATTATTTACAAATTGCTTCAGAGCACTTGTGGCTAGTTGGTTTCGTTGGAGTTTTCATTGCTGTTGTCAGCTTAGTAATTATTTACATTTATCTCTCCACTACAAAAGAAAAACTAGGTTCTCCGTTTGAAGCAGTAAAAGTTCGAGAACATTTAGCCAAATGGGGCGGAAATGAAGTTAGCCATACGATGTTTTTACGTGATAAATTATTATTTTGGGCAGCAGACGGAGAAGTACTTTTTGCTTACCGAATAATTGCTGATAAAATGGTCATCATGGGGGAACCAACAGGTAATATGGACAAAATGGAAGAAGCAATTGAAGAAGTGATGACAAATGCTGATCGATTTGGCTATCGTCCAGTCTTCTATGAAGTTCGCGGTACGATGATTCCATATTTACATGATCACGGTTTTGATTTTATCAAGCTAGGGGAAGAAGGATTTGTAGACGTTCAAAGCTTTACAATGAGCGGTAAAAAGAAAAAAGGGGAGCGCGCGCTAATGAATAAATTAGCACGAGAAGGATATACTTTTGAAGTGTTACAACCGCCATTTAATAAAGAGACGTGGAAAACATTACGAGCAATTTCCGATGAATGGCTAGATGGTAGAGAAGAAAAAGGATTCTCACTTGGCTTTTTTGACAGATACTATATCGAACAGGCAGGCATTGCTATCGCAAAAAATGGAGAAGGAACTATTATCGGCTTTGCTACAATGATGCCATCTTATACGAGCGAAATGACATCGATCGACTTAATGCGCTATTCAAAAGAAGCACCATCTGGCATAATGGACTTTCTATTTATCAATCTATTTGAAAAAGCAAAAGAAGATGGTTTCCAAATATTCAATGCTGGTATGGCGCCACTAGCCAATGTTGGGGAAAGTAAATACGCTTTTCTCGGCGAACGTTTGGCAGGGCTAGTATATCGCTATAGTCAAGGATTTTATGGTTTTAAAGGATTAAGAAATTTTAAATCCAAATATGTTACCGAATGGGAACAAAAATTTGTTGCTTTTAGAAAACGAAGCTCTATTGCGTTTACAATGCTCCAATTAATGATCCTCGTTGGGAAAAAACGACCGCTTGCCAATAATCAAGTTGTATTAGATATACCACTAGATGAAGCAACCAAAAAAGTAGATTCTGAGTAATTCAGAATCTACTTTTTTCTATTCAATTAAGTCATCAATAGCTTCTTGCAACGTTTCAAATTGAAACTCAAAGTGATGGCTCATTAATTTTTCTGGATAAGCTCTTTGACTATCAAGAATGGTCATTGCTCGCTCACCAAGAATTAAGGAAATCATTTTTTTAGGAATGGGTGTATTGTAAGGTTTATGCATTTTTTTACCTAATCGTTCAGCGAATTTTTTCTCTTGTACAGGATGAGGTGCTGTAAAGTTTACAATGCCATTTATTTGTTCATGCTGAAAAATAAATAACATTGCAGCAACAACATCATCAACATGAATCCAAGAATACCATTGACGGCCACTTCCTAATTTACCACCAGTATAAGTTTGAAACAGTTTTTTGAAGGCTGGGAATGAGCCACCATCCGTTCCAAGGACAAGCCCAAATCGAGCATAAACAACACGAATACCTAAGTCGTTTGCAGCACTAGCAGTCTTTTCCCACTCATATACAGTTTTCCCAAGAAAATTAGCTGCATAAGGATTTTCTTCTGTATCCAAATAAATGGTTGATTTGGAAGAGTTATATGCTCCAATCGCACTTGCGTTAATCCACAGTTTCGGCTTTATTTTCATTTTTTTCACAATGGATAAAAGCGCTGAAGTAGCTTCGATGCGGCTATTTACAATCAGTTTCTTTCTATCATTTGACCATTTTTCATCCATTAACCCTTCCCCGGCTAGGTTAATGCAAATATCAATTGGTAAGTCTTCCAAGTTAGGTAATTTATCTGATGTTAACCATTCAATATAGTGTACATTCGCTCGATCTTTAAGCTGTTTTCTAGTTAAAATATAGATTTCGTGATTTGATTTTTCTAATTCATGTACTAAATGATCGCCAATAAAACCTGTTGCTCCTGTAAGTAGAATATGCAAATTAATCACCTCTTTATTATCTAACTTTATATTCCCTTTTTAGTAGTATTAAAACCAATATTTGAGGTATGATAGATTAGAAAAGGAGGCGTATTATGAAAATCACGTCCATCAGTGTCCAGCAAAAAAATAAAGAGCGTTACAATATTTTTATTGATGAAAAATACAACTTTAGTGTTGATGAAGAAGTTCTCGCTAGATTCCAACTTATGAAAGGCAAAGTAATTACTGAGGCTGAGATAGAAGAAATAAAACAAGCAGATATGGTACGAAAAGGACTAAATAAAGCAATCCATTTTTTATCTCACCGAGTTCGTTCAGAAAAAGAAATTCGCGATTACTTGAAAAAACAAGAGATGGAGCCTTACGCAATTGATGCGATTTTAAAAAAATTAGCAGACATGGATTATATCAATGACGCAGAATTTGCGGAGTTATATACAAAAACACAAATTAAAACAACTTTAAAAGGACCAAGAACGATTGAAAGAGAACTTGTGGAAAAAGGACTAACTCGTGAAATCATTAGTCAAGTTATTTTGGGATATTCAGAAGAAGCCCAAGCTGAAAACGCCGAAAAACAAGCGCAAAAAATTATGAAAAGAAATACTAAAAGTGCAAAAAAAATATTACAACAAAAAATCATTACAGATTTAATCCAAAAAGGATATACAAGTGAACTTGCAAAACTCGTAGCTACAAATGTTACAAGTGGACTCGATGCAGCAGACGAACTGGAGATTTTACAGAAACAATTAGAAAAAGCGATTCGCAAAAATAAACGCTTTAAACCAAGTATAGCTAAGCAAAAAACGATTACATCACTAATGCAGAAAGGTTTTTCTTATGATACAATTCAATCATACCTAACCGAAAATGAGATTAGTTTTGAGGAGGAAGAGTGAAATGTATGCGTATTTAGATGAGCTGACTGCAGATTTAATGGCGAAAAATCCGCATTTAGATAAAGAACAAGCGTTATGGTGGATCGAAATGCTTTGGTCAGATTTTGAAAGTTCCTATGCAAAAGCTGGATACCCATATCGCGGGCCTGAATATGCCGCTGACTATGTTCGACAACAAATTGAACGTCACGGTAGTTCTTTACATCAAGTAAAACGAAAAGATCCAAACAAATAGGGAGGCAACCACGTGAAAGTAAGAGGATTTGAAGTTGTAAATAAAGCGAGCAGAAAGTTTGAAAATCAAGTTATATCATTACCAATTCGCGGAGATAAAGGCTCTGCAGGATATGATTTTTTCTCCAATGAAACAGTAATCATCCAACCAGGTGAAAAACATATTTTTTGGACAGATATTAAAAGTTATATGCAAGAAGATGAAGTGTTAAATATTTATGTACGCTCATCTATTGGGATTAAAAAAGGGCTACTACTTTGCAATGGGACGGGTATTATCGACTCATCTTATTACAGTAATCCTGGAAATGATGGGAATATCGGAATTGCCATTAAAAACTTTTCTACTGAGCCTGTAGAAATCGAACTTGGAGAACGTGTCGCTCAAGGTGTTTTTCAGAAATACTTGGTTGCTGATACAGATATTGTTGCCAATGAATCACGTATAGGTGGAGTTGGTAGTACAGGAAGATAACAAAAAAGGTCCCGAAAACATTTCGGGACCTTTTTTTAAATACTAACAGGTGCTAGTTTTTTGTATAATTTTTCAGTAGAGAATATCCAGCCGGTATAAGAAGAGACAATATTTAAATTATCATCTAACTTCACAACAGCAACAAAAGGATAATGCCCATTACTTCGATATCGTAAATCAGTAAAAGTCACATAAGTTCCGTCTAATTTTTCTTCTATCCTCCAGTTGTACACTTTGGAAAAAGAAATAAATGCAGCGAGATTTTTATCTAATTTAGCAGAACGTATAATCTCGTTATCGGGAACAGGCAAGCGATCAAATTTTTCATAAATTGAAATGTTTCGTTTGAAAGCTCTACCTACATAATAGTGATCTTTCGTTGTAACTGCCACGCGCCACTGAAAGAAGTGAATTGTGGAAGCGATAATAATTTCTTCTGAGTCGGGAATCAAGTTTTGAACCGCATGTTTAATCATTCGCTGCGTCACAAACCTTGCTATATAATAAAGTGCTAAAATTGCATATAGCGTGATAAACGTTGGAGCAGCTGGAGAACCAAGTAACCATGCAGCGATAGCAACTACATGAGAACCAAAAATGAACCAATCAAAAGTATTGATAAATCCAAATGCAACCCAAGTTTCTTTAAACGGTCTTACCGCTTGTGTCCCGTAGGCGTTAAAAATATCTACAAAAATGTGTAACCCAACTGCGATAAATGTCCATAACAATAAATGAATGAACGTGGCCGCTGGGAAGAAAAGGTATAAAATAGATGAAATAAGTAATGGCCAAATTGCAAGCATCGGCAAGGAGTGTGTTACTCCACGATGATTTCTAATGTAATCAGCATTATTTTTTAGTTTTAGTACGGTGTCAATGTCTGGAATTTGTGAACCAATAATTGTTGCTGTCATAATTCCAATGGCAGCTTGAGAACTTCCGGCTACTACCGGGTCTACAGTTGCTAATGCTCCGAGTGCAATTCCCATTACTACGTGTGTGCCAGTATCCAATGACTTTTGCCTCCTCTAATAATCGATCTTTAAATTACCTGTCAAATTACTTAAGTAAAACACAAAACTATTCAATTAAGCCAGCATTCGGTATAATAGAAATCGGCTTAAGAAAGGGTATCTTTTTATTCCCTGCTTTCATTATACTACATATCTAGATAATCACACATTAGAAATCTATTAGAATTACAAGGAGAAAATGAGAAAAATGAGCAGATTAACATGGGACGAAGCGAAAATAACCGCCTTTCAAACTGCACTCGTTTCCTGGTATGAAGCGAATAAGCGGATATTGCCTTGGCGTGAAAATACAGAACCATACAGAATTTGGGTCTCAGAAATAATGCTACAACAAACAAAAGTCGACACAGTAATTCCATATTTCAATCGCTTTATGAGCCAATTTCCAACAATGGAAAGTTTTGTACAAGCAGATGAAGCAGATATTTTAAAAGCATGGGAAGGGCTTGGCTACTATTCACGAGTACGAAATCTTCAAACTGCAATGAAACAAGTAATGGCAGATTTTTCAGGAGAAGTTCCAAGTGATTTAACCACAATTTTATCCTTAAAAGGGGTAGGGCCATACACGGCGGGAGCGATTTTAAGTATTGCTTATAATCAGGCGGAACCAGCAGTGGATGGGAATGTTATGCGCGTAATTGCTCGCGTGTTAGAAATTAGCGAAGATATAATGAAGGCATCTACCAGAAAAATTTTTGAAGAAGTGCTTTATCAACTAATTGACAAAACAAGTCCTGCAGCGTTTAATCAGGGGTTAATGGAAATTGGCGCACTCGTTTGTACGCCAACAAAACCAATGTGCTTACTTTGCCCACTTCAACCATTTTGCGAGGCACATAAAAATGGTGTAGAAACAAATTATCCAGTAAAAATCAAAAAAGTTAAAACGAAAACAAAAGAATTACTAAGCATTCTTGTTTTTTCAGAAGATGGTAAAATCGCCATTGAAAAAAGACCTGATAACGGATTACTTGCTAATATGTGGCAGTTTCCAACCATTGAAATAACTAAAAAAGAAAACAAAGAAGTAGCCAAGTTACAATTTTTACATCAATATGGACTAGATATTTTACTTGAAACAGAATCAATTGCACATATTAAACATGTTTTCTCACATTTAGTTTGGAAAATGGACATCCAAGTAGCAACACTTCAATCAGCGGAATTAAAAGAAAATTGGTATTTTGCAACAGAAGAAGAAATGGAACGGCTTGCTTTTCCAGTACCTTACCAAAAAATGTGGCAAGCTTGGAAAGAATTTAAGGGGGATTAATAAATGAACAAAGTAGCACTTGTAACAGGAAGTAGTAGAGGACTTGGTCGGGAAATTGCAATCGCGCTTGCAAAAGAAGGTTATGATATTGCAGTAAACTTTTCTAGAAATCGAAAAAAAGCAGAAGAAGTAAAGCAAGAAATCGAAAAGTTAGGCAAAAAATGCGAGATTTTTAAAGCGAATGTTGGCGATGTTGAAAAGATTAAAGAACTATTTGTGGCAGTGGATGCAGAGTTTGGCAGATTAGATATATTTATTAATAATGCAGCAAGTGGAGTACTTAGACCATTAATGGAGTTAGAAGAAGCACACTGGGATTGGACGATGAATATTAATGCTAAGGCGTTACTTTTTGCAGGACAAGAAGCAGCAAAATTAATGCAACGTGGAAATGGCGGTAAAATTATCAGCCTTAGCTCTATTGGATCAATTCGTTATCTAGAAAATTATACAACAGTGGGTGTTTCTAAAGCAGCTGTAGAAGCACTAACCCGCTATTTAGCAGTAGAACTTGCTCCATTTGGTATAGCTGTCAATGCTGTTTCAGGTGGTTTAATCGAAACGGAGGCATTAGATCATTTTCCAAATAGGGAAGCGTTACTTGAGGATGCAGTTAGTAAAACACCAGCCGGCCGAATGATTGTTCCTGCCGATTTAGTCAATGCAGTACTATTTCTTACTAGCGACAAAGCTGATATGATTCGCGGACAAACGATTTTAGTGGATGGTGGAAGAACTTTACTCGTATAATAAGCTAGAAATTACTTATTTTTGAGGCAAATCCTAGTTTTTTGATGAAATTCTACCATTTTAGCACAATATTGTTTTTTTGCAGTGTTACGTTATGTTATAATGATATTGATTTTGATAGTACATGAGGAAAGTAGGATAAAGGATGTACTTACCCAAAGAGAAAGAAATAATACAGATCAAGAGTTACAAACATAACGGTAAACTTCATCGTACTTGGAAAAAGACAGTGGTGCTTAAATCTACAGAGAATATTATTATCGGTGGAAATGACCATACATTGGTCGTGGAAGCAGACGGACGTAAATGGGTAACGCGCGAACCATCTATTTGCTACTTTCATAGTGATTACTGGTTTAATGTAATTTCAATGATTCGTGAAGATGGCATTTATCACTATTGCAATTTAGGAACACCATTTGCAGTGGATGAACAAGCGCTAAAATACATTGACTACGACCTCGATATTAAAGTATTCCCAGATGGTAGGTTTCATTTGCTTGATGAGGGCGAATACGAGCAGCACCGTCGCCAAATGAAGTACCCAGACTCCATAGACAGGATACTAAAGACTAATGTGGATATATTAAGTCATTGGATATTGGATAAAAAAGGTCCATTTTCACCTGATTATATCGACATTTGGTATGAAAAGTATAAGGAATACCGTTAAAAAAACGAGCTTTGGAATTAATTTTCCAAGCTCGTTTTTTGTTTATTCTTCATTTACATTAATATCAATCTGATTTTCTTCTGTATGTCGAAGTTTAAAGCTATGAATTAATTTTTCTAAATAATCAACAGTTTCTTGATAAGCAAAAATAGAAGCGATAATACGCATTAAATGATATTTGTCCATCATTTCTTCATACTCATCTTTTTCTGTTTCTTCCATTTCACGTAGGAAAAGTTGCATTAAATCTTGCGGATCTTGTGCTAAATGGGACTCGACATAATCCAAATCAATAGAAACTTTGTCGATATAAGTAAGAAGTAACTGTTCATGTTTATCTGTTAAATAATCAATATGCTGTCTAATTAATTCTTGTTTATCTGGTGGCAGTTGTAAATAATCATTTTCGTAACGATGTTGAATTTTCAGAAGCTCAAAACCTTTTTGCGAACAAAGCAACATCTGCCTGTAAACCGCAATTTTTCGACCTTTAGAAACTGCGCTTTTCTTGAGGAAAGTACGCTCTTCTCGGTAAAATCCATATAAGTTACGTGTTTGATTCAACTGTTTTTGCATCCATTCCATATCTTTTTTTAGGAGTGGAAAATCAGCAGCATGGCGAAGGTTTAGTTTAATCCAACGAACAATCTCGCTATTAGTATTATAAATTAACTGGAATAACGAAACTTCATATTTTGGCGGGATAAAAAATAAATTAACAATAAAAGCAGCAAGCAATCCTAACATAATCGTTCCAAAACGAATAAGTGCGATTTCTAAAAAGTCATTACCAGGTGAGTCCATTACAATAATGAGAGTCACAACAGCAAGACCAATCGTATTTTCTAAACGAAACTGCATTAATAAAGCCACACAGATAATGGAGGCAACACCAATTAAAATAAAGTCATTTCCAATATATAATCCAAAAATAATCGCGATGATAGCTCCAATAATATTCCCTTGTGCACGTTCTAAAATAGTACGATAAGACCTATAAATAGAAGGCTGGATAGCAAAAACGGCGGAAATGCCTGCCAGAGATGGAGAAGGTGAGTTGCAAAGCTCGGCAATAAATAGCGCAAGTGTTATTGCAATACCTGTTTTCAAAATTCTAGCTCCGAATTTCATGGAAGGTTATTCCTTTCTATAGACTATTTGAGCGAGACTTATTAAATATCCCGCTCATTCTTCTTCTATTATAACGTTTCTCTCAAGTTTATACAGTAATATTACCTATTTACCTTAAACCATTTTCGCAAATACGGTGTTCACAGCACGAATGGTTTCTTCAATATCTTCCTCAGAATGTGCGGAGGTAATAAACCAAGCTTCGTATTTGGACGGTGCTAAATTGATTCCCTCTTCCAGCATTCCTTTAAAGAACTGACCAAATTTTTCTCCATTTGTATCGCCAGCTTCTGCATAATTCGTAACAGGTTCATCTGTAAAGTATACTGTTAACGCACCAACAATCTGATTCACTGTTACAGCAATACCATATTTATTGGCTGCTTTTTCAATACCTTCTTTTAACATTTTTCCATATTTTTCAAAGCGATCATAAAGACCTTCTTCTTGTAAAACTTCTAGACAAGCAATTCCTGATAAAATGGAAGCTGGATTCCCTGCGTGTGTTCCGGCTTGATAAGCAGGTCCTAGTGGGGCAACTTTTTCCATAATATCAACACGTCCACCATAAGCACCAATTGGCAGACCACCACCAATAATTTTACCCATCGCTGTCAAATCAGGGATAACACCAAGATAATTTTGGGCGCCACCATACATAAAACGAAATGCTGTAATAACCTCATCATAAATTACTAAAGAACCATTTGCATGTGCTAGTTCGTTAACACTTTCTAAAAAGCCTTCAGCAGGAGCAACCATTCCGAAGTTACCAACGATTGGTTCTACTAAAACACAAGCGATTTGATCTCCCCAAACAGTAAGTGCTTCTTTAAAAGCTTCTAAATCATTAAACGGAACTGTAATTACTTCTTCAGCTGTTGACCTTGTTACACCAGCCGAGTCGGGAATACCAAGTGTTGATGGACCTGAACCAGCTTCCACAAGAACTAAATCAAAATGACCATGATAGCATCCAGCAAATTTAATGACTTTATCACGACCAGTATAAGCACGAGCGACACGAATTGTAGTCATCACTGCTTCCGTTCCAGAATTCGTAAAACGGACTTTTTCAAGTGAGGGAATGGCATCCTTCAACATTTTCGCAAAAGTAATCTCATGTTTTGTCGGCGTCCCATATAAAACGCCATTTTGCGCTGCTTTTGTAATCGCTTCTGTAATATGAGGGTGTGCATGTCCTGTAATAATCGGGCCAAATGCCGCTAAATAATCAATATATTTATTTCCGTCTACATCATAAAAGTAAGCACCATTAGCTCTTTCCATAGTAACAGGAATACCACCACCAACACCTTTGTTAGATCTAGATGGACTATTTACCCCGCCAACAATATGTAAAAGTGCTTCATCATGCAATTTTTCTGACATCGAATGATTCATTTTGTCATCTCCTCAATAGTTTAATACTTTATATATTTTATGCGAAAAAATGAGATGTCGCAATCGAAAAAACAATATAATTGCCGATAAGTGAAAAAAAGCATAAAATTAACTTAAAATAAAAAGGACGGGAGTGAGGCAAAATGAAAACCTTGTTCACACTTAATGTGCCAGAAAAACTGAAAAGGTTGCAAGAAGAGCAATTTCCAGAAGATACTTTCTATTATGGAAATAACGATCATTTTGCCAACTTAGCAGAAGTCGATGCAATTGTCACATATGGGTCGAACCTAACAGAAGAAATTGTCAAAAGAGCTACTAATTTAAAATTTATTATGGTTTTCTCAGCAGGAATAGATGGACTACCAAAAAAAATTATTCAAGACAGAAAAATAAAAGTAGCAAATGTAAGAGGAATTCATGCTATTCCAATGGGGGAATTTGCACTATCTTTTATGTTAAATCATGTGAAAAAAGCTTCTTTCTTCTATGATAAGCAAAAAAAAGAACAATGGGAAAGTGAAGAGCCAATAACAGAACTAGCTGGTAAAACACTTGTAGTAGCAGGTGCAGGAGCGATTGGATCTAAAGTAGCTGAATTTGCTCAAGCGTTTGATATGCGTCTAATTGGTATTAATACCACTGGAACACCAGTAGAACCATTCAATCAAACATATGCAATTACAGAGTTAGAAAAAGTAGCTTCTTTAGCAGACTTTTTTGTTAGCGTGCTTCCTCAAACAAAACAAACAACAGGTATTTATACCACTGCCTTTTTTGAAAAAATGAAACGCAATGCTGTTTTTATTAACATTGGAAGAGGAAGTGCTGTTTCATTAGATGTATTAGAAACAGTAGCGAAACGAAAGCTTATTTCACATTTCTATTTAGATGTTTTACCAGAAGAACCACTTTCACAAGGAAGTGCACTGTGGCAAGCAGCAAATATAACTATCACGCCGCACGTATCAGGGCATTCAGATAAATACTTGGATCGCAGTTTTGAAATTTGGTTGGAGAATATCGTTCATTTTAAAGAAAATACGGATTTGCGAAATGAAATAGATTTAGATAAAGGTTATTAAGCTTTTAATTATGCCGTTCTATTGACAGTGAAGCTTTATTTCCGGTATTATATTTAATATAATAATTATTTTTGGAAGGGAGTGCATGGCGGTGTCTAATGCAACTTTAAAAGAGGCAGTAGATGTCTTGAAGAAAACTGGAGTGAGAATCACCCCTCAGCGTCATGCTATACTTGAATTTTTAATTAACTCACATACACACCCGACCGCAGATGATATTTACCGGTCATTAGAAGGAAACTTTCCTAATATGAGCGTAGCAACAGTATATAATAATTTGCGTGTTTTTCGCGATGCTGGTCTAATTAAAGAATTATCCTATGGTGACGCTTCAAGCCGATTTGATTTTTCAACATCCAACCATTATCATGCGATTTGTAATGTTTGTGGAAAGATAGTGGATTTCCATTATCCTGGACTTGATGAAGTAGAGCATTTTGCGGCACATGTAACTGGATATGAAATCGATAATCATCGGTTAGAAGTATACGGTACATGTCCTGAATGTAAAGCAAAACAATTAGATAAATAATTAAAAACACTTAGTCTTGCTAGGTGTTTTTTTATATTATTTTCATTTTTATTTAATTTTATGCATAATTCAGTTGACATATATCTCAAAACTTGATATATTAGTTTTCGGCGCTACAATAGCAGTGATTTAAAAGGATTTTATTTATAAAATAAATTTAAAAAGTTGTTGACAGATAAACGCTGAAATGATATGATTTAAAAGTCGCAAAAAACAAACAAAAACATTCAAACAACAAGATTTTAAGCGGCTAACTGACCTTTGAAAACTGAACAAAGAAGAAGACGAAAAGCAATGAGACGTAAAGTCTCACTGGTAATCGCAGGGCA
>NZ_JAASUA010000008.1:0-107569 GCF_014322845.1 Listeria immobilis | reverse complement strand
TATTGTGAGTTAGTAGTGGTCCCTTTTTCAACCATCGCACCTATAAAAAGTGGCCCCTTTTTAAATTAGCATAAACAGCAATCTTATTTATTATTGATAAGTGAAACAAGTCAAGTCTCCATTAATAAGGGACTTGACTTGTTTGTCATTCATGTAAATAATATGCTATTGCTTATAAATTAAATCTAACATAATACCATTGTGTTGGATTTATTATTCGGTTTTGAGTATCACTCCATGTCATTAAGTGATACTCAAACAAAGCATTAATAGTAGCTAATTAATACCATCTTGTCTATTATGTTTGAAAGCTGTTCTTTTATCTTCTCCTCCCACCAATTTTATTTTTGTGCAACGTATCTTTATAAATTATGCAAAATAAAATTTAAAATATAACATCTTTTATCTAGAATCTTTTTGGGACTGCCTTATTAGACATTTTTTAGCGCACAAAAAACCGCCGCGGAAACGGAGTAATCACAACGTCCAAAAAGGAAGTGAACGTATGATTTAGTTTCTTATTTTTTCTAGCTCATCTCTAAGTGCTTGTTGAAGTTGATTTAATAATAAATATTGCATTGCTCCATACCCGTTATTAAATAACCCTGGATATCTCCCTTCTGTATCCTGACTTAAATATTGGGTTAGTTGGTCTCTATCTTCTTGCTTATCCAAGCAGGTATGCTGGATTGCATTTCGATATAGTCTATTCTTATTTATAAGGGCAAATAATTCCGGATAAAGATCTTTGAAATCTCCAAAAAAATATTTAGCCTTATATTTATCTTTTAAAGACTCAAATAGGAACTTGTTAATAGCGGTCAACATTACTTCATAATTATTTCTATTTGTTACTAATGGAATATTTTCAAAGCTTGCATGATCTTGAGCGGTTGAAGATCCACTAGGGACCCAAGTTTTTCTGCTAAGTAATCGCTGAGCTTTATCAAATAGATAAAAATCATCTAATATTTTTTTCAGCTTTTCTTTTACTACTTTTACTGATTTAAATACTTCTGTCGGAAATCCTCTCTGTGGACTATCAATCATTAGTTGTCTATACTGATCTTGAGACAACTCATAACAAAGTGGTTCCAATAGCACTAAATCTCCATTGCTATCTTTTATTATTCTCCGATCGAAATCAATGATACAGTTTTGATAGTTATCCACATTCACACAATATGCAGAGTAGTTTAAATCATGATGAATTTCAAAGTTTGGATAATCATTAGCTAACTTTTCAAGCTGGCTAATTCTCCGCATAACATAATTGGATGGTAAAAGATCACCTGTTAAAGTGAGCTCAATTTTCAAATTGCTTTTCAATTTATTTTTTATCATATTAAGCATATTTAAATTTGGTATTGTCCATTGGATAAAAGGTATAAACAATTGGATTTCATTCTTAGCTTCAAATAAAAGTCGATCAAACCTTTCAAATGCATCCTCTTTAACAACTTTTTCAAACTGTTCAGAAATACCTTTAAAATTACTCATACTGTCCGAAGAGAAGAAATTCCCATCCTCCATATTTAGACTTATCAAATCCGAAAGTTGAATTTCATCAATCAAATCATCATATTCTGATAATTGAATCGCACGATCAAACAGCAATACTTGGACAGAATTTTGCGAAGTTGTTGACACATAAACTGCTAATTGAGCCCTTTTATAGTTTACGGCTGTATGATTAACTTTAACAATATCTATGACTTGCTCTTTATCATTATCTTCATTCAAGATTTTTTTAACCTTATAAAAATCTAGTTGTTCTAAAGTAGGCCTCTTAATCTGCGTTTTTAATGTTAGAGTCCCTGTTTCTCGCAGATTGCGATCATTCACATAACGTTGATTGCTCAAAAAAATGTCTCCTGAAAGTCCATCCACACATATTCTCTTATCTAGTTTGACAAAACGGTTCAGCTGATCATCTTTTAAATAGTCTCTTCCAACCTCGCTTATTACTCCATTTTTCTTGATTACCTCATAGTATAATAAATCATAAAATGCTTTTTCAAAAATTTCCATATCATTTTCTAACCCCATAATTTTAGGGATATCTATCAATTTGAACTTTTGATCGATCAACCTTAATAGTGTATCTTGAATAATTGGTAAAGTTTCAACTTTATTGCAAAAACAACTAATCTCTAAGAAATACACTGGAATCGCCACATCTATAAGAGCAATTTGTTTATAGCCAGATAATAGTTCCTTGCCCATCTGACCAATGTCACTTCTATACCCCACTCTGAATCACCTCTAGTTCGCAATCTGTTTTATATCGGTTTATATAAATTAGAACATCTTCAAAATAATTATGTTCTAATTTTGATGCCTCCTTCATAAAATGTGCATTCCCAACAATAATTACTTGAGTTCTTGCCCTTGATAAAGCAACGTTTAATCTTCGTTGTTCGCTTAAGAATCCGATTGCTTTACTAGCGTTAGACCTAACTACACTATAAATAACAACATCTACTTCTGCCCCTTGAAAAGCATCAACATTTTCTATCACAACTTCCAAATTAACCCATTTATTATTATTCGGTTTTATCAATTTTTCCAAAAGCGACTTCTGCCCACTATAGGCTGATATGACCCCTACTTTTATTTTCCCCTCAGTATTATTAGCTTCTAGATATTCCAACTCTTTGAGAATAATATCTGCTTCACATGTATTATTAAAAGATTTTGAGGTTGTTTCTTTTTGCTGATTCTCTGGCAAACGTTCTGTCGACAACCATACTATCGGTTTTGCTATCCTATAACTAAGCATTCTTTCCTCTGGGGTTATATCAGTTGTAATCACTACACCATCATCTGAATAGAAAACATTATTAATCATTTTTGAAATGGAAGGATGCATTCGAAACTGCTTATTTAAAGTAATTGCTATATCAGTATTCTTTGCTAATAAAAATAAATCCTCAAAAAGACTTTCAGATAATTTTTTTGAACTTTTCCCCTTAATAATATCATCGTCAAATTCATTGATTATTGGAGGTAGCTGTTTGTGATCACCTACTAAAACAATTTTTTTTCCTTTTATCATTGGAATCAATACTTCGGGCACAGTTGATTTAGCAGCCTCATCAATGATGACCCAGTCAAAATTAATCTGCCTCATTACTGTATTTGATGACACACCAACACAGGTAGAGGCAATAATAGAAGCTTTTCCTAATAATAAATTATCAAAACCATCTAAAGAATCTAAGCCTCTGTACCATTGCGCCAAAGTCTTCGTAAAACTTTTATCTTCATTAGAGAAATTGCCTTTGAAGATTTTCTCATATTCTTCCACAAAACCATTATCCATCTCGCTAATATTAACTAAAATTTTTCGCAGTTTAATATCTTCAACGAAATCATTCATATTCTGAATGGAATTTTTCTTGATTTCGGTTGTCCATTTTTTTGTTTGATTGACTACTTTGTTTGCTTCAGACTCTTTTGAAATACGCTCACTTTTACCAATTCTGACTAACAGATCTTCTGGAAAATATTTTTTTAATTTATTAAAGATATGATCCACGGCAACATGAGATTGCGACGCTAAAAGAATTTTTGAATCTTTTTCAGATTGTCTAATTTGATAAATAAGCTCGTTAATCACTGTTGATTTTCCAGTTCCTGGCGGTCCTTGAATTAAAAAGATATCTTGTGTCCCTAATGCAGAAATTACAGCTTGACCGTTAACAAGGTCAATACTCTCATTTGCAAAATTAACATTTCTTGTAATTGTTTTCATTCTTCCAACTGAGGGATCTATGATGATATCAAGCAAATTTTTATTTTCAGCCATTCCTTGTTTAAGAGTATCAAGAGCATTTTTAGCACGCTTTGTTACCTTCAGACTATCTGAGTAATCAATCCCAAAACAACCGGATTGATTGTACTTTTCAGGCTCAAAATTACTTACAGGTGAAATATAAATTACTTCGTCTGAGTATTTTTTAATTTCACCTATTTTTTCTAGTTTTCCAGTTAATTTATTCTGTAATGCAATATTTTTTCCAATCTCTAAATCATCGACATTATCAATACTCTCAATAATAAAATGATAATAGCCTGACTCTACATCATATTCAATTTGACTATAATCCCCAATATTTTTCTTTTTCTGTAGTAAATGTTCTTGTTGTTTTATTTTTTTACTCCAAATTGATATTAATCGATCTTCAATTTGCTTATTCTTCTTTTGATTCATAAAATCTCGATACTCAGCATCTACTTTCTCTAAAAACTGATACAAGTACATGAGGTCTTTATCACTCACTAATTGAGACCCAAAATTAATTTTTGTTTTTATAGGAAATGACCGAGCAATTATTTTTTCTTGAACCGAGTAACTTTCTAACTCATCTGCTCGGATTAAAACTATAAGACCTTTTGATTTTTCAACTGCACAACTGAACTTAATTAAACCACAAACAATATGGTATTGTTCATTTTTTGTTCGATAGATATAGTATTCAAAGCCGGTTTGAGATAGAAACCTTTTTGCAGCATCTTCCCTAGGAAAATCGATTATATTCATGTGAAAAAGATCTTTAATAGCAGTTTTGGTTAGTTTGAAAACAAGTTCAGAGTCGTGACTCTCTAGTTTATCAATCTCACTATCTAAAATGCCCAACAAACTTTCGACTGATGAATATCTAGAAATTACATCATATTCAGTCGCTTTTCTTATGATATTTTGCAATGCATCATCAACTTCTAAATCCTTAATTTGATTTAGAAACACTTCCGAATTTTGATCTGGATTCTTCCCAGATATTAGAAAAAAAAGGACTCTGCCGAGAGAATAAACGTCAGTAAAGCTTGATACATATTTTTTAGCGATTTGTTCAGGTGATGAATACATATAGTTGAAATAATGATTTACAGTAGTCTGCTCCTCATAAATCAAAGATTTGATTTTACTAATACCAAAATCAATAATTTTAACTTGCATTCTGTCTTCAGTTCTAGTAATCAAAATGTTATTTGGTGCAATATCTCGGTGAATAATTTCTTTCTCATGAGCATGTTGAATACCAAGAAGAATATCACGAAAAATTTTGAGTTTTTCTATTAAAGTTAGACTGGTATTTTTCTCTATAAATTTTTCTAATGTTTCTGATCTAGCAATGTAGTCAATCAATATGTAATAAAATGTGTCTGTTTTTCCAGAATCATAATATTCCACGATATTTTCATGATTGAGACTTTTTAACGCCTTCCACTCACGATTAAAAATTTCTGATACTTCTTTTTCTAGATTTGTATCTTTCATAATAATTTTCAGTACATATAAAGTCTCATCAAAAACATTTTGAACTAAATAAACTTCAGATGGAAGTGTTCTCGATGCATGAAGCTGCTTAATCACCGAATATTTCCCATCTATTAGCTGATTCATTTTTAAATTCATTAACAACACCTCTTAATTAGTTAGTATTAGAAATATATACAGTTTGAAATTCAACTTATACTACAATATCTCTATTATATCAGATTAGGTACATAAATATTCGTGGTCCTTAAGAAATTTTAGAACAAGCTGTTGCAAATGTATATTATTTGTTTTCGTCAGTAGGGCAAATCCTATTTGAATTTAATTTCGCTTTGAAAGTGTCAACTTAATGATTTTATTTCAGATACAAATTTTCGATAAACAAAAAGTACTAGGACTCTATTGCCACATTTTAGATTTGTAGTGCTTTAAAAAAATCCTTCCATACATCACAACATTTTCATTATTGATGATAAAATAGACATTAATCAAACGCTTTCCGTCGGAAAAATACATCTATTTCAGACGTGTCTATATATCTTAAAATCGAGACTCTGAATTTTGGCTTATTAATAAGTGTTTTTTAACTTGAATAAAGTCTAATAGATAGTCTATAATAAAAGTATATATTATTGTGTATTATAGACAAGGAGTGTTTTTATGAAATTAGGATATGCTCGAGTTAGTACTGTTGGTCAAGATTTAAAAACCCAACAAGAAAAATTGCTCAAACAAGGTATTGAAGAAGATTATTTATATATTGAAAAAAAAACTGCTACCACTACAAGAAACCGAGAAGCTTTAAAAGATTTAATCAAAAATTCACGTAAAGGTGATATTGTTTATATAACAAAAATAGATCGTTTAGCACGATCCATAATTGATTTAAACAATGTAATGAATGAATTTTTTAAAAAAGGAGTAACTGTTGTATTTATTGATAATAATATGACTTTTAGTGCAAATGCTAAGAGTGATCCTATGCAGAAATTATTATTTAATGTTCTAGGTGCTTTTGCTGAGTTCGAAAGAGATATGATTGTCAATCGAACCACTGAAGGAAAGATAAGAGCACAACAAGCGGGGAAAAAATTAGGGCGTAAAGGGCAACCTGAAGCAAATATTCAACAAGCCTTATATTTGATGCATAATAGAGGTTCAAATAATTTATCTGTTGCAGATATAGTAAAGATTACAGGGGTTCCTAAGGCTACAATATACAAAAAGATGTCTTACAAATGAATTAAAAGAAAGCGCTTTATCACCGCGTTTAAATATGGTATGATTGAATTATCACATACGGAGGTGGGACATTTATGAATTTTAAGATTTATGACTTATTTACTGATTTAAAACCTAACGGAAAGGAAGAGCAACTTGTAAACTATTTAAATAATTTAGATGTTTTTGATGCAGGTCATAATTTACGTTATTTAATCAATAATGATGTTTTTTATGAGCGCGGAGTCTTAGTAGGTAGCTTAGGTCAGGAATATGTGGCCTCATCAAATACAATTAAAGATAAACAATGGGTTCCTATAGATGGTATTGAACCCTTTGAAAGGACTATTTTTGCAATTGATTTTTCGTCAAATACTTTGCTTGTACAAAATAGAAAGTATCCTCAAAAAAATTTAGACACTGGTATTGCATATAGTAGAATTAACGCTATACTTACTGAGGCCTGTAAAATTATCTTTAATACCGACTTCATACCGATTGTTGTAAATATACCTGCAGGTAACGAAGTATTTCTAAAATTTTTTGAACATTCTCGTGTTCTTGAGTTAAAAGTTAGTAATTTGAATACTCGTCATATATTACAAGGAGAAAATATTTCAAAAAATAAACAGTTTAATTCAGATCTTCTAAAATATTGGAATACTGAAGACAAAAATACCAACTTCATACATATCAAAGCTAGTGATGATGGGGAGTTAAATAATAATCCTTTTGCTTTACTTGCATCAAAATCACCTAACGCAAAAATCGATTGTCTTAGCTATTACAATGAGAACGAGGGGAAGAGCATTCTTGTTGAACGAAATAAATTTGATAAATTTGATGTTCCTAAAATCACAAAAGATGAGGAATCAATCACTGTTTATGAAGCCACGATTGATGAAATAAATAACAAACGTGGGTTACTTCGAGCAGTGAAGCAGGTTATTAAGGAATAAAAATAATTCGTTTCTACTGTTTTAGCAAAGATTTCAGCTTCTCAAGCTCGAATAAATTTAAAATAAATTACTATAATCTTTTTTTAGGTTAGACTGTTTTTTTAAATCATTTCCCCATATCTGAACATATCGTTTAGTAACTTCCAAGGATGAATGACCTAACAATGTAGCTAGTGAAAAAGCATCCATACCTGATAAAATTGCATTTTTAGCGTAAGTCCTCCTACAAACATGAGGGCTTACTTGCTTTTGTATCCCGCATAGAACCCTAGCCTCTCTAAGGTTCTGTTGAAACGTATTTTTACTGTAAGGAAGCTGATCTCGATTGATAAATACTTTAGTATGTGAAAGATTACCCCGTATCTTTAAATAAGAAGTTAGTTTCTCTCTCATTCTCTTTGAAATATAAACTATCCGCTGTTTAAGATTTTTTGATTCGACAACAATAATGTAATCACTATGGATATCTTGTATATTAATACCAACTGCTTCTGAAATACGTATTCCTGTATCTAATAACAATTGAAAGATAACCAAATCTCGATAGGAGCTAAACGTTTCTTTTTTCTTGAAATGGTTAGCTATTTTTTTGATTTCATCTGGATTTAAAGTCTCTCTTATTTCTTCTCTGACTCTCAATAAACTGAGATTTTCACAGGGGTTTATCTTTATAAAACCTTGCTGATAAAGAAAGTTATAATACGCTTTAAAAGCCTTTATTTTGCTGTTAATTGTATTAGCCCTCATAAAACCTTTCCAATACATAATCATGTCTTCAAGGTCTCTCTGTGAAAGATGCATGATAGGCTTCTGAACATGAATATATTCCCTATCTCTTTTTAGTACATTGATTGCATCCGTATAATACTGAATAGTTGTTTCTCGTACATTTCTAATCCTTCTTGATCTTATAAATTTCTGAAACACAAAATCATCATCAGGCACAATCGTTTGATAAACGATTGCCTTTTCTTCTAAACTTAAGTGATTACTTCTTCTCATAAAAAAAGACCTCCCAACTAGACTTATCCACTAGATTAGAGACTCATTTAGCCTATCAAAAAAGCTTGCGGTCGTGGCGGAATTGGTATACGCGCAGGACTACAAACTTATTGATATTACAGTATTCTTAATTTTAATTGATGCGGCCGAGAGGACTTGAACCTCCACGGGTTTTACCCCACTAGGCCCTCAACCTAGCGCGTCTGCCGATTCCGCCACGACCGCGTGTACGTAGCAAAATTAATTATAATATTGAACGCTTTCTTTTGTCAATATTTTATATGGATATTGCTAGTGGAAAGTAAGTATCTTCTTGTATAATGAGTTTTATTGGAAAGAAGAGGAGACTTTGGAACTAAAATCTATTGAAATGTTGAAAGATACGAATATGATAGTAGAAATAAAGAGGGGCTTTTCCGTTATGCAAAAAAGACGGCAGAAAGTCATGAAAATTTTCGACAGCAGATTCCCAAATGGATGACTAACTAGGAGGAATATAAATGACGACAGAAAAAATAGATTTTAAAAAAACAGAAAAGAATCTTTATGCTCCAAAACGTAAACCTGAACGTGTATTTGTCCCAGAAATTAATTTTTTAATGGTAGATGGTAAAGGAGATCCTGATGGAGTGGAATATCAAGAAGCAGTTCAGGCACTTTATACTATTGCTTATACGATAAAAATGAGTAAAATGGGTGAGACTCGTTTAACTGGTTATATCGACTATGTTGTTCCGCCACTTGAAGGTCTTTGGTGGTCTGAGGGAATGTTTGATCTAGAGGACCGAGATGCTTGGTTATGGACTTCACTTCTTCGACAACCAGATTTTGTAACGGAAGAAGTCCTTCAGTGGGCAAAAATGCAAGCTAAGAAGAAAAAGCCAACAATTGATACAAGTAATGTGAAATTAGAGCGATTTTTTGAAGGGGATTGTGTTCAAATGATGCACATTGGCCCGTTTAGTAAAGAGATTGAAACAACGACAAAGTTACATCAATTTATGAAAGAAGAAGGACTACAAAATGATACTGGTGCAATTCGAAAGCATCATGAGATTTATCTAAGTGATCCTAGAAAAACAGCACAAGAAAAGATGCGTACAATTTTAAGACTTCCAGTGAGTTGAATAATAGGAATTGTTTGCGTTATAGTATAGAAGAAAAGGAACGATGATAACTGTCCGAAATCATTTTATTTTAGGGTAGTTTTTGATAAAGTGGGGTTTTTGAAAATGTATTTTTTGTATGTTGGTTTGTTTGGTGCGTTGGGTGGAATGTGTCGCTATGCGATTAATTTGTGGTTGACTGGAGATAGCTTTCCATATGCGACTTTAACAGTTAATCTAATTGGTTGTTTTTTATTGGCCTTTTTAATGCAATTTTTGGCGAAAAAATCACGTCTTTCACAAGTGGTCTTAAATGGTATTGGAACTGGTTTTGTAGGCGCATTTACAACATTTTCCGCATTTAGTGTGGATGCTATTCAATTGTTCCAAAATGGGGAAGTATTACTGTCACTTACTTATATAACTGTGAGTTTAATCGGTGGACTCTTGATGGTAAAGCTTGGATATATGCTAAGCGGTTACCTTTTGAATAGGGGGAGTCACGATGTTCATTAATTTCTTGCTGGTTGGTATTGGCGCTGGACTTGGTGCGATGCTTCGTTATGGCATTTCTATACTAATTAAAAGTAAATGGAAAACGAACTTTCCATATGCGACATTTTTTATAAATATAACAGGTTCATTTTTATTAGGATTTCTTGTTTCTTCAGCTGTAGGTCCCGTTTGGCAACTATTATTAGGTACTGGATTTATGGGAGGTTATACAACTTTTTCTACCTTTAAAGTGGAAAGTATGGAATTAAAGTGGAAGGCTAATTTTCGGGTATTATTTTCTTATCTAGGTCTTAGTTATGTTTTTGGATTAATAGCTGCTTTTACTGGTATAATGATGGGTCTATAAGAATTGTTTAAGAAAATAAGAAAACGATTGCCTGTATATCCTCAAAATGCTATGCTAGAAAGAACGATAAGCTTCAGAGAGGACGAGAAAGTAAGATGACGGGTTTTAAAAAAGTAATTGTACCGATGTTATTAATCGTATTATTCTTGGCAGGTTGTAATCAAGAAACGGTGCCTGCTTTAGTGCTTGATGGGACAGTGACTGATGCTAGTTTATTAGAAAACAATAGTGAGCTAACAGTCAATGGTGTATTAACTTGGGACGGAGTAAAGAATGATTATTCTAGTGAAGTTATTATTACCGTAACGGGCAATACCGCTGTAACAAATGAATCCACTGGTAAAGAGATGAAATTGGCTGATATTAAAAATGGAGATACTATAAAAGCTGTATTTCCTGATGGATCTACTATTACTTCTCCTGCACCAGGGAAAATTTCTGAAAGCACAACTTCTATAAAAATAACACCAAAATAAAAGCATTTTCCGTTATTCGGAGATGTTTTTTATTTGGATTTGTGTCTGTCTAGTGAATTATCAAGAAAGCGCTTGTTTTTTGTACCATCTTTATGTTAGCTTTAATGTATTACATAAAAATTGGAGGACTTCATATGAAAAAAGGGATTTTATTTTCACTTTTGTTAGCAACATTGCTTGTTTTTAGTGCTTGTGGCGAGAGTGCCGAAGAAAAAGCAGCAAAAACACCACAAGGTCAATTTATTCAAACATTAAAAAATAGTTCAAACGTACCAGAGCAATCAACTTATACAACAACTTTTGGAGTAACAGATATAAACATAGATAGTACTGATCCTAGTGCAGCATCTATAAATCTGTTGAAAGATATTAAATTTTCAATGACGACTTCTACAGATGAAAAAACAGATAAATCTGAAACAAAACTAAATGTGACATCGTCTAATAGCCTTTTACCAATTTCGCTAGATTTAGATTTCTTAGTGAATACAAAAACTGGTGACGCATTTATCCCACTAAAATCTATTGTGGAACCAGATGAATCTTTACTTAGCTATTTAGACCAAGCAACTAATGGTATGTGGTCTAAACTCAATACACAATTTCCAGACTTAAAAAATAAATATATCAGCACAGAAGAACTAACTAGTACAATGACGGGTGAAACACTTCCTGAGACAGAAGTAGATACGAAGAAAATAGAAGCAGCTTCAAAAGATTTAAACAAAAGAAGCTCCAAACTATTAAATGACTATTTTGCTGGACTAAAAGAAGATCGTTTTACAAAAGCGGATAATGGTACGATTTCAGTAACATTAACAAAAACAGATATTGTTAATTTAACAACCGAAGCAGTTAAACTGTTGGATGATGAAAAAGTAAAAGAAGATTTTAAAGTAATTATTGAAAGTCAAGGTGCGAATAGCGTAACTGACTTTGAAACGACCTATGCGGATATGAAAACAAGCCTAGAAAAAGCTTCAAAAGAATTAAAAGATAACAAAGATATAGCAATAAAATTCAAGGTTTCCATTAAACCAGGTAAAGACAACTCATTAGATAATTTAACATTAAACGCAAAAGTGGAAGATAAATCAACAGCTGATGCACCACAGTCTATTGCATTCAAAGTAGAAACGAAAGCAGAAGAATTTATTCCAATTGCTGACTTCCCTACAAAAGATCAAATTATTACAAGTGAAGAAATATCAAAAATTATATCAGATTTTTACACACAAATGTATAGTGGAATGGACTTAACTGGTTCAGGACTATAATGTTTCTAAAAGACGTAGTGACTCAGGTCATTGCGTTTTTTGTTTTTTATTTTAAGCCTGCTTTGTGGTATGATATGTAGAGAAAATGATGGACGGGTGAGATAATGGAATTCGAATTAGTTTTAACAAAAGAAAGTGACACAATACTTCTAGCAAAACAAATCGGGGAAAAACTTCAAGCAGGTGATGTGATTTTACTTGAAGGAGATCTTGGTGCTGGAAAAACCACCTTTACAAAAGGTATTGGTAAAGGGTTATTGATTCCACAAATGATAAAAAGCCCAACCTTCACGATAATTCGAGAATATAAAAAAGGACGATTGCCACTTTATCATATGGATGTATACCGGTTAGAAGATGCTTCGGCTGACGAACTGGGTCTAGAAGAATATTTTTATGGTGATGGAGTGAGCGTGGTGGAGTGGGCCCAGTTTGTTGGGGAAGACTTGCCAAATGAATACTTAGAAATTCAACTTTTTCATATAGATGAGAATACACGGAAAATAGTTGCGAAACCAGTTGGGAAAAGGTATGAGCAACTAGCGATGGAGGTTTTTCAGAAATGATACTGGGAATAGATACATCTTCTGATACGATGACGATAGCACTTTTTAATAATGGGGTAGTTATTGGGGAATATACAACAAATTTGAAAAAAAATCATAGCGTTCGACTGTTACCTGCGATTGCTGCTTTAATGGATGAATGTTCAGTAAAACCAACTGATTTAAAGAAAATTGCGGTTGCAAAAGGACCAGGTTCCTATACCGGACTACGAATAGGTGTAACGGTGGCGAAAACGATGGCATGGGATGCAGGAATCCCAATTGTAGGAATTTCTTCTTTAGCACTTTTAGCTGAAAATGGTTTGTATTTTTCTGGTAAAGTGGTTGCTTTAATGGATGCGCGTCGTGGTAATGTTTACGCAGGTGTCTACCAAGCAATTCAAGGGGAAATGAGCAATATCCTACCTGACAGTCATATAGCACTTGCTGAATTACTGGAAAAATTACAACAAAGTGGCGAAAACGAAGCCATTTTCTTTACGGGTACATTGAACGAGCAAATTTGCTTAATGATTACTGAAACCCTTGGCGATCGAGCGATTTTTGCCAGTGCAGATTATACTTACGCTCGAGCGGGTTCTTTAGTAAAATTAGCAGAACAATTAACCGGAGAGCCAGCAGACACTTTTATTCCTGATTATTTAAAACTTGCAGAAGCGGAAAGCAAATGGCTGGAATCGAGGAGTTCTGAGTGAGTTTGAAAGAAGGACTATTATTTAAAGAAGCGACAATTGCTGATTTAAAAAGTATTATGCATGTCGAAAAGGCTTCATTTACAGTACCTTGGACGGAAGCCGCTTTCCGAAATGAATTTATTATTAATCAATATGCTTCCTATATTCTAGCAACATATAATGGGGAAGTAGTAGGCTATGCTGGAATTTGGCTGGTGCTTGATGAGGGGCATGTAACGAATATTGCAATTCATCCAGATTATCAGGGAAATCACTACGGGGAAGCGCTTCTTCGTGAAATAATACGAATGGCAAAAGAGCGCGGTGTTATTCGAATAACTTTAGAGGTTCGCGTATCAAATGATGTAGCACAAGGACTTTACAAAAAATTAGGATTTCAAGATGGCGCCATTCGGAAAAACTACTATCCGGATACGAAAGAGGATGCGCTAGTGATGTGGGTGGACTTATGATGAAAAATACATTAATTCTTGGGATAGAATCAAGCTGTGATGAAACAGCTGCATCTGTCGTGAAAAATGGAAATGAGATTATTTCCAGTGTGGTGGCTTCACAAATAGAAAGTCATAAACGTTTTGGCGGGGTAGTACCTGAAATTGCTTCAAGACATCATGTGGAACAAATTACCATAGTGATTGAAGAAGCGTTGAAAAAAGCAAATGTAACAATGGATGACCTAGATGCGGTCGCAGTTACAGAAGGACCGGGTCTTGTTGGTGCGCTTTTAATTGGTGTAAATGCAGCTAAAACGCTTGCTTTTATGCATCAATTACCATTAATTGGTGTACACCACATTGCGGGGCATATTTATGCGAATCGTTTTGAAACAGAGCTAGATTTTCCGTTACTTGCTTTGGTCGTTAGTGGCGGGCATACAGAGCTTGTTTTAATGCGCGCTGAAAATGATTTTGAAATTATTGGCGAAACAAGAGATGATGCGGCTGGAGAAGCGTATGACAAAGTGGCGCGAACACTAGGTTTATCTTATCCTGGTGGCGTACAAATTGATAAACTCGCAAAAGACGGCGAGGATACATTCCATTTTCCAAGAGCGATGATGGATGATGATTCGTTTGATTTTAGTTTTAGTGGCTTAAAATCTTCCTTTATAAATACGTTGCATAATTTAAGACAGCGCGGCGAAGAGCCAAATCCAAATGATATGGCAGCAAGTTTTCAAGCGAGCGTGATTGATGTATTAGTGGCGAAAACAATTCGAGCAGCTAAAAAATATGAAGTTAAACAATTGCTACTAGCTGGAGGTGTAGCAGCCAATCAAGGGTTACGCGCACGTCTTATTCAAGAAGTTGAAATCGAACTTCCCGAAACAGAATTAATCATTCCACCACTATCATTATGTGGTGACAATGCTGCGATGATTGCCGCTGCTGGTACTGTAAGCTTTTTACAAGGAAAACGCGGTAGTTTTGAGATGAACGCTAATCCAGGCTTATTATTAGAAGATATTTAAAGAAATAGATCATTTTTTCCAAGGCTTTTTGGAAGGAAATGGTCTGTTTTTTATTAATAATCCAAATTAACCGATACACATCTGTTGGTATATCTAAACTTAAGAATTACATAATTATTAGGTAAGTAATAAACAACCTTTTTCTAGTATGATAATAGTGTAAAAATGTCTTTTTATGCATACTAAGATACTGTTTTCTAACCAATTTTTGAAATAAAAACATGAGGTGATAGGCTTATGGATACAATTTTATTAGTAGACGATGAAGAAACAATTGTTGATGTATGTAGGCGTTACCTGGAAAAAGAAGGATTTCGCGTCTTAACTGCAAACAATGGTGAAGCTGCTTTACAACTTTATAAGTCAGAACATGTAGATTTGCTGGTGGTCGATATTATGATGCCCAAAATGGACGGACATACATTAGTAATGGAACTTCAGGAATTAGAAAAAGACACACCATTTTTATATTTAAGTGCTTTAACACAAGAAAAAGAGCGGTTATATGGATTAACTTTAGGGGCAGATGATTATATGTCAAAACCCTTTAGCCCAAGAGAGTTAGTACTACGAGTGAAAAATATTTTAAGAAGATCAAAACGTAGCTCCGAACCAGAAACATTAAAACACGGCTCATTATTTTTAGATAAAAGTAAACGTATTGTGCTTGTAAACCAGCAAGAATTGGAGCTAACCATTAAAGAGTTTGACTTGCTTTGGCTTTTAGCTAGTGAGAATAAACGAGTTTTTTCGAAGTCGGAACTATTGGAACGTGTTTGGGGCTATGAATATGATGGAGACGCTAATACAATTAATGTGCATATTCATCATTTACGAGAAAAATTACAAGCGAATGATGAAAAAGCAATTTTTATCAAAACGGTATGGGGGTTAGGCTATAAATTTGAAATGGCGGTGGAATCATGAAATTGCGCACACTTAATTTATTTTCATATGGCATCGGTGTTCTGATAGTTACTATTGTTTTGGGAGTTAGCGCATATAAAATGATTTTTAAAACAGAATTAGTTGTATTTACTATTTTAATTACACTTGGGGCGAGTACGCTAGCTTTTTTTATTAATTATTTATTGATGCGTCCTGCCTTTCAGTCGATTGATACGTTAAGCAAAGAAAGTCGTAAAATCGCTAAAGGAGAGTTTTCCGGGAAAGCAAAAGTGCAAGGTCCAAAAGAAACTCGAATGTTAGCGGAAGATTTTAACGAAATGGCCGTGAAATTAGATCAGATGTTTCGACAAATTAAGGAAGGCGAAGAAACGCGTAAGGAGTTAATTGCAAATTTGTCCCATGATATTAAAACTCCAATCGCCTCGATACGTTCCTTTTCCGAAGCACTTTTAGATGAAATGATTGTGACTGAAACAGAGAAGCAACAATATTTGCGAACCATTCAACGAGAAACTATCCGGCTGACTGATTTAGTGGACGAGCTAATGGATGTAGCAGCTATTGATAAAAAACAACCGATATTAAACCGAAGTCGAATTTGGCTGGATCAATTAATAATTAATGTATTGGAATCCTTTAATGTACAGTTAAAACGAGAACATCGGGATATACATGTAACGATAGAGCCAGGTTGTGACACTCTATATGCTGATCAAACCTTTGTAACACGGATTTTATGCAATTTAATAGAAAATGCATTGAAGTTTTCGGATGCTGGGACGGAGATAGAACTTACTATTACTAGCACAGAAGAAGCCACATTATTTTTTGTGAAAGACTATGGCCAAGGGATTTCAAAAGAAGATATACCGCGGATTTTTGAACGGCTGTATCGTGTAGAAAAATCGAGAAACTTAGCGCATGGCGGTTCGGGGTTAGGTCTTCACATCGCAAAAAACTTAGCAGAGCTTCACGGAGGGACTTTACAGGTTGAAAGTGAGCGTTTTGTTGGAAGTACTTTTATTTTAACGATACCGTATTGGGATGGAAATGAATAAATAAGCGAAAATTTAAGAAATACCTAAGAAATCCATAAAAGTTACCTCACTTTTACTTGCTATGATGAACTAGTAGAAAAAATTAAAGAAGAGGGGTAATTAATTATGAAAGCAAAAGTAGCATTATTTTCTGTAGTATTAGGAGCGGCATTAGTTTTAGGGGCATGTGGTGAGGCTAGTTCTTCTAGCAGTGACAGCGAAACCAAGGAAAATAAAGTCACGATGTCTGATAAGAAAGAAATGCTTATGAAAGAAAATGAAAAAGTGAATTTAATGGGAACACTGACCGGAACAGGGAGTCACAAAGTAAGTGGTAATGTAGAAATTAAAGATAATAAATTAATGTTAACAGATTTTATGACAGATGAAGGACCAGATTTACATGTCTATTTAGTTAAAGGTAATAATGTAGAAGACGGCGTAGAAGTAAGTAAAGTAGACTTAAAAGCTAAAAACCAAAGCTTTGATGTATCCGATAAAGATCTTTCAAAATATGATCATGTGTTGATATACTGCGAAAAAGCGCACGAGGAATTTGGAGCAGCAGCATTAATGGATACGATGGATGAAAGTGCTATGACGGATAGTATGCTTACAGGAATGTTTTCAGGTGCAGGGAGTCATAAGGTTAGTGGAGATGTGACAATGACAGATAATAAGTTGATGTTCACAAATTTTGTGACAGATGAAGGACCAGATCTTCATGTATATTTAACCAAAGATGGTGATATTGAATCTGGAAAAGAACTAGCTAAAATTGACTTAAAGGCGAAGGAACAAACTTTTTCATTAGATAATATTAATTCAGCAGATTACAATACAGTCGTAATTTATTGTCAAAAAGCGCATGAAACATTCGGGCAAGCAATGTTAAATAGCTGAGGGGTGAGGTTCGATGTTAATTGTCAAACTTAGCGCTAATATACTTTTTTCCATTATTCGAGTGGGACTAGGTATTAGTTGGTTGTATCAAGGATGGTTTAAAATACAGGCTCACTTTGATATTTCTGGACTAGTACCAAGTGTCATTGGAAATACAGATTCGCCAGACTGGTATAAAGCTTTTATGGAAAATGTTGTTGGTCCAAATACAGCGTTATTTAATATTTTAATACCTTGGGGAGAACTTTTAGTTGGTCTTGGTTTAATAGTTGGGGTTTTAACTCTCCCAGCATTAATAGCGGGAATATTTATGGGAATTAATTATTGGTTAGCAGATATGATTTATATTTATCCTACACAATTAGCGATTGGTATAGTTTTACTTCTTTGTTTAAAGCAAGCAAATTATGTTAGCATAACAAATCTATTCATTTTTTTTCGAACAAAACAAAGGAATAAAACATAAGTAAAAAAGTAGCGCCCAACTTAATGAGCGCTACTTTTTACATTGTTTTATCTAAAAACTTCCGTACTTTTTCTTCATAGGTTGTTGGATCTACTGTAAAAGCTTGTCCGTGTTCAGCCCCTTTTACAATCCATTTTTCTTTATAACTATTAGTGGCTTCGTATAGTTCGTCTACCATATAGGTTGGGACAAACGCATCTTTGTCACCGTGAATGTAGAAAATGGGTAAATCAGTTTTTGCAACAGCATTCGTCGCGCTAGCTTCACTAAAGTAAAACCCTTCTTTGAATTTATTAATTAAGCTGGCGGTTGGGATAATTGGGAAACTTGGTAAATGAAACATTGCTTTTAGTTGATAAGAAAGTTCTGCATCCATGGAAGTGTAGCCACAATCGGCAATAATACTTTTGACTTGTTTTGGCAAATTTTCCCCACTAGTCATTAAAACGGTGGAGCTACCCATGGAAACCCCATGTAAAGCAATGGATTCATCTTCCCCATTTCTATCAATCACTTGATTAATCCATTGTACATAATCTTTTCGTTCTGGCCAGCCAAAACCAATATTTTCGCCTTCACTTTCCCCGTGCGCTCTGGCATCGGGCATTAACACGTTATAACCAAATTTTTCATGATACATCTTTGCAAGTCCCGCCATTTCGACTTTACCACTTTTGCCGCGGTAGCCATGGGCAAGAATAATAGTTGTATTAGAAGGTTGAGCAGCTTCTAAATAATTGGCTTCTAGTTTTAGATTATCACTTGATTTTTCTGTCCAATGAATGAGTTTTTGGTTTTCCATCCACGCTTGATTTTCTACTCGATTTTTCTTGGCTAGTTTGGCAGTAGCACTTGTCACATCGGTTGTCGGCTGATCATCCATACTTGTATTATCGCGAGCTAACGCATAGCTGTATAAATAAAAACTTGCGCTAATAGTAATAATAAGAAGTAATCCAATCAAAATAGAACCAGAAATAATTAAAATCTTTTTCATTGTATGCTCCTTTTTTTATGCAGATTAGATAGATTCTAGTTCTTCACTTATTTCTTCCCATTCTTCCATTAATTTTTCTACAATCTCTTTTGCAGCATCTAATTTCCCAGTGATTTCAAGCGTTTTTTCATGATCTTGAAAAATTTCTGGTTTGGTTAACTCAAGTTCGAGTGCAGCGATTATTGTATCTGTTTCTTCCATTTGTTGCTCAATTTCTTCTAGTTTGCGTTTTCTTTGACGAAGTAATTTTTGCTGTTCTTTTTCTTCTTGGTAATTTCTTTTGCGCATCGAAGCAGTGGCAGCTACTTCTTCGCCGTTTTCCCTGCGTTCTTCTGCCTCTAATCGTGCGAGTTCTTTCATTTCAGCTAATTTTTCTTGATAATAGTCATAGTCGCCGAGGAAGACAGTTGCTTTTTCGGGCGCTAGTTCGACTACTTTGGAAGCGATACGGTTAATGAAGTAACGGTCATGGGATACAAATAAAATCGTTCCTTCAAAATCAATTAAAGCAGCTTCTAAAACTTCCTTACTTTCAATGTCTAAATGGTTGGTAGGCTCATCTAGAATAAGGACATTTGCTTGAAGTAAAGTGAGTTTTGCGAGTGCGAGCCTTGCTTTTTCGCCACCACTAAGCGACTGGACATTTTTTAAAACATCATCATCCGAAAATAAAAAATTACCAAGTGTTGTACGGATATTAACTTCATTTAGCTCTGGATAATCGTCCCAAAGCTCCATTAAAACGGTTTTATTCGATGTGAGTTTTGCTTGTTCTTGGTCATAGTAACCAATTTTTACACCAGCTCCAAAATGAAAGTCACCACTAAGCGACGGAAGATCACGTATAAGTGTTTTTAAAAGGGTAGATTTGCCAATTCCATTTGGGCCAACCAGCGCTAGGCTATCTTGACGTTTCATTTCAAAAGTAAGGTTAGCGGCGACTTGCTTATCTTTGGCATAACCAATACTAAGCTTATCTACCATGAGAACATCTTTACCTGTTTGTTTTTCAAAATGAAAACCAAAATGAGCAGCTTTTTCATCGCCTTGAGGTCGGTCTAAAACATCCATTTTTTCTAATTGTTTTCGTCTGCTCTGCGCTCGTTTTGTGGTGGATGCACGGACAAGGTTTCTTGCAACAAAGTCTTCTAATTTAGCAATCTGCTTTTGTTGCTTATCAAACTCTTTCCACATTTGCTCTAATTTTGCTTGTTTTTGGCTAACAAAAGAACTGTAATTACCTTTGTAATGTTCTATTTTCGTTCGACTGATTTCATAGACTTGATTAACTACTTTATCTAGAAAATAACGGTCATGGGAAACAATCAGCAGGGATCCGTTGTAATTTTGCAAGTAGGTTTCTAACCATGATAAAGTTTCAATGTCTAAATGGTTAGTTGGTTCATCCAGCACAAGGATATCCTGTTTAGCAAGTAGCAGTTTGGCTAGTGCCAGCCGCGTTTTTTGTCCCCCGCTTAACGAGGCGATTTCTACTTCATAATCGGCAGGATAAAAGCGAAGACCATTTAAAACGGAACGAATTTCTGCTTCATACGTATACCCGCCACTTTCTTTAAATGTATGTTGCAAAGTGTCATAGTCTTTCATTAATGCTTGATAATTTTCAGGATGGTTATAAAGTTCTGGTTCACCCAGCCGAACTTCCATTTCATGTAGATCTTGTTCCATTTTTCGAAGGGATGCGAAAACACTCAGCATTTCGTCCCAAATCGTCTTAGTAGATTCTAGCCCGGTGTTTTGTGCTAAATAACCAATTTCTACACTTTTAGGTTTGGAAATCATGCCGCTATCATAGCTCATTTTTCCAGCAATAATTTTAAGTAGCGTTGATTTTCCAGCACCGTTTCGACCGACTAAAGCTATACGGTCACCCGTTTTTACTTCTAATTTAATATTATCCAAAATAACTTCTGCACCGAAGAATTTAGAAATTTGCTGAACTTGTAATAAAATCATATTCTCTCTCCTCGAATGTTCTCTATACCAGTTTATCTTAAAAGTTAAGTAATCGCAATGTAACCGCCGTTTGTTTAATATTAGGTTAGTTTGTGAAATCGCTCGCATTATTTGTGATTTTAGCGTAAAATAGAAAAGAAGGATAAGACAAGATATTTTGCAGGACAAAACTTTGCTCTAAAGTCGTGAGCAAAAAGTTTGTGCATTCCTTGTGAAATGTTTATAGTATATAAGCAAGCATGTGAAAGGAAGTACAGTTCACAAAAGCTTCAAACTTCAGAAAAAATTTAAGAAGAAGGGACAGAAGGCATGATGGAGGAAACAACAAAAATTCCACAAGCGACAGCAAAGCGCTTACCATTATATCATCGTTACTTGAAATACCTAGATGAGTCAGGTAAGGAACGAGTATCATCAGCAGAACTGAGTGAAGCTGTGAAAGTTGATTCAGCGACGATTCGACGTGATTTTTCATATTTTGGCGCATTAGGCAAGAAAGGATACGGGTATAACGTTGCATACATACTCGACTTTTTTAGTAAAACACTTAGTCAAGACAAACAAACAAATGTAGCATTAATTGGTGTTGGTAACCTTGGTACAGCACTATTACATTATAATTTCATGAAAAACAATAATATCAAAATCGTTGCTGCATTCGATGTAGATCCAGCGAAAGTAGGTAGTGTGCAACAAGATATTCCTATTTATCACTTAAATGATATGGAAGAAATTGTTCGTGAAAATGGTGTAGAAGTAGTTATTCTTACGGTTCCAGCTGACGAGGCGCAAGTAACTGTGGATCGCTTAATCGAAGCAGATGTAAAAGGGATTTTAAACTTTACACCAGCTCGTATCAGTGTTCCAAAACAAGTTCGTGTACACCACATCGATCTTACAACCGAATTACAAACATTGATTTATTTCCTAGAAAACTATCCGGCGAAAACCGAATAAAAAAATCTGTAGAAGGTAAGCAAAAACTTGCTTTCTACAGATTTTTTTTATGCCGCCTTTTAAGCCCAACAATAATTAAGCCAATACCAATGCCAAAATCAATCATCGTCATGACAATTAAAATATAGGCCAAAATATCATAGCCATATTCTACTATACGATCAAAAGTAAAAAAGCCAAATACCAATCCAAGTGCAAAATAAAGAAAACTTTGCTTGATTAATGAATTTTTCATATCAACCTCCAATAAAACCTAAACTTATTAATAAAACAATCGTATTCATTAAAATATGAGCCCCCATCGAAACGGAAATTCGTTTTGTTTTCGTATAAAGAAAACAAAGGATTAGCCCGATAACAAAATAAGTAAGTAAGAAGGAAATATCCCCATGAAGCAAACCGAAGAAAAGCGAACTAATCACCGCAGCGACATGAATATTCATCACATTACTTAAACCACCAAAAATCACTTTTCTAAAAACAAGTTCTTCTAAAATAGGTCCAAGAATAGAAATAAATAACAAGAAAATCGGAGCTGCTTTTGTTAAATTCACAAGTCGTTCTGTATTAACAGATTCATTAATACTACCGGAAATCAGCGAAATAATAATACTACAAATGATTTGCGCAAAATATAAACCAATGACTCCACCAATAACCCAAAGGAAACTACGTAGCGGCGGCATTTTTTCACCAAGAATGATTTTATTTTCCTCAGGCTTTTTATAAAGAAGTGCGAAAATAATAATCAGCGAAAGAATATTAGAAAAAATCGACCAAATAATCATACTATAGGCATTGGCATCTACACTGGAAATGGAAGTAGTGCTCATAAAAATATGATAAACAATTGGAATCCCAACAGAAGCAGAAAAAAGTAGTAATAAATAAACAAAAACAATCGTCAAATAACGTTTAGCCAAAAAAACGCATCCTCTCTATATAAATCAAATTCAGCTAAAAGTGCTTAAAATAAACAGAAATAACTCTCCTTATTGTACAAGTTATCTGACACTAGCGCAAATTAGAATTCTCTCATTTTTGAACGTTTATACTTGCATTTTTTGTCAGGTTTGGTATCATAATAACTGTGTTAGCACTCTAATGTGTCGAGTGCTAAAATGAAAGTTCAACTATATCAGAGGAGGTCATTTACATTGTTAAAACCATTAGGAGATCGTGTTGTAATTGAGGTACTGGAAGCAGAGGAAAAAACAGCAAGTGGTATTGTATTACCAGACTCTGCGAAAGAAAAGCCACAAACAGGTAAAATTATTGCAGTTGGCTCAGGTCGTGTCCTTGAAAACGGATCAAAAGAATCACTTGAAGTAGTCGAAGGTGACACAGTTATTTTTGCAAAATACTCTGGAACTGAAGTGACATATGAAGGCACGGACTACTTGATTTTACGTGAAAGTGACATTTTAGCAATTACCAAATAATAAAACTTAACTAATCGGAGGGAAATATAAAATGGCAAAAGATATTAAATTTAGTGAAGATGCTCGTCGTGCCATGTTACGTGGTGTGGACCAATTAGCAAACGCAGTAAAAGTAACGCTTGGCCCAAAAGGTCGTAATGTTGTTTTAGAGAAGAAATTCGGTTCCCCATTAATTACCAATGATGGTGTAACGATTGCGAAAGAAATTGAATTAGAAGATCCATTTGAAAACATGGGAGCAAAACTTGTTTCAGAAGTTGCTTCTAAAACAAATGACGTTGCTGGGGACGGAACTACTACAGCTACCGTTTTGGCACAAGCAATGATTCAAGAAGGCTTGAAAAATGTCACTGCTGGAGCAAATCCAGTCGGTGTTCGCCGCGGTATTGAAAAAGCCGTAGCAACAGCTATTGAAGAACTTAAAGCTATCTCTAAACCAATTGAAGGCAAAGAGTCTATTGCGCAAGTAGCAGCTATTTCTTCTGGTGATGAAGAAGTTGGTAAATTAATCGCTGAAGCAATGGAACGTGTTGGTAATGATGGTGTTATTACTATTGAAGAATCTAAAGGCTTTGCAACAGAATTAGATGTAGTAGAAGGTATGCAATTTGACCGCGGTTATACTAGTCCTTATATGGTAACAGATTCTGACAAAATGGAAGCTGTTTTAGAAAAACCATACATTTTAATTACTGATAAAAAAATCAATAATATTCAAGAAATCTTACCAGTTTTAGAGCAAGTAGTTCAACAAGGTCGTCCAATGTTAATTATTGCTGAAGACGTGGAAGGCGAAGCACAAGCAACTCTTGTTCTTAACAAACTACGTGGCACATTTAACGTGGTAGCAGTAAAAGCACCTGGTTTTGGCGATCGTCGTAAAGCAATGCTGGAAGATGTAGCTATTTTAACAGGTGGACAAGTAATCACAGAAGATTTAGGTCTAGAACTTAAAACAGCTTCTATTGAGCAACTTGGAACAGCTAACAAAGTAGTCGTAACAAAAGACGATACTACAATTGTTGAAGGAGCAGGCGATTCCACTCAAATTAGCGCTCGTGTGAACCAAATCCGTGCGCAAATGGAAGAAACTACTTCTGAATTCGATAAAGAAAAATTACAAGAACGTTTAGCAAAACTTGCAGGTGGGGTAGCGGTTGTTAAAGTCGGTGCTGCAACTGAAACCGAACTAAAAGAACGTAAATTACGTATTGAAGATGCTCTTAACTCCACTCGTGCAGCTGTAGAAGAAGGTATTGTAGCTGGTGGTGGTACAGCGCTTGTAAATATTTACAATAAAGTGGCTGAACTAGAAGCTGAAGGAGACGTAGAAACAGGTATTAACATTGTTCTTCGTTCCTTAGAAGAACCAGTACGCCAAATCGCGCATAATGCAGGTCTTGAAGGTTCTGTTATCGTTGAGCGCTTGAAACATGAAGCAGTTGGCGTTGGCTTTAATGCAGCAAACGGCGAATGGGTGAATATGATTGAAGCTGGTATTGTAGATCCAACAAAAGTAACTCGTTCCGCATTACAAAACGCTTCATCTGTTGCAGCGCTGCTATTAACTACCGAAGCAGTCGTAGCAGACCAACCAAGCGAAAATGGCCCAGCAGTTCCTCCTGACATGGGCATGGGTGGCATGGGCGGAATGATGTAACCCGTCTATTGAAATGGATTTATTTAAGAGATCTCTGATTTTTTCAGAGATCTTTTTTTATGCAAATATACAATAATAAAGCTAAAGTTGTTTTATATTTACGATTAAAAAAGGGCACAAAGCCTTCAATGGAATAAGCTAGAGCAAAATAAACCAACAAGAATTATAACAAACAATACTTTATTATTCTCGTAATTCTTTTACCAAAAACCAATTCTTGTCACACACTTAACAACTTTGGGACCAAAACACATGTAAGTAAATCCCATCAGCTTGTTATAATAAAAGAAAAGGAGATGTGCTTGTTATGAGAGAAAATTCTATTATCGGTCGAATTATTGCATTATTAGCCATTTGCTTTGCATTTTTCAATCCGAAAACAGTCAGATATTGGCTTGATGTACGTCCGGAATCTGGTCCTGCATGGTATCTTACAACAATTGTGGCATGCGGAATTGCAGTGTATGTATTGATTGATTTGGTGAAAAAAATAAAACGAAGAAAAACAGCAGAATAATCTATTTCATGGTATACTACTAAAAAAACGATTAGGAGCAAACCATGAACTGGATACGCATAAGTAGTATAATAATAGTTGGTTTTACAGCAATTGGAGCAATTTATGGAGGGCTAACATTTATTTTTACGCCAAATGGAGATTTATTATCACTTTCGCCAGGATTATTAGAAGGCTCTCCATTTGTAGATTACTTAATACCAGGAATATTTTTACTTGTATTTATTGGCATATTCCATTTTGCAGCACTTATTTACTTATTAAAAAAATTACCTCGAACGAAAGAGGTTATGTTTGCGGCCGCGCTAGTTTTTGCTGTTTGGATGATTGTGCAGTTATTTATAATCGGTTATATTTTTATTTTACAGCTCATTTTTTTAGCTGTCGCAATAGTTGAAATGATTTTAGCAGTACAACTAAAAAAAGGAATCAATGCCTAATTTTACAGACATTGATTCCTTTTTTATTACTTCTGTTGTTCTTTTAATAAATCGCGAATTTCTTTTAAGTATTCCTCGGTTGGAGGTACGGGTGTTTCTTCAACAGGCTGTTCTTTTTTCTTCATAAAACGAGTAAGTATTTTGACAAAAAGGAAAATAGCAAAAGCGATGATGATAAAGTCAACAATAGATTGAATGAATGCCCCATATTGGAAAACAGCGTCACCAACTTTAAAGCTTAACTCACTGAAATCAAGCCCTCCAAGTAAAACGCCAACAAAAGGCATAATGATGTTATCTACTAATGATGTAACAATTTTACCGAATGCAGCTCCAATAACAACAGCTACAGCTAAATCAAGAACATTCCCTTTTAAAGCGAAGTCTCTAAATTCTACTAACATTTTTTTCATAAATTTTTTACCTCCCATTTACTTAGTATAAAACATCTAAGAATGATGTGAAAGTAAGTGAGCTTATTTCAGCAGCAAACTACCAATATAAAGCGTTGGCGCCATTAAAGCATAACCGATAATAATGAATGTTAATACTCGCAGCCAAAAAGAACGAAGAATAGCTGGCTTCCATTTAGCTAAAAGTGATTGAAGAGCCGTCGTGATAATTGTAACAAACGCAAACATAAAAAATAATTCTATATATCGAAGCATAATATCCCACCTTTTTCTTTTACTATGACATAAGAGTAGGTATTTTTGCAATTAGAAATGAGCCGATTATTTCCATTCAATTCTCGCGCATGATAAGTTAAAAAGAGTAAAAGCGCATGTTATCACAAAGGAGTCGTAAATGAAGTATTTAAAAAAGGGTATCTTTCTTTTTGTTTTTCTATATTTTCTTATTTTACCAACTGAATTAGTATCAGCGCATGCTTATTTGGAACACGCTAATCCTGCTGATCAGTCACATATTCAAACCGCACCTAAAAAAGTAACGCTAGTTTTTAACGAAGCAATTGAAGCTGATTTCCCTTTAATTGAAGTAAAAAATTCTAAAGGGGAGCAAGTGAAAACAGGGAAGACGGTAGTTTCCAAACAGAATAATCATAGCGTTGAAAGTACTTTACCGGCTGACTTGAAACCAGATGTATATGCCGTTTCATGGCGAGTTGTTTCAGCAGACGGACATGCGGTTTCTGGTGTTCTTTCTTTTAAGTTAGGGGATACGAAAGCAAATTTTCAAGAAGTGACAGTGCCAAATAGCGGAGCAGACCTTCCAATTAGTTCTCTTCAAAAGGCATTACTTTATATAGGCCTGTCATTATTTATTGGAATGCTCGTTTTTGGTTTTGGTTTATATCCGAGAAAGGAATCCATGCCAGAAGTAGTAGTTTTGCGATTGAAAAAATGGACCATTGCCGCACTGGTTTTTCTCGGATTAGCAATTGTTCTTCAACTTTTTGTTCAAACAAGTATTACGACTGGAGTATCCATTGGAGAAAGTATACAGCCTGCAAATCTTTTCTCATTTTTAACGGAAACAAAAGCTGGTTATATTTGGTTTAGTGAATGTATCGCTTGGCTTATACTGGTTGTTTTTACGATGATTATGTTTGGCAGAGCAACACAGTGGAGCTGGTTTGCTTTATTAACCGAGAGTGTTTTAGTGGTTTATCTTATTTTTATAAAAGCACAGAATGGACACGCAGCGGCTAGTACCGATAAAATAGTAAGTATTACAGCGGATATGTTGCATATGATAATGGCTAGTGTTTGGGTAGGGGGGCTTATAATTTTGTTATGCGTATTGCCGCGAACAAAAGAGAGCAAGCACATTTGGAGTCGTTTTGCAGTCATTGCAATTATTGCGGTCGTTTCTATTTTAGTAAGTGGTTTACTGATGGCTGTTATGAATATTGGCCAAATGACGAATTTATTTACAACCAATTATGGCAAATTGCTTCTTTTCAAAATTGGCTTATTCCTATTGATGGCAATGCTTGGTTTAGCACACTATATATACTTAAAACTAAAAAAGGAAAAACTTCCTTTTAAAACGATTTTGTTGGAATTAATAATTGGAACAGTTATTTTGCTAGTGGCGAGCATTCTAACAAACGTACAAACGCCTCCACCAGTAGCACCAAAAGCATATAATGAGACTATTACGGCAGAAGGAGAAAAGGCAAAAATTAATTTAAAAATTGAACCGGCTACAGTAGGGCAAAATCAGTTTATTGTTACATTTCTTACTGAGAGTGGTGCAGTAAAAACAGATTTACAACAAGTAACAATTACGACAAAATCAGCTAAAACAGCTGAAAAAGCTACTTTTCAAGCAAAACTTGTCACTGATAATCAATATTTTGCAGAAGGGTTATACCTTAATCAGACAGGAAATTGGGAAGTGACAGTTCACGGATTAACAAATGATTTCACTTCTATTGACCAAACATTTACCATCCAAATCAAACAGTAAAGGGGAAAAACAATGAAAAAAATGATAAGTTCATTTAGTATTTTGTTAGCTGTTTTATTTATGCCATTTCAAGTAAGTGCGCATGTTTCGGTGTTGCCAAGCGAATCTACAGTCGAAGCATGGGAGACCTATACGATGAAAGTCCCTTCTGAAAAAGCAGTTGCTTCAAAGAAAATTGTTTTAAAAATACCCCAAAATACTTCTTTTGAATCGTATGAACCTGTTGCTGGCTGGAAAACGACGATAGATAAGAAAAATCATACAGTTACTTGGCAAACAGAAGGTGACGGAATTGAAGCAGGGCAATTCCAGCGGTTTAGTTTTATTGCTAAAAATCCAAGTGAAGTAGGAGATATTGCTTGGAATGCTTTCCAATATTACGAAGATGGGTCCATTGTTGAGTGGATTGGGGCGGAAGACTCGGAAACTCCACATGCAACTACGAAAATAATGAAAGAAAGCACTAAGACAGCATCTGGGTCTCATGGTGAGGTGATGGCGGGCGCTGAAAATACATCTAGTGATAGTACTACAAAAAATGACAATACCATTTTATTATGGACAGCAATTGCTATCAGCGTATTTGCACTAATTATTAGCAGTTATGCCATTATTAATCGTAAAAAATAACATCAAAGGGGAAAACAGATGGAACAAAAAATAGTGCATTTAGCAGTCGGAAAGCCAAAAGAATTAACCTTTGGAAATAATAAACAGATGATTTCAGGAATTGAAAAGCAATCTGTGGACGAAGTTTATTTAACAATGAATGGATTAGAAAATGACCGTCCGCACAATTTAAAATATCACGGTGGGGTAGACCGAACAGTTTGTATTTATCCCGCAGAACATTATCAAAAATGGGCGGAAATGTTTGGTGATAAGCTACAAGTTGGCGCTTTTGGAGAAAATTTAACAGTGACGAATATGCTAGAAGAAAATATCCATATTGGCGATAAGTTTCAAATCGGGGAAGCGGTTATCCAAGTATCTGAGGCAAGAAATCCATGCAGTACAATCGAAAAATTCAATGATATACCCAATTTATATCAAATCATTCGTGAAACCGGATATACCGGCTATCTATGTCGAACGATTACACCGGGAAAAATAAACCGCAATGCTAAAATAAAACAAATTCATCAAGAAAATCATGAAGTAACGGTGGCTTATTGTCATGATAAAGTACTACACAATAATGGGACAGAAAAAGATTATTTACAGATTCTTTCAGTAGATGCCTTGTCTGAACGTTACCGTAAACAAGTAGAAAAAACACTAAAAAAATAAACTAGTCAAGTCTTTCAAATGAGAGGCTTGGCTAGTTTATTTAGTTGGTTGTTAAAAATCACTTATAAACTATTTTACTTGGCTTTCAATAGTAGTTGGAGTTAAACCAGAGTCATTAATTTGTCTGATTTCATATACTTTTCCTTCATCGTTGAATTCAAAAAATTCTACAGAACCATAGCTGAACTTTTTCCCAGTTTTACTTGCTCGAGCGCCGGTTGGAAATGTAATATCACCAGTTAATGTACCTGATAAAGTATATCGACATACAGCAACATTATCATCTGCATAAATTTCTTGATCTTCTATATGCGCATCCTCCGAAAATAAGGCAATTCCTTGGAGAGCAACGATAAAGTTATCTGCTCCTTCAATAACTTCTCCATTTTTATAGAATTTAATATCTGGAGTAATTAGGTCATACTGTTTTTGAAAGTCTCTATTATTTAAATTGGTATGAAACTGGTGTGGAATTGCTCTTTTTTCTTCTATTGACATAGCATTGTTCACTTTTATAGCCCCCGTAGATGTTTTTAATTTTTAGTTAAATAATTTTTTGTATTCAGGATAACCTTCTTTTTCTAAATCTTCCACTGGAACAAAACGTAAGGCAGCAGAATTAATACAATAGCGTAAGCCGCCGCTTTCTTTTGGTCCATCAGGAAATACATGCCCCAAGTGGGAGTCCGCTTCGACAGAACGAACCTCTGTCCGTCTCATACCATGACTAGAATCAAACTCTTCATGAATTTCATCATCATCAATAGATTTAGTAAAACTTGGCCAACCGCAATCTGAATCATATTGATCTTTAGAAGAAAAAAGTGGTTTTCCAGATACGATGTCTACATATATACCTGGTTCGAAATGATTATAGTATTCATTTTCAAATGGGCGTTCTGTTCCATTTTCTTGTGTTACAGCATATTGTATATCAGTTAACTCTTCTAAACGTTCTTGTTTTTGTTTTGGATCCATTATTTAGATTCCCCCCAATTAGACTCAATAAAATTGCTACGACCTGATCCTGCTCGGTATCCTTCGTAGTGCAATCTGTTTTTCTTATAAAAATCTTGATGATATTCTTCTGCTGGATAAAACGGCACTGCAGGCAAAATTTCTGTAACAATTGGCTTTTTAAAACGGCCACTGTTAGCTAGATTAGCTTTTGATTTTTCAGCAATTTCTTTTTGTTCCTTATTATGGTAAAAAATTACAGGACGATAAGAGTCGCCTCTATCAGCAAATTGTCCAGCTGCATCTGTTGGATCTGTTTGTTGCCAGTAAATTTCAACCAATTTTTCATAAGGAAATACATCCGGATCGAATGTGATTTGGACCGCTTCGGTGTGGCCTGTCTTTCCGTTACAAACTTCTTCATAGGTAGGATTTTCTGTATGTCCACCTGTGTAACCAGAAACTACTTTTTGAATACCTGGTAATGTATCAAATGGTTTAACCATACACCAAAAACAACCACCTGCAAAAGTAGCTTTTTCTACTCGTTCATTTGTCAATGTAACCACCGCTTCCTTATTTTGTATTGGTATCGTACGTATTAAGTATAACAAAATAACGCTTTCATTGAGTGACGGTTTAATGAATTTTATTGTAGATATAGTGCCTAATTATGTTTAAATTACACATTTATAGTTTTAATAAATTTAAGGAAAACTTAGTCATATTAAGGAAATAAAGAAAATATTTGTAAATAGAGCAAGTGATTTGATGTTTATCTATTTTGAAACAAGTAAATTAATCAGGTTTTAAAAAGAATGAGGGAGGTATACAGTTAGAGTTACATCAATTATTTTGAGAGGGGAAATGAACATGTCAAAAAAGATATTACCAAAACCAGCAACAAGTTTTACTAAGCAGGCTAATAACTCCGTAAAAGACGCATTACCTTTTGAAAACACGAAAGATTTTGAAGACTCAAAAAAAGGATTTATTGGTACCTGGGACGAAGTGAAAGTAAATGCTGAAAATGGAGAACAAGTGTGGAGTCTTGATGACTATCAATTTATCGATGACGGGGATGCACCAGATTCAGTTAATCCGAGTTTATGGCGTATTTCACAGCTTAATATGACGAATGGTTTATTTAAAGTAACCGAGCGAGTTTATCAAGTTCGTGGCTTTGACATGGCTAATACAACAATTATGGAAGGCGATACGGGTCTAGTTATTACTGATACATTGACTTCAGTTGAAACAGCTCGTGCTGCTCTAGAACTTTATTATGAGCACCGTCCGAAAAAACCAATCAAAGCAATTATTTATACACATTCACATGGTGATCATTATGGTGGAGTTGCAGGACTCGTTAGTAAAGAAGATGTTACTTCAGGAAAAGTAGCGTTAATTGGACCAGAAGGATTTATGGAACATGCAGTAAGTGAAAATATTTTTGCTGGTAATGCCATGGCTCGCCGTGCAGAATATATGTATGGAAGCCGTTTATCACGTAGCGAATTAGGTCAAGTTGATGCGGGACTCGGAAAAACGCTATCTACAGGTCATATGTCACTCATTGCGCCAAATGACACTATTACTTTTGATCATGAAAAGCGGGTTGTTGATGGTATTGAAATAGAATTTCTGATGGCGCCAAATACAGAAGCTCCATCTGAACACTTGATGTATTTTCCGCAATTTAAATTAATCAACATTGCAGAAGATGCTGTACACAATTTGCATAATATTTTAACGCTTCGTGGTGCACAAATTCGTGATGCTTATGCTTGGTGGAAAGATGTTGATAAAGCGATTCGTGCTTTTGGTGATGAATATGAAATATGTATAGGTCAACATCACTGGCCAACATGGGGCAATGCAGAAATTAATGATATGCTCATTCATCAACGTGATGCGTATAAATATATGCATGACCAAACATTACATTTTATAAATAAAGGTTTAACTGCAACTGAAGTAGCGGAAGCAGTCAAATTCCCACCATCTTTAGAAGAAAAATGGTATGTTAGAGGATATTATGGAACATTAAACCATGATGTAAAGGCGATCTATCAATTCTATCTTGGCTGGTATGATGGAAATCCAGCAAATCTTTATCCGCTACCTCCTGAAGAAGTTGCCGAAAAGTATGTGGAATTTATGGGTGGCGTTGATGAAGTATTGAAAAAGGCTCGTGTATGTTATGAAGCTGGAGAATATCGTTGGGTAGCAGAAGTAGTAAAACATGCAGTGTTTGCTGATGATAAAAGCGAGGAAGCAAGAGAGTTATTAGCAGATGCTTTAGAACAATTAGGTTATCAATCTGAATCGGCTTCATGGCGGAATGTGTATTTAGCTGCTGCAGATGAGCTTCGGAATTCATTACCAACAGAAGTTATATCAACTGTAACTCTTGATGTTGTAGAGGGTATGCCATTTGAATTAATTCTAGATTACTTAGGTATTCGTTTAAACGGTGAAAAAGCCATTGATAAACGAATTTCTATGAACTGGAAATTAACTGATGTGGATGAAAAGTACCATGTATTATTAAATAATTCCGTACTAACATACCGAGATGAAGTAGAAGATGATAATGCTGATGTTACATTAGTAACAACACGAGATATTTTTAACCGTATCTTTAGTGGCGTGAAAACTTTTGAAGAATCATTTGCTGATCAAAGCATTAAAATAACGGGAAGTTCAGAAAAATTTGATGAATTTGTTACCTTATTAGATGAATTTGATCCAGTATTTAATATTGTAACACCATAAAGCAAAATTAATAGTTAAGCAATAGTTATAAGCGCCTTCTTTCAAATTTATGTAAACTAAATTTGAGAGGAGGTACTTTTTTTATAACTTTTTTATGGAAAGAGGTGAGGAGCTTAATAGCTGACATTGTGTGAAAGGGATACAACAGTAGAAAGGAATGAGGCAATTTGTTAGCGGATGAGGTTAGGGAAATGATTGCTGAGTTAGACAGAAATAAATTAGACGAATCTTGGGTGAGGAAGGAGCGGTTTGCTAGAAATGAAGTGATACAGAATGAGACGTTTAGAAAAGAATTTTTTATTGTGGCGAGAGGAGTGCTCCATCTAGAAAATAAAAATTTCCGTATTATTCATTTTTTCTTCAATGGTGATGTTGTAAATAGGCAAATTGCCATGATTAACATAGATAAGGAGCTGGATTTAGTATGTGATACAGAAGTTTTACTAATTTATGTTAATAGAGAATATTTTTTTGATTTTGCAACGAAAAAACCGCTTTTTTTAAAATGGCTTTTAGAAGAAACATTATACAATAACAAAAAGCTGTATCATGAATTAATAAAAAAAGAATTGCCAATTGAAAAGCGAATTATACAATCGCTACAATATATTTGTGAAAGATCAAACGAAGAAACGGACAGTGAGTCTCAACAAGTACCAATTTACATGAATAAAATGAAAATAGCCAAATATGCTGGCGTATTCTGCACGGAACTGTTTGAAAAATGGTCTTTACTAATAAATGAGAATGTAGTTGAAGAAAAGGACGGGTTACTTTTTATAAAGAAAAAATGAACAGAATTTATTTTAACTAAAATGCTTTTTAGGTCTTATCTCTAAGACCTAAAAAGTAGACTTTCTAAGTAAATACTATTTTAGAAGGCAACAAAGAGTCGAAAAGTAAACAAATCAATGATAAAATTGTAGTTAATCTTTCTTTGAATTATTTAAAGCCCAAGATAATAGTAGATTATAGCTGCCGGGATAACGTCTATTATTCCGAATTTCCTTAATAAATCCTCCTCGCGACCAACCGAAAGTGAAGTAGAATTGGTATTCACTTTAGCAAGGTTAGCCAAAATTTATTTTAACCAAAAAAAGTGATGAACCTCATGGGTTATCACTTTTTTTGGTTGTTACTGTTTCATTTTTTCTTAATGCTAAAAATTGTTCAATTATGGCTATTTCTTCTTTTGTAAGGTCAGGTGTTTCGGCAATTAGTTGTGTAATTTTACTAGTTCGTTGTGTACTCGTAGTAGGGTTTTTTTTAGCTCGAAAGAAATTAGTAATTGTACTAGTAATCATCCCAATAAATGCAATGCCAAATAACATCATAATCGCAGCTAAAATTCGACCAATTGGCGTTACTGGAATAATATCACCATATCCGACAGTGGTAGCTGTCACAATTGCCCACCAAAGAGCATCGGAATAACTATGTATATCCGGTTCAATAAATACCATTGGAACAGGGATTAGAATAACTAACAAAATAAAAATCATTAAGAAACGATTTAATCCATTCGAACGGAAAAAGTTATAAATGGGAATAATGTAGCGTTTTCCCATAGCAGTAATACTTAAAATATGAACAAAACTTGCAATGCGAGCCGCCCGGAACCCACTGTAAAATGGAATAATCGCAATTAGTTGGAAAGGGTGTGTTTTAACATAGTGCCATTTTTTTTCAGCTCGGTACAACCTGACTAAATAATCTAACGTAAATATACTCCAAATAATCCAATTTAAAATAAATGTAAAAGAATTTTGATACGGTAAAAGAGCAAGTGATAGGATTATGAGCACAAGCATAAACGACTCATAAATTATTCTTCTCCTAGTTTTGTCCAATTTATTCACCTCGTTAATATATACTCTTATTCATTTTAGCATAAAACAATAAAAAAACTGTATGTAATTTAAAAAAGCTAACAACCCAATAGGAGTCGCTAGCTTTAAGTTATTATTTTATTCGTAGGCGATTGCTTTTACTTCTAGAAGCTAATAAACATAAATAGCATAACAAGGCGAATAGCATGGTTATAATTAAACTATGCGCAAGAGCGATATAAAGATTTACCCCAGTATATACGGATAAAGCCCCCGTTACTGCTTGAAGCGCAATAAATATTAGTGATAACACCATACTAAATGTCAAAACTCGGTATCTTCTATAGTCGCGGAATACGAGCCAAGTAACATAGAGTAGCCAAACAATTAAGATAAAAGCTGCTAATCGGTGAAAATACTGGACATAATCTTGTACAGAATCAGGCATAATAAATTTTCCGTTTTCAAACGGCCACACTGGGACAGCTAGGCTTGCTTTCTCATGACGGACAAGCGCGCCAGTATAAACAGCTAAGTAAGTATAAATGGTTAGTGCGTATATGTTTATTCGCAATTTGGTTTCCATTACGAGGTTTCTAGCATCGAATTTTCGGTCGACTTCAAAAATCATTAACGCAAGTAATACAATAGAAGCGTAACAAATAATTGAAATACCAAAATGTAAAGCCATGATATACGGATTTTGTCCCCAAACAACAGCCGCCATACCCATTAACGCTTGAATAACTAAAAACAGCACCGCAATAATCGCAAGTGGTTTAGTTTCTCGACGATCCTTCATATAAATCCAGGCACAAATTGCTAGCACGATAACAAAAATAGAACTAATACCGGTTGTCATTCGGTGCATAAATTCAATCAGTTTTTCAGGTGTTACATCAGTTAGTCGAACTAATTGTCCATTACACAATGGCCAACTATTACCACAGCCATCTGCAGAACCAGTTTTTGTTACAAGTGCACCACCAAATACGACAATGGTCATACAAATAATAGTTAAGACAGACCAAATTTTCAAGAATTTTTTCATTATCTACCTATCTCTCCTTTAGATGCGTGTGAGATTTTTCTAATATATGTTTTTATGTATAAGTTCATGAGTACACATCAGATTAATTGTAGCGTGTTTAATTCAAGAAGTAAAGCTTACAAATCTAGAGCCGATTTATTGACAAAAGGGGCGTATTTTTCACATAATAAGGGTATAAGATATCTATCAGTTCGCAATCACTGGTTAATATCAGCAAGTGTAAGGGGGAGAAAATGTGAATCAGATAGAAAAAACTGGGGAGCTTGCAGTAACTAGGTTTACTGTTCGCGATTTTACCGAGCTTGTGAAAATTGGTATCGTGAATTCTAATACGATTACCGCTTTTACAGGAATGTGGTTAGCTTTTCAGTTAAATGGTATTTCTTTTATCCAAAATGTCGATGTAATATTTTTTACAATCGTCGGTTCAGCACTTATTGTAGCTGCTTCGGGCGCTTTTAATAATGTTATTGACCGAGATATTGATGGAATCATGGAACGAACTAAAAACAGACCAACAATGACTGGAAAGATTTCTGGTAAACGTGCATTAATGGTCGCAATTGTGCTAGGGCTTATCGGGACGATTATGCTGTTTATGACAACTTGGCAGGCAGGCGTTCTCGGGGTTATTGGTGTCTTTTTATATGTAGTCGTTTATTCACTTTATGCAAAAAGAAAATTAGTTAGTAATACAATAATTGGCAGTTTCTCGGGAGCTGTTCCGCCGCTTATTGGTTGGTTTGCTGTAGAGCCAAGTTTTAGTATTGTACCAATTATGTTATTTCTTGTGATGTTCTGCTGGCAACCGCCACATTTCTATGCAATAGCAATTAAGCGGAAAGAGGAATACGCCGCTGCTGGAATCCCAATGCTTCCAGTTGTTAAAGGCATTGAACGTACGAAAAAAAGCATGTTCTTCTGGGTTATTTTATTAACAATCTTGCCATTTTTCATGTTCGATTTAGGTATTGTATATGTTATCCTAGCAACCTTACTAAATATTGGCTGGCTAGCACTTAGCATTTATGGTTTTAAAATGGAAGACAGCATCAAATGGGCTAAATGGATGTTTGTGTATTCATTAAACTATATGACAATATTATTTGTTGCGATGGTCGTTATTTCGATTTTCTTATAAAATAAAAGCAATTACGAAGCGGTGTGGTTTTTATAGCACTAATTTGTAATTGTTTTTTTGATTTTAAAACTTTTCAAATGATAATAGAATTGGTAAAATGGAAGTTACACCAAGGGATTGCAAAATAATGCCGAGGAGGGCAAAGTGTGAAGTTTATTATGAGAGTAGCTGTGCTATTAATCATTTGCCTATTCATTGGATATAACACAGATTTATTTTTTAGTAAATCAGTGGAAAAAAACACCGCAGAAGATACAGCTACCAAGTCAAATTTTCCCGATGATAAAAAAACAACAAATGAAAATCCCGAACAAATGGAAGATAGCTCTAGTTTGGCACGATTTATTAATAAAAGCGTCAATGATGTAACAAAAGAATTTGGGGAGCCCGTACGTGTTGATAAATCAGCGTATGGTTATGATAGTTATATTTATAGTCAACCAGGTACAAGCTATATGCAAGTGGGAGTTACAAATAATGTCGTACAAACAATTTATGCTCTAGGACAAGATTTAAATGTTATGCCGTATACAATCGGAATGTCCGCTGAAAAAGTATTTACAGATGCTAATTTACAATCTGAAATATCCTTCAATTATAAAGATAGCTACTATAAATTTGAACTTTCGGAAGAAGACTTAAACGCTAGACCAATAGTAAATATTGGCAGTGGTGTTTATGCGCAACTGAATTTTGATAAATTTAAAGCAAAATTAGTAAGTGTGCGGTATTTAAACAAACTTTCATTAATTAAAACCCGTCCGTATGAACTATCTTACCAAGGGGAAATCTATGAAGAAAAACTTTCCCAAGCAGAATGGGATGCAGTTGATAAAGCTTCAAGCAAACAAGTATTAGAGATTACCAATGTTATTCGCGACCGTTATGGAGTAGAGGAAGTTGCTTGGGATGATGCTGTCGCCAAAGTAGCTTATGGACATAGTGTAGATATGAAGAAAAATGATTACTTTGACCATAATTCGCCAACACATGGGGATTTAAGTAATCGACTTAGTGCTGGAGATGTCAAATACACTAAAGCGGGAGAAAATATCGCATTTAATTATATAGATAGTGCAGCTGCTGTAGAAGGCTGGCTGAATTCTAAAGGTCATCGTGAAAATTTACTAGATGGTTCTTATACCTACATGGGTGCCGGAACATACCAAAAATACTATACGCAAAATTTTATTATTAAATAATGGTTATATGGTATAATAAAACAAGTAAGTGATATGGAGGTGGCTAGATGCTCGCTACAATGGAAAATATGGCATTACTTGATTTATCAGATGAGCTTGCTGGCATGATTCTAGACTCCGAGGAAGTGCAAAATTACCAACAATGCAAACAAGCCTTACTGGATGATGCAACAAGCCAAAAAAGTATTCGTCAATTTATACGAATAAAAGAACAATATGAGGAAGTACAACGGTTCGGCCGGTACCATCCTGACTATAAAGAAGTAACTAGAAAAACGCGTGCTTACAAACGCGAAGTCGATATGGATCAAAACGTGGCAGCTTTTCGCCGAGCAGAGATGGATTTGCAGTCTCTTTTAGACGAAATTAGTTTGCTTCTCGCAAGTGCTGTTTCAGATAATATCAAGGTACCAACTGGTAACCCGTTTTTTGAAACAAAATCAGCTTGTTCGAGTGGAAGTTGTAGTACCGGTGGAGGTTGCGGTTGTTCAGCATAATGGTTATTCTAAAAAGAAGGGGCTTAAACAATGGAAAATGACAGACAGGCAATTGTCGTTTGGATGAATCATTTAAAGCAAGTGAGATCTTTGAAACGATTCGGGAATGTTCATTATGTATCGCGTAAATTGAAATATGCCGTTTTATATTGTGATATGGCGGAAGTAGAAGATATTTCCAACAAAATTTCGCGTTTTCATTATGTGAAACGTGTGGAAATGTCGTTTCGTCCGTTCTTAAAAACAGAGTACGAATCCAAAAAAGAGCGAATGTATGAACATAAAAACGAAGACGTACAAATCAGTATTTAAAAAATACAGCGGGACTATTTTAACTAGTCTTGCTGTTTTTTTGCATCTATTTATGATAAAGTAAAAAGACATTGAAGTAAAGGTTGTGCGAAAAAGATGAGAGTCATTGCAGGAGAACGAAAAGGCCATGCTTTAAAAGCTGTTCCTGGAAATAATACTAGACCAACCACAGATAAAGTAAAAGAGTCGTTATTTTCTATTATTGGTCCTTTTTTTGATGGGGATATAGTGCTTGATTTATTTGCAGGTAGTGGGGGACTTGGCATTGAAGCGCTAAGCAGAGGAGCAGAACGGGCTGTTTTTATTGATCAAGCTCAAGCTGCCATTAAAACAATCCATCTTAATTTAGAAAGTTGCCATTTTACAGATAGAGCAGAAGTTTATCGAAATGAAGCCGAACGGGCATTAAAACTGTTACATAAAAAGGAATGTAAATTTGATTTAGTTTTTTTAGATCCGCCATATAAAAAACAACAATTAGAAAAATTACTAGCAATGCTGGAAAAGTTGGCATTAGTTAGCCAAAACGGTAGAATTATTTGTGAACATGATAAAGAAGCAGTTATGCCAGAATCAGTAGGTAGTTTTACAAAAATCAGATCTGCTTCATATGGAATTACTGTTTTATCAATATTTGAATTTCAGGAGGCGTAGATATGGGAGAAAAAATTGCAGTTATTCCAGGAACATTTGATCCGATTACCAATGGTCACTTGGACATCATTGAACGTGCAGCGAAAATTTTTGACGTATTGTATGTTTCGGTTTTAAATAATTCCTCCAAAAAACCGCTATTTACGGTAGAAGAACGAATGGAAATGATTAGAAAAGTAACTGCTCATTTACCGAATTTACAAGTTGAAAGCGCTAGTGGTTTAACGGTTGAATATGCAGCTAAACGCAATGCTACAGCAATAGTTAGAGGGCTTAGAGCTGTTAGTGACTTTGAATATGAAATGCAAATTGCTTCCATGAATAGAACGCTAAATGCAACAATCGAAACTTTCTTTATAATGACAAATACCAAATATTCTTTTTTAAGTTCTAGCATGGTGAAGGAAGTTGCGCAGTATCAAGGGAATATTAGCGAACTTGTTCCAGAAGTTGTGAACAAAGCCATTCAAGCAAAATATAATAAATAGGAGATGGACAAGGAAAATGCGTAAAGAGTGGAAAAAAATAACGGCGATAATGCTGTTAGTAATTATTATAGCTGGCTTTTTTATTCCAGTTCCGTATTATATTTCAAAACCTGGTGGAACGGAGGAACTTGCGCCACTCGTTACAGTTGAGAATCATCCTAATAATAAAGATGGTTCATTAAGTCTAGTGACAATAGCGATGGGAAAAGCGAACATTTATACATATATGGCAGCTAAATTTCTTCCATATCGTGAACTCGAAAAAGATAGCGAAATTAAATATGAAGATGAAACCGATGAGGAATATAACGTTCGTCAAATGCAACTGATGAATGAATCAAAAAACAACGCCATCCAAGTAGCTTATAAAGCAGCCGGTCAAGAAGTCAAAGTAACCTATGATGGGGTGTATGTTTTAAGTGTGATGGAAGATGTTCCAGCAGCAAAAGTGTTACATGCTGGTGATTTAATTACCGAAATTGATGGTCATAGCTTCCAATCAAGTCAAGAATTCATTGATTATATTCATAGCAAAAAAGTCGGTGATACAGTTAAAATAAAATACAAACATGGTGATAAAAAAGAAGAGGCAAGCATTAAACTTACCGCAATTGACAAAAAAGGAACACCAGGTATTGGAATCACACTTGTTGATGATGAAAAAATTACGGCTGTTCCAGAAGTGAAAATCGATTCCGAGAAAATTGGTGGGCCTTCCGCGGGCTTAATGTTTAGCTTAGAAATCTATAGTCGCTTCCAAAAAGATGATTTAACCGATGGCAAAAAAATTGCTGGTACTGGGACAATTGATACTGATGGCACGGTTGGAAGAATAGGTGGCATTGACCAAAAAGTGGTGGCAGCAGATAAAAGCGGCGCGAAAATTTTCTTTGCACCTAATGATATGATTACGAAAGAAATGAAAGAAAGCGATGCAACCATTGAAAGCAACTATGACACAGCAGTAAAAACAGCTAAAGATATTGACTCTAAAATGAAAATTGTTCCAGTGAAAACTTTCCAAGATGCGCTGGATTATCTAAATAAATTACCATAATTAAAAGCCATCACCCGAAACATTATTTTGTTTCGGGTGATGGCTTTTTTAAATTATATCCAAAAGGAAAGAAGAAGTTTTATAAATATTTTGCGGTTAAAGATACTTTGTTTGAAAGCAAATCCATTGGAACTCCTTCAAAAATAATTTGACCGCCAGCACTTCCGCCTTCTGGACCAAGGTCGATAATCCAATCGGCATTACGAATAATATCAATGTTATGCTCAATGACAACAACAGTATTTCCTTTATTAACGAGTGTGTTAATAATAGTTAAAATATGTTCGATGTCAGACATATGAAGACCAGTTGTTGGTTCATCCATAATATAGATGGAGCCTTTTTTATGGAGTTCATTAGCTAATTTAAGCCGTTGACATTCACCACCAGAAAGCGTACTAAGTGCTTGACCTAATGTTACATAGCCAATACCAACTTCCTCCATTGCAGTAATCTTCTTTAAGATTTTTTTATCAGTAAAGAAATCAAGTGCTTCTGAGACAGTTAGCTCTAACACATCACTAATAGATTTACCATCTAATTTATAGGCTAGGACGGACTCTTGGAACCTTTTACCATGACAGACATCACAAGGAGTACGAATGGAATCCATAAAAGCTAAATCCATTGTAGTAAAACCAAGCCCCTTACAGTTTTCACAAGCACCTTTGGAATTATAACTAAATAAGGAAGGACTAACATCATTAGCTTTACCAAATGCTTTTCTGATAGGATCCATAATTCCGGTATAGGTCGCTGGGTTAGAACGAATATTTGCATGGGCGGCAGATTGGTCAATCACAATGGCATCAGGATGTTCTGCTAGAAAAACAGAATTAATCAATGTGCTTTTTCCAGAACCAGCTACTCCAGTAATAACAGTGAGAACTTCTTTTGGAATGTTTGCTTGGATATTTTTTAAATTAAATTGGCTACTTTTGACGGTTGTTAAGAATCCGTTTGGTGTTCGTGGTTTATCATTTATAGGTAGATGACGATTTAAGAATTGACCAGTAAGCGTATCTGACTTAAGTAAATCAGGATAGCTACCAACAAACTGAATTTCTCCACCATGTTTACCAGCATGTGGACCAACATCAACAATATGATCTGCAATTTTAATCACATCTGGGTCATGCTCTACAACAAGAATGGTATTCCCTTTATCACGCAATTTAACTAATAATTCATTTAATCGATGTACATCACGAGGATGCAGTCCAATACTTGGTTCATCAAAAATGTAAAGCAAATCAGTCAAGCTGCTATTTAAGTGACGAATCATTTTAACTCGTTGCGACTCTCCACCAGAAAGGGAGGCGGTTTGTCGATCAAGTGTCATATAACCTAAGCCAATATCCATTAAATGTGTTAGACGTTCCGTTATACTTTGCACCATGGGAACAGCTATTGGGTCAGTAATTGCCTCGACAGTTTGTTTTAATTCATCTAGTTGCATTGCGGTATAGTCTGCAATGTTAGCGCCATTTATTTTACAGGACAGTGCTTGTTCAGAAAGTCGTGTTCCTGAGCAGGTAGTACAATGAGCAATATGGGTAAATTTATCGACACGTTTTTTCGTTGATGCCGACATACCTCCTTCTTTTTGAATATAAAGGCGATTGAATTTTGGAATTAATCCTTCATAGGTTGCATTCATACTTCCCATTGGTGTTTCTAAAAATACTTTTATATCTTTTCCATATAAAAGAAGATCATATTCTTCTTCTGTATAGTCTTTTATTTTTTTATTCACATCAAAAAAGCCGGAATAAGCATAAGAATTCCAGTACCATGAGTCTACAGAGAAGGTTGGGAAAAGGATGGCACCTTCTTTGAGTGATTTATTTGGATCGAGTAATTTGACTAAATCTACTGTTACTTTTTGACCAACACCATGACAATCGGGACACATACCAGCTGGATCATTAAATGAAAATAAATTTGCTGTTCCAATACTCGGTTTGCCAACTCGAGAAAATAGTAAGCGCAAAATAGAATTAATATCAGTGATTGTTCCGAGTGTTGAGCGAGAATTACCACCTAGTCGCTTTTGGTCGATAATAACAGAAGTAGAGAGGTTTTCAATGGAATCGGCATCAGGCTGCTTATACTTTGGTAGAAAATTACGCAAATAAGCACTATATGTTTCATTTAGCTGTCTTTGCGATTCCGTGGCAATAGTTTCAAATACAATAGAAGATTTCCCAGACCCAGACACACCAGTAAAAATAGTGATTTTTCGTTTGGGAATATCAAGGGAAATATTTTGGAGATTGTTTTCACGTGCTCCTTTTAATCGAATATATTCTTGTACCATACACAGACCTCCTGTTTTTTTGAGTCGAATAGCTATCATAGCAAAGTTGCAATGAAGAAGTCAACTAAAGACCTAATAAAAATTTACAAAGTTATCATTGGCGGAATTTGGAAATCGCCTTTTTGATACGATTCTAGACCATTGACAAGTGTATAAATGGTGGTCGCTTTTAAATCTTCTGTTAATAATTCTGAAGGTGCTTTTGATGCAGTAGTAACAACAGGAAGTGCTATATTTTTTTTGTGTAAAGCTAAGTATTTTTGCCCGACTTTATTCATGCCAAGAATGCGGATATAAGGGCTACTTGGTTTATCAGTGGCATTCAATAAAATTTGTAAAGCAGTGCGCTGAATTCTTGCATTACTATAACGTTTTGTTTTTGCTTGCTCAATAAAGGCGCTAAAATCTGTTGCAGTAATAGCTGCTCGTTGCATCCGATTTTGAATACCTTCACTAACGCTACGAATATGGCTTAGTTCTTCGGAAGTTGCTTGTAAAAGTCGAAATCTTAAGAATGACCAGTAGTTCTCCCATGATAAAAAAGGACCTGAATAAGCTTGTAAAATTTCCATGGAAGTGGCAGGTAAATAGTTAGCAGCTTGATGAAGATCCCCAGCTAGTATTAATTTTCGAATGGCTGTAGCACTGGCGATTTGGTTGTGAGAAGCAAACTCATCATGATAATTAGCATGTTCTCGCGGTATGGATTTTAGTTGGATAGCTGGATTTTGTTTTTCTATAGCGAGTGCATAATGAAAACCAAGAATATTATTTGGTTTGGTCACATCTATTATATCTTTTCCAAGCAATGTCTGGAGGGCAAGCGTATAAGCAGTAGCATAAGAAACTTTCTTGTTTTCCAAAGCTTGTTTTATCATTTGATTGAAAGTGGTTTTTTGATTAGTTACCATGTGTGCAGCTTTTGAAAAATCACTCGCCATTCCGTGTTCGCTACCGAAAAACAAAGTGTTTACGTGAAGTGCGTCTAAAATTCGAACGGATTCCTCAGCGAAAATCGTTGCATGTTGAGTTGCAAATGAAACGGGTAGTTCAACGACTATATCCACACCAGCAGCGAGTGCCATCTTGGTTCGTTCCCATTTTGGAAGGATAGCAGGTTCGCCACGTTGAACAAAAGAACCACTCATAACAGCGATAACTACATCGGGTTTTGTTAATTCACGTGCCTTATTTAAATGAAGTCTATGTCCATTATGAAATGGATTATATTCTACAACGATTCCGGTTGCTTTCATACCTGTTCCCTCCTTTAGATATTCCTATTTTAGCATAAATTATTGCTAGTGTTTGGATGACTTGAAAAACCATTGACAAAAGCCTTTAAAAAAGCTATAATATTTTGTGTTGCGCTTGGAGTGATGTAGGATGAAATGGTCTATCAGCCAATTAAAAAAATATCGTGACAGCAACTTCACGATTAACGAAAAAGCTGACTTAAAAAAGTTCTTTCAAGAGAACAATATAGACGTTCGTGATGCAAGCCCCGTAGAAGTAACTGGGGAACTAATTGTACACCCAGAAGAAGTTACTGCTAACCTTACAATGAAAGGTGAGTGGACGCTTCCATGTGCCCGTACATTAGAGGATGTTATTTATCCTTACGAAGTGCATGCGACGGAAACTTTTGTGAAATCCAAAGAACAAGTTTTAGATGAATCTTGGCATGTGATGGAACAAGATATGGTTGATTTAACACCGGTAGTAGAAGAACTTTTACTAGTAGAAATTCCAATGCAAGTTTTCAGTGATGAGGCGCTAGTTATGAATAAGCTTCCACGTGGAAATGAATGGGAAATGAAAACAGAAGAAGATAATCTACTCGACCAAAAAGCAAAAGAACCAAAAGTGGATCCTCGTCTTGCGGGATTAGCCAATTTTTTCGATGAGAAAAAAGAAGACTAAAATCCCCGTGAAGCTGGAATATATTAAGAAATTTATTTTTCTTAGATTAACGATACAAGTACTTAGTTATCGTCAAGGAGGTGTAAGGAAATGGCAGTACCTTTTAGAAGAACTTCAAAAGCCAAAAAGCGTAAGCGTCGTACACACGTTAAACTTCAACTTCCGGGCATGAACGAATGCTCGAATTGCGGCGAATACAGACTTTCCCACCACGTATGTCCTGAATGTGGACAATATGATGGTAAAGATGTAGCAAACAGCTAATCATGTTAAAAACAAGTGACGTTTCACTTGTTGAAAACGAACCTCGAAAGACGCCATGGGTCTTTCGAGGTTTTTGTTTGTCTAAAAGTGCAAACTGTCAGTAGTTCTGCTAAAATAAAAGCATTAACCTATATGGAGCTGAAAGAAATGGAAAACCAACTAAATATTGGTATTATTGGTGCAGGAGCAATGGGGCTTTTATATGCAGCTAATTTTGCAAAGGAGTCGAACCTCACACTTTTTACACGAAGAGAAATACAGCGAAACACCTTAAAAGAGAATGGTATTTTACTAATAGATAATGAAAAACGAAACACCATACATATTAATGCAGTGGCGGTCGATAATCTAGCAGAATTAAATAAACAACAGCTAATTATGGTTGCAGTTAAACAATATTCTTTAGATAAAATTGTCCCATTATTACAAAAGATAACTACTGATATACCGATACTATTTATTCAAAATGGCGCAGCACACTTAGAAATTTTATCTTTACTTGGTGAAAAGCGAACAATCTTACTAGGGATAAGTGAACACGGTGCTGGTCGTGAAAATGACACAACGGTTGTTTGGCGCGGACATGGACGGACTAAATATAGCGTTTATCAAGGAACGCTAGATAACTCTATAGAAACATGGCTAGATGCTATTCCGGATTTTCCTGTAGAAAAACATCCAAGTTACTTAGAAATTATGCAAGAGAAATTGTTTATAAATGCAGTTATTAATCCCTTGACTGCTGTATTAGGTGTACAAAATGGCGCGCTCTTAGCAAATCCAGAGTGGCATATTTTGTTACGCACATTAGTAGACGAGATAGAAAGAATTATTCCCATCAAAAGTGGTCTTGAAAAAGTGGAGCAGATTTGTCGGGTAACTGCGAATAATTTTTCTTCGATGGCGCTTGACCAAAAACATGGGCGTAAAACCGAGATTGATGGGATAGTGCTGCCAATTTTAGAAAAAGGAGCGCAAGAAGGGGAACAGCTCCCTACACTTCAAACGTTATACCATATTATTAAAGGCTCGGAAGGAGAAAAAAATGTTTGATTGGCTAACTAATTCAGTAGCGATAATTATTATCTTACCAGTATTAATATTTATTTTAACAATGTTTATTTCAAGTCTTTGGATTCGGAAAAGACAACGCAGACTTATGTTAGCGGCAGATGTATCAACTCTATTTCTTATTATTGCAGTTCATTACTTTATGATTGTATTGTTTGGGTACTCTTTTTTACTTATTATTTTGCTATTTTTATTTATACTCGGCATTGTTATTGTTCTTCTTGCTGCAAAAAAAGAAGGCGAGATTCAATTTCGCAAAATCATCCGTGGTTACTGGAGACTTTGTTTTTTCATCTTCGCCTTACTTTATGTGGGTTTGTACCTTTACGGGATTATTTATAGTTTGATTTTAATGTTGTAACTGGTTTTGTTTCCATCCATACTTTACTTAAATCAAAATAGCCATAAGGATTTTCGGAAACTCCTTTTATCATCGAATGGAGTGATTGACTTCTTTCTGGGTGATGTAAATAAATTAAATGATAATTGCTAGTCAACCAATCATCTATTTCTGTGCGTAAGACGTCTCTTTTAGTGGCGTCTTTTTCTAATTTCATTTTTTCTATACGTCTAGAAATTTCTTGGAGAATTTCCGAGCTTAAAAGATGTTGTGGTAATAAATTGGGGTTGTTTAAGAAATCTAGGTAGGCTACTTCCTTATCAGAAGAAGGAATTTCACCCATCATCATCATATCTGTTTCATCTTCAGGAAGAGTTGAATAAGAAGCATCTTCATGAGAAATGATTTTTATTGCTAATTGAATTCCAAATTCAGCAGCTCTGTTGCAAATCCATCGTGCTTCTTGTATAGCAGAGGGATGCTGCGTTGTTCCTAAAATTACTTTTTCCCCTTGATAATTGGCTTTTTTTAATAAAGTGGCGATTTTTTCAGGATGTTTTTCAGGTATAATTGATTTTTCAGGATAATAGTTAGAAGCGATAGTACCGTAATTTTCAAATAACTCATTACTCGCTATTTGGCAGTCAATCAAATGGTACATTGCTTCACGAAAAGCTTTGTGTTGTGGAGTAGCATTTCGATAACTATTAAAACAGATAAAATTAACACCAACACCAGTTTTACGATGTTCTACATAAGCAGGGTTTTCTTCATAATCTACAGAAGTGAATTGAATTGGAATAACTTGAAGAGCTTGGTCATTTTCAGCCGTCCAAAATTCGACACGGTCAAGAAGCGGACGCTCTAAAAAATAACCATCAAAGGCTTCTAATATTAAGTGATCATCACTTCTTTGCACCATTCGAAAGGGACCGGTGGAAATCCATTTATATTCGTCAAATGGTTCATCATGTGGCAAAATCGCCATATTAGATGTACATAAATAACGAATGAAAAATGGATCTGCTTTTTTTAAATGAATTGTAACGGTAAATTTATTAACGCAATCAATCATTTGAATATTTTCCATTTGCCAAGATGATACGGCTTTCGGGTCTTTTGCACGAAGCAAAGTAAATTTAACATCTTCGCTATTAAGCATTCGACCATGATGGAAAAGAACACTTTTGCGAAGATAAAAGGTCCATTCTCGGTGATTAGCAGATGCTTTCCAGTGATGGGCAATATGTGGGATTACTTTTTCTTCCTTTTTATCATATTTTACTAATGGATCACCAATTTGGGTGAGTAAAAAAGCTTCTAGTGATACGGATGTATGTAGTGGGTCAAGAGTAGTCAACTTGCGGCGAATAATGGAACGCAATACTTCTTGTTGGTTTTCAGTTACCTGCAGTCCAAATAATTGTTGAATTTCACTAGACGTGCTTGCAAACCAACTTTTAGGAATGGCAAGCCCAGATAAAAACAAAATATTGCTAAATAGTTCTTCGTCAAGACTATTCTTTAAAGCAGTTAAAACCTCGTCTTCCAATGGTTTTGAAAATGTAATAGTGGAAAGGTTGCCACGACCTAGTCCGGGAGAATAGAGAAGTTTATTTCTTTTTTGATATTGTTGTAATTTTCTTTTGGCATTTTTGGGGGTGCAAAACCAAATGCTAGCTAAATCGCTTAGTTTAAAGCGAACTTGCAATTCAGGAGTTAGACCATAAAGATACGCGCGCATACTAAAATAATCTTTATCCACTAAAATCCTCCATTCTAAAAGGGGACATAAAATTAATTTAAATACCCTTTTTATATGTAATGATCCCTTTTATACTAACAGAGTAGTCAGAAAAAAAGCAAATGGAGGAGATGGCATGTTTAGAGAATTGCACCCAAATATTCGTGCTCGGATATTAATTCAATTTTTAAGCAAAGTAATTGGTTCGATGATTTTCCCGTTTATGGCAATTTATTTTTCAATGGAAATAAATAGTGGAGTTGCAGGAATTCTTTTGATGATAAATGTCTTTGTTCAGTTTGTTGCGGGTATCTATGGTGGGCATTTAGCAGATATTATTGGACGGCGGAAGTTGATGCTAACAGGAGAAGTGCTTAAAGTTTTTGCTTTTCTTGGAATGGTTCTTTGTAATTCTCCTCTATACCATTCGCCGTGGCTAACTTTTGTAATGTTGCTTATTATTGGTGTAGCACAAGGGCTGATTAATCCAGCGGGAGAAGCAATGCTGATTGATGTAAGTACACCAGAAAACCGAGCATTTATGTATTCCATAAGTTACTGGGCGAATAATTTGTCCATGTTAATTGGGATAATGGTTGGAGGATGGTTTTTTGTGGGACATCTCTTTCCACTTCTCGTAGCGTTGTTTATTATGTCGTTTGTGACTGCTTGGCTAACATTCAGCCTAATTTCTGAAACCTTAAAACAAAAGAAAACGCTAAAAAAAGGGTCTTATGGATTATTAGAAATGTTTAAAAGTTATGGCCAAGTTTTACATGATTATCGCTTTCTTCTATATACAGTTGGTGGAATTGCGATTATGTCGATTGAATTTCAAAGGAGTAACTATATTTCAGTGCGTTTAGCAGAAGATGTTCATAATTTACTTGTGAATTTAGGACCACTTGGAGCGATTCCTCTTAATGGCGTCCAAATTGTGAGTGTTTTGACGGCGGTAAATACGCTGTTTATCGTGCTTTTCACAGTACCAATTGCGAGATGGGTAACAAAACGAGCGCAACAACCGATTATGTATGTTGGTTTTGGATTATTTGCAATTGGATTTGCAGTGTGCGCTTTTGCTAATAGTATGCTAGTTTTATTATTTGCTACAGCCGTATTGTCGATTGGTGAGTTGCTCTATGTGCCAACGCGACAAACGATTCTTGCCTTGATTGTAGATGATAATAAACGAGGAGCTTATATGGCTTTTAATGGTATTATTTTTCAAATCGGTAAAATGATAGGCTCCGTAAGTCTTGTTTTTGCACCTTTCATCGGTAAGTATGGGATGGGGATTTTTACAATTTTATTAGGTGTTGTTGCTATCGGTTTCTCTGCAATAGCACTAAAATCAGGATATGAAAAAGTGCTTGCGAAATGATTTTTTGCAAAAAAGTGGGGAATGCCTCCACCAAGCCCCACAATCATTTTTATTCTTAAATACTAGTATAAATGGCTTTAAATAAAGGTTTGATCATTCTATTGTTTCGAAGGAATGATTTTTTTTTGCCCTTTTTTAAGTTTTGGGTGGTGCAAAGTGGGGAGATGTGGTAAAGTGGTATGGAGGAAAGTGGGTGAAGTCTAATGTTCATGGGAGAATATCAACATAACATCGATATAAAGGGCAGATTAATTGTGCCAGCTAAATTCCGTGAGCTTTTGGGGGATAATTTTGTTATAACCCGAGGACTTGATAAGTGTCTATTTGCTTATCCACAAGAGGAATGGAAAAAGCTAGAAGAAAAACTCCAAACCTTACCACTTACCAAAAAAGATGCTCGTTCCTTTACACGTTTCTTCTTTTCCGGTGCGTCTGAATGTGAACTAGACAAACAAGGTCGGATTAATATTCCATCCAACTTACTACAGTATGCGGATTTGGAAAAAGAAACCGTGATTATCGGAGTTTCTAGTCGTATTGAAATTTGGAGTAAATCAGAATGGGAAGATGTCTTCAATGAGGCAGAAGAATCATTTGCTGATTTAGCTGAAAATATGATTGGCTTTGATATTTAAGGAGGAAATCATATGTTTAAACATGAAACAGTTTTATTACATGAAACCGTAGATATGCTTGAAGTAAAACCAGATGGGATTTATGTCGATGCAACACTTGGCGGCGCAGGTCACTCAGAGTATTTACTAAATAAGCTTAATGAAAAAGGGCACTTATTTGCTTTTGACCAAGATCAAACAGCAATTGATAATGCAAAAATAAAGTTAGCAGCGTATAGCGATAAGGTCACCTTTGTAAAATCGAATTTTCGTTATATGAAAGAAGCACTAAACGAACGTGGGATTAGTGAAGTGGATGGGATTTTATATGATTTAGGTGTCTCTTCCCCGCAGCTAGATGAAAGAGAACGTGGATTTAGTTATCATCAGGATGCTGCACTTGATATGCGAATGGATCAAGAGCAAGAACTTACAGCAAAAATAGTTGTAAACGAATGGTCCTACCAAGAGTTAATTCGAATTTTCTTTCAATATGGAGAAGAAAAATTTTCCAAACAAATTGCTCGTGAAATCGAACGTCGCCGTGAAGTAAAACCAATTGAAACAACTGGCGAACTAGTTGATATCATTAAAACAGCTATTCCGGCACCTGCAAGAAGAAAAGGTGGACATCCGGGAAAACGAACTTTTCAAGCAATCCGTATTGCAGTTAATGATGAATTAGGCGCGGTAGAAGATTCACTTGAAAAAGCATTAACTTTATTAAAACCAGGCGGCAGAATTAGCGTAATTACGTTCCATTCATTAGAAGACCGCATAACAAAACATTTATTCCAAGAAGCGACAAAAGGACCAGATTTACCACCAGGTCTTCCAGTCATTCCAGATGAATATAAACCAGACTTTAAGCTTGCGACAAGAAAACCAATTTTACCAAGTGAAGAAGAACTGGAACAAAACAATCGAGCACGTTCAGCCAAACTACGTGTCATTGAAAAAATTATTAAATAGCAGGAGTTGAAAAAATGTGAGCAATGTCGCCTATAAATCTAATCTAGAACCAAATAAGGTACATAGAGAAGCAGAACAACCTAAAAAACAAATACTAAGACGAGGTCAAATGACACTTGGCGAAAAAGTAATCATCACGATAGCGCTTGCGATTGTTTTAGTTGTTGCTTTCCAAATTATTAGTGTACAAGCACAAATTTACACAGTAAACCAAGAAATTCAAACAAAAGAAGAGAAAATTGTCGAACAACAAAAATCAAATGAAGATTTAAAAGTAGAAGTAAAAGATTTAGGAAGATATGAACGTATTTTAAAAATCGCCAAAGAAAAAGGGTTAAAACTTGATGGTGATAACGTGAAAGTGGTAGATGGTCAATGAAACGGCGTATAGGTAACATGAGAAGGGGAGCGCTAGTGCTTTTTATCTTTTTCACTATTCTCTTTCTCTTAGTTTCTGGCCGTTTTCTTTATTTGCAAATTACGGGAGAGGCAAATGGGGTCCCGCTTGCAGCTAAAGCATCCAAGCAACATTTAAAAAGCAGTGTTCTTGAAGCAAAACGCGGCTCCATTTTAGATCGAAAGGGAGAAGTGCTAGCTGAGGATACGGCTTCTTACACGATTGCTGCGGTAGTTAGCGATAAACTTTCAAAAGCAACGAAAAACCCGATGCGAGTAGTTGACGAAGAAAAAACAGCTCGTATTTTAGCAAAATATATTCCAATGGATGAATCTGATATTTTAGATAAACTCAATGAAACCGGAAAATATCAAGTCGAATTTGGTGCTGCTGGGAAAAATATTTCTACAGAAACAAAAGCGAAAATCGACAAAGAAAATCTACCTGGTATTGAGTTTACACGTCAATCAGAACGTTTTTATCCTAATGGTACTTTCGCAACGCAATTAATTGGTTTTGCGCAACAAGAAGAAAAGAAAAACACCACTGTTTTAGAAGGGAAAATGGGTATCGAATCTCGTTTTAATAATGCGTTAACAGGTACTAATGGGAAAATTGACTATAGTACGGATCGCATGGGATATATTTTACCTAATTCTAAAAATAAAGTAACGAAAGCTCAAGATGGCAAAGATATTACTTTAACACTTGATAAAAAAATTCAAACCTTTTTAGAAGATACAATGACAACCGTGGATGCAAAATATAATCCGAAAAATATGATGGCAGTTGTGGCTGATCCAAAAACAGGAGAAATCCTTGCAATTAGTCAACGTCCATCCTTTAATCCAGCTGATCGTTCTACAATTACCGGAAACAGTTCAAGCATCTGGCAAGATTTACCTGTTGAATATGCCTATGAGCCAGGATCAGTAATGAAAATTATTTCACTAGCTTCTGCGATTGATACAAATGTTTATAATCCAAACGAATATTATCAATCTGGTTCTTATAACGTAGGAGATATCGCTATTCATGACCATAATAATGGTGCTGGATGGGGTTCCATTCCATATCGCGAAGGTGTAGAACGTTCTAGTAATGTCGCATTCGCTAAACTTTTAAACAAAATGGGTACAGATACATTCCATACCTATTTAGATAAATTTGGTTTTGGAAAGAAAACTGGGATTGATTTACCAAATGAAACAAGTGGGAAAATCCTTTATAATTATCCAATTGAAAAAGTAACTACTGTTTTTGGACAAGGGACGACCGTTTCCATGATGCAAATGATCCAAGCTGCATCAGCCATTGCTAGTGATGGGACGATGAAACAGCCTTATGTTGTTTCAAAAGTAACCGATCCAAATACTGGAACAGAAACCGAAACGAAAACAAAAACAACTGGAAAACCGATTAGTGCTGAAACCGCCAAAAAAACTCGAGATGAGCTAAAAAATGTTATTAGCGGAGAGCATGGTACAGGTAAACTGTATGCAATTCCTGGTTATGATGTCGCTGGTAAAACAGGAACATCACAAATTCCTAATCCGAAAACTGGAAAATACATGACTGGAGCAGATAATTATATTTTCTCATTTTTAGGTATGGCACCAGCAGATGATCCAGAGTTGGTTATTTATGTAACGATGCAACAACCACAATTATCTGGAAGTGAAACAGGCGGAGAAGCAGTATCGGAAGTTTTTAATCCAGTAATGAAAAATAGTTTGCAATATATGAATATCAAACCTGCTGACATCGAAAAATTAGCATCTGAAAAAGTCCCAGTTTTAGCAGAAAGAACTGTAGATGATGCTAAAAAAGCTGTGACAGATAAAGGTTTAGAACCAGTGATTGTCGGAAATGGTAAAAAAATTGTCCAACAATTACCACAAGCTAATAGCGATTTAATGCAAGGACAAAAAGTGATATTAATGACTGATGGTGATATGACAGCACCTGATATGGTAACTTGGTCCAAAGATGACGTTTTAAAAGTGTCGGAAATCACAGGAGTGCCTTTTGAATTTAGTGGTTCTGGCTATGTGAAAAGTCAAAGTGTATCAGCAGGTAGCATCATTAATAGTGAAACTAAAATGAAAATCACACTCGCTTCACCTGAACAAATTAGTCAATTTAATCAAAATCATGATCAAGATCAAGCTGAAAAGAATAAAAAAGCAACTGACATCCAAGAAAATGCCGGCATTGGAGATTTGCTTAATCAATAGTAGGAAGATAGAAGTATGTCGGCTCAAAAAACTGGCATACTTCTAGCTTTAACTACAATATGTGTCTTTAGTCGTGGTAGATATCATTTGTTGTTTTTGCTAAGATAGAAAAGGATTCTTTTTGATTTTAGCAAAAATAACAGAAAGAATAAGTTTGAGGAGATGGCAAGAATGAAGTTAAATGAACTAATGCGAGCTATCCCGGTATTCTCTGGGGAAGCAAGTGCTACAATTGAAGTTAGTCAAATAGCTCAAGATAGTAGGAAAGTGAAACCAGGCACACTTTTTATCTGTATTGACGGGGAATTAATCGATGGGCATCAATTTGCGAAAAAAGCAGAAGAGCTCGGAGCAGTTGCAATTATTGCTGAGAAACAACTAGATGTGGCTATTCCAGTTATTTATGTTAGAGATTCAAAACGCGCCATGGCAATGCTAGCTGATTATTTTTATGGTTCACCAACACAAGCATTAAAATTAGTCGGAATTACTGGTACTAATGGAAAAACTACTGTTAGCCATTTAGTTGAACAAATAGTCCGCGAAAATGGAGAACAGACAGGCTTGATTGGGACAATGTACCGTAAAATTGGCGATGAAATTTTGGAAACAAAAAATACAACTCCAGATAGCCTAACTTTGCAAGAAACTTTTCGTGAGATGCTTCTTCATGGCGTTAGTACTGCTGTAATGGAAGTTTCTTCTCATGCATTAGTTCAAGGTCGAGTATATGGTTCTGATTATGATGTGGCAGTTTTTATGAATTTATCACAGGATCATTTAGATTATCATCATACAATGGAAGAATACGCCTATGCCAAAAGTTTACTATTTGCGCAATTAGGCAATAGTTACGATACGAATAATCCGAAAATTGCTGTTTTAAATGCAGATGATAAAGTCAGTGCACGAATGAAAACAGCAACAGCTGCACATGTTATCACGTTTGGTATACATGCGGATGCTGATTTCAATGCATATAACATTCATATTTCAAGTCATGGTTCGAGTTTTGACTTAGCTACACCTGAGGGCAATTTTAAACTTAATATAAAAATGATTGGTAATTTTAGTATATATAATGTGCTTGCAGCGATTGCAACAAGCTATGCATTACATATTCCATTAGAAAAAGCGATTACAACTGTAGAAGCTATTCCAGGAGTGAAGGGGCGCTTTGAATTAGTAAATGCAGGACAAGATTTCCCTGTCATTGTTGATTATTCTCATACACCTGATAGTTTACTCAATGTATTGCAAACAATTGATGAGTTCGCGGAGAAACGTGTTTTTGTAGTCGTTGGATGTGGTGGCGACCGAGATAAAGGAAAACGTCCCCAAATGGCACAAATTGCCGTTCAATATGCAACCAACCCAGTATTTACATCAGATAATCCGCGTAGTGAAAATCCGTATGCGATTATTGAAGATATGATTAAAGGTGTTCCAGAAAGCGATTCATATGTAGTTTATGAAAATCGTCGTGATGCGATTCAATTTGCTATAAATGAGGCAGAAACAGGGGATGTTATTCTGATTGCTGGAAAAGGTCATGAAGATTATCAAATTATCGGCAACGAAGTAATTGATTTTGATGACCGAGTGGAAGCACGAAAAGCTATTGAAAAAAAACTCGGACTCGCATAAAATATGAAGTGCGTTGACAAACAGATTGGGGAGAATTTATTGTGTCTTTATACATGTTAGTATCAACATTTGCAGTGGCCTTTATTATTACAGTTATAGGTATCCCACTATTTATTCCATTTTTAGTAAAATTAAAATTTGGGCAAAGTATTAGGGATGAAGGTCCAAAAATGCATGAAAAGAAATCAGGGACGCCTACAATGGGAGCAGTCGTTTTCATTATTGCTATGCTTGTTAGTTTCTTGATCTTTTCTTTTATCAGCGGGGAAGCAAGTGCGGCAACTTGGCTATTATTTATTGCGTTAGCTTTGTTTGGTGCATTAGGTTTTCTGGATGATTATATTAAAGTAGTTCAAAAACGTAACTTAGGTCTAACTTCTAAACAGAAATTTTTAGGTCAGGTAGCGATTTCGATTTTATTTTATGTAGTGTATCATTTTAGTGGTTTTGCAGAAACGCTTAAAATACCATTTACCAACACCGAAATTGATCTGGGCTTTTTCTTTGTTATCTTTATTCTTTTCTGGTTAGTTGGGTTCTCCAATGCAGTTAATTTAACGGATGGTTTGGATGGACTTGTATCTGGACTTACCGTGATTGCTTTTTCTGCTTTTGGTGTGATTGCTTTTTATCAAGAACAAATGGATGTCGCTATTTTCTGTTTTGCGATTGTCGGAGGGATGCTTGGTTTCCTACTATTCAATAAAAACCCTGCGAAAATCTTTATGGGAGATACTGGATCACTTGCGCTTGGTGGAAGTATTGCAGCCGTTTCAATTTTACTACATCAAGAATGGTTATTACTTTTAATCGGCATTATCTTTGTTATTGAAACTGCATCCGTTATTTTACAAGTATTTTACTTTAAAGTCACTGGTGGTAAACGGATTTTCCGAATGACACCAATCCATCATCACTTTGAACTAGGTGGTTGGTCTGAGTGGCGTGTTGTTCTTACATTCTGGGGAATTGGACTAATTGGTGCAATTATTTCTGTTTGTATGGTTATCTTTTAAATAAAGCGCCGCGATTTTTGCGGCAAAAGCGTCTCTAGTTGACTGTTTTTAAACAGAATCTGGTTGGCGCTTTCCGTCGTTTTTGTGAATTTCATGAATCCGACCGCCAATTTTGATATAAATGGGGGAACCAAAGGAAATGAAAAAAATTGAAATGTACCATCACAAAAAAGTGCTTGTTTTGGGTTTAGCAAGAAGTGGTGTTAGCGCAGCAACAATTATGCATAAACTGGGAGCATTTGTAACTGTAAATGATCAAAAACCTTTTAGTGAAAATCCAGAAGCACAAGGTCTTCTTGAACAAGGAATTAAAGTTATTTGTGGTTCGCATCCGATTGAACTTTTAGATGAAGGATTTGAGCTTGTAATTAAAAATCCGGGTATTCCATACAATAACCCGATGATTGAAAAAGCGCTAAAACTGAAAATACCAGTTATTACAGAAGTAGAGTTAGCTTACCAAATTTCTGAAGCGCCAATTGTCGGAATTACAGGTACAAATGGGAAAACTACCACCACAACAATTATTCATCATATGTTAAATGCACATAAAGAAAATAGTTCCCTACTTGCTGGGAATATTGGTTTTCCAGCATCTGCAGTAGCCGAAAATGCGACAAGTGAACAATTTATTTCAATGGAACTTTCTTCGTTTCAATTAATGGGTGTAAACACTTTTAAACCGCATATTTCAGTAATTACGAATATTTATGAAGCGCATTTGGATTACCATACTGATCGAAGTGAATACGTTCAGGCAAAATGGCACATCCAAAAAAATCAAACAGCAGACGATTTTCTAGTTATTAACTGGGATCAAGAAGAGCTAATAAATTTAACGAAACAAACGAAAGCAAAAGTAATCCCTTTTTCAACAACGCAGCGTCTAGGTCAAGGAAGCTATGTCCAAAACGGCAATATTATGTTTGGTGATGAAGTGATTGGAGCACGTGATAGGATTTTACTTCCAGGTGAACATAATTTGGAAAATGTGCTGGCATCTGTTGCAGTTGCTAAAATATTAGGCGTAACAAATGAAGAAATTATGCAAGTTCTTGAAACTTTTAAAGGCGTAGAACATCGCACACAATTTGTTGTTGAATGGCAAGGACGGAAATTTTATAACGATTCTAAAGCAACCAATATTTTGGCTACTCAAAGTGCGCTAAAAGGGTTTAAAAATCCAGTCGTTTTACTAGCAGGCGGACTAGATCGTGGCAACTCTTTTGATGAGCTACTGCCATTTTTTAGAAATGTAAAATCCTTAGTTGTTTTTGGAGAAACAGCAGATAAAATTGGTCGTGTTGGAAAAATAGCGGGAATTGACGTACATTATGTGGATAACGTAGAAGCGGCTGTTCCGGTTGCTTATAGAGAATCGGCGCCAGGAGATATTATCCTACTTTCACCAGCATGTGCGAGCTGGGATCAATACCGGACATTTGAAGTTCGTGGTAATGCCTACATGGAAGCAATAAGCGAACTAATAGAAGAGGTGGAAAAATGAAAGTAGCCATAAGTGGTGGAGGTACGGGTGGACATGTTTATCCAGCTCTGGCATTCATCAGAGAATTAAAAAAATCACATCCAGAAGCAGAGTTTTTATATATTGGAACGGAAAAAGGTCTTGAAGCTGACATTGTTAAACGCGAAGGAATTCCTTTTGAAGCCATTGAAATTACTGGTTTTAAGCGTTCGTTATCACTTGAAAATGTAAAAACAGTAATGCGTTTCTTAAGTGGAGCTAAAAAAAGCAAACAAATTCTTCGGGAGTTTAAACCAGATGTTGTAATTGGTACAGGCGGATATGTTTGTGGTCCAGTCGTATATGCGGCGGCCAAACTAAAAATCCCAACATTGATTCACGAACAAAATAGTGTTGCAGGTTTAACGAATAAATTTTTAAGTCGATATGCAGACAAAGTAGCAATTTGTTTTGAAGAAGTAAGCGATTCTTTTGCATCAGAAAAAATTGTTTTTACTGGAAATCCGCGAGCTTCAGAAGTGATTGGTGTAGATTCTGACCAAGCTTTAGAAGCATATGGACTTGTCACTGGAAAACCAACTGTTCTCGTTTTTGGTGGTAGTCGCGGAGCACGTGGAGTGAATGAAGCGATTGAAGCGATTTTACCAGAATGGAATAAACGTGATTTTCAACTGCTATATGTAACGGGTGATGTTCATTATGAAAAAATAAAAGATACACTAGCCAGTTTAGAACTTGGAAATCATATTAGTATTCAACCATTTATTTATGATATGCCTAAAATTTTAAACGCAGTTACACTTGTGGTATCAAGAGCAGGAGCAACTACCCTCGCAGAACTTACGGCATTAGGAGTGCCTAGTATTTTGATACCAAGCCCCTATGTTACAGCGAATCATCAAGAATATAATGCTCGTGCACTAGAAAAAAACAATGCCGCAATCGTGATTACAGAAGCAGAATTAAAAGAAACAGATTTAATGGGAACGATTGATTCTATTTTAACTGATACGGAAAAGTTAAATGAAATGCAGGCTAGCGCTAAACAAATGGGTCGAGCGGACGCAGCTAGCAAACTTGTCGAAGTGGCAATAAGTATAATGAAATAAATCGTAGAAAGGAGCGAATAAAATGGCGGAAAATAGAAGAGTAGTATCTATTGAAAACCGTATTCCTGAATTAAAAAAATACCGGAAGAAAAAATTAATTAGACATCTAGCCATTTTAATCGGATTTTTTGCGATTTTAATATTAATCACGTTGTATTTTCTTTCCCCGCTTAGTAAGCTTGACGAAATAAGTGTAAGCGGAAATAAGCAATTGACTGAAAATGAAGTTCGGAAAGAAAGTGGACTAGTAATTGGTGAGTTTGTACTTGGAATTAGAAATAGCAAGACTGAAGAGACACTCAAGGAAAATACATTAATAAAAAAAGCAACAGTTTCTAAAGAAGGCATGAATAATGTCCAAATTGATATTACCGAATTTAAAACAATCGGTTATCAAGAAAAGGATGGCAAATATTATGATATTCTCGAGAGTGGCATCTTATTAACGGACCAACCAAGACAATTTCCAATTGGGAATGATCTACTGTTCCAGAATTTTGAAAATGGCAAAACACTAAAGAGAATGGTAGCGCAAATAAATCAATTATCAAATGATGTTGTTAGTTCGATTTCTGAAGTAATTTACAGCCCAACCGAAAGCGACAATAATCATATTGAACTCTATATGAATGATGGAAATAGAGTTTCCGCAACAATTGGTACTTTTGCTGAAAAAATGCAACATTACCCATCTATAGTTGCTCAATTATCAAAAGGACAAAAGGGCGTTATTGATATAGAGGTAGGTTCATACTTCCAAAGTTACTATCAACAAAATGCAGAGAAAAAAGCGGCAGAGGAGAAGAAAAAGAATTAATATAGTTTCTTCTCTGCCTTTTATACAAAAAGAAATAACAGATGTTGCAGAAATGTGACAAAATGATAACTGAAAAGCTATATATACCAACACTTGTTCGCTTTTTGAATAAAATAAAAAAAATATCTTAAGAATTTGCCAAAAATTGTTCTTTGTGCTTTTATTACCTTCTTTCTTAGTGTAGACTGTAAATAAGTGATTTTATATGTTAGGCAGAGTGGGCAATCATTCTACACTAACACCATATAAATAGAAAAGTAACAACGCTTTTCCAAGCAGGTTAAAAACCGGTTTTGATCGGTATAAAAATGAATTAGATATAATATTAAATGACTAGAATAAAAGGAGGTGCCGATAAATGGGTGATAGCGAAATTTATGTAAGTTTAGACATTGGAACAGCATCAGTGAAAGTAATCATCGCGGAAATGGCTGACGATCGACTCAATATTATCGGTGTTGGTAATGTCGAGTCTTCAGGAATTAAAAAAGGGATTATTATCGACATAGACAAGACTGTAGAATCCATTAAGAAGGCAATTGAACAAGCAGAAAGAATGGTTGGCGTTGAAATTTCTCAAGTAATTGTTGGGGTAGTATCGAGTCAAGTTCAATTAGAAGCTTGCCGAGGTATTGTAGCAGTTAGCAGTGAAAATCGCGAAATTACAGATGAGGATGTCTGGAACGTGATGGACGCAGCTCAAGTTGTTCCATTATCTCCCGAAAGAGAAATCATTAATACAATACCAGACCAGTTCGTAGTGGATGGTTTAACTGGCATTACCGATCCACGTGGTATGATAGGTGTACGTCTAGAAATGGAAGGCACACTTATTACTGGCTCAAAAACAATTTTACATAATACGTTGCGTTGTGTGGAACGTGCTGGCCTTGAGATTTCTGATATTGCTTTACAACCACTAGCGGAAGCGTCGATTTCTTTATCTGAAGATGATAAAGAATTTGGTACGGCACTAATTAATGTTGGTGCAGGAACGACTACCGTTAGCGTATTCGAACAAGGCAGATTAACGTATACGGGTGTTATTCCAGTTGGTGGAGATAATATCACCAAGGACTTATCGCTTGGTCTAAATACTTCAACAGCAAATGCAGATCGTGTGAAACTTGATCATGGCTATGCATTTTATGATGATGCTTCCCCTGATGAAGTTTTTGCCATTGATGTAATTGGTAGCGACCAAAAACAACATTTCACACAAGTGGAAGTTGCAGATATTATTGAGGCACGTATGGAAGAAATTTTCCAATTAGTTTTAGAAGAACTAGCTCGAGTTGGAAAAACACATCTTCCAGGTGGTTATGTTTTAACAGGGGGTTCGATGGCTATTCCAGGTGCGATTGATTTAGCTGGAAAAACGTTAGCAGCCCATGTTCGACTTGCCATTCCAGATTATATAGGTGTTCGCGAACCATCCTTTACAACTGCGGTAGGCTTGATTAAGTACGCTTATCAAATGGCTGAGTTAGAAGGTCGTGATGTTAGCAGTACAGCAAGTGAACCACAAAATGAGGATGCTCCAAAACAAAAACAACCTAAACAAAAGAAATCAGATGACGAAAAAGTTTCTACAAAAATGAAGAATTTTTTCGGCGCATTTTTTGAATAAACGTGAAAGCTGGTAAATCAGCAAGGAAAAATCATATCGTATAAATCGGCAAATAGGAGGCAATAATATGTTGGAATTTGACACTAGTTCAGAAAGTTTAGCAACAATAAAAGTAATCGGTGTTGGCGGCGGCGGAAACAATGCTGTAAACCGTATGATTGAGCATGGCGTTCAAGGTGTAGAGTTTATCTCAGTAAATACAGATGCACAAGCGCTTAATTTAGCAAAAGCAGAAATAAAATTACAAATTGGTACAAAGTTAACACGTGGTTTAGGAGCAGGAGCTGTACCAGAAATTGGTAAAAAAGCAGCGGAAGAAAGTCGCGAACAAATTGAAGAAGCTTTAAAAGGCGCTGATATGGTATTTGTCACTGCTGGAATGGGTGGCGGAACAGGAACGGGAGCGGCTCCGGTTATCGCTCAAATCGCCAAAGAAATGGGCGCATTAACAGTTGGTGTTGTAACTCGTCCGTTCGGTTTTGAAGGTCCAAAACGTACAAAACAAGCTCTAACAGGAACAGAAGCAATGAAAGAAGCAGTAGATACATTAATTGTAATTCCAAATGATCGTCTACTTCAAATTGTTGATAAAAATACACCAATGCTTGAAGCTTTCCGTGAAGCAGATAATGTTTTACGTCAAGGTGTTCAAGGTATTTCAGACTTAATCGCTGTACCAGGTTTAATAAACTTAGACTTTGCTGATGTAAAAACAATTATGACGAATCGTGGTTCTGCGTTGATGGGAATTGGGATTGCGACAGGTGAAAATCGTGCCGCAGAAGCAGCGAAAAAAGCTATTTCGTCTCCACTTCTTGAAACTTCTGTGGATGGTGCAAAAGGTGTCCTAATGAATATTACTGGTGGATCTAACCTTAGTCTTTATGAAGTACAAGAAGCTGCAGAAATCGTATCTAGTGCATCTGATGAAGATGTTAATATGATTTTTGGTTCTGTTATTAATGACGAACTAAAAGATGAACTTATTGTCACAGTAATTGCCACTGGATTTGATGAAACGAAGCAAGCGCAACAACAAGCGCAAGCAAATCGTCGTCCAAACCAATCTATTCAAGTAAATCGTCCAAACTATGCAGTACAAGAAGAACCGCAAACTGATTATGCGCAAACTGCACCGCAACAAGCAAATAATCCAGTTCATGAACAACCAGCGGAACCACAACAAAATAGTTCAGACGTGGATGTACCAGCATTTATCCGTAACCGTAATCGTCGCGGATAATTCTTATAACAGAAATTACACCCGGCCGCTTTTTGTTTTCTGAGTGACCGGGTATCTGATTATAACAAGAAGCGTTTTAAAAAAAGGGCTTCGGGAATTATATAAGGTGATAAAACAAATGACAAAACAAACAAATTTAGAAAAAGTAACCAAACAAATCGAGCTTGCTTGTGCAAAAAGTAATCGTAGTCAAGCGGAAGTGACACTGGTTGCTGTAACAAAAACGATTGATGCAACGGGAATGATGGAATTATATCATTTAGGTATTCGCCATTTTGGTGAAAATCGTGCAGATGTATTTCTTGAAAAAACAGCACAATTTGCAGATAAAGACGATATTTGTTGGCATTACATTGGTTCTTTGCAAACACGTAAAGTAAAAGATGTATTGCCAAAAATAAATTATTTGCATTCACTTGACCGAGTTTCTCTTGCGAAAGAAATCGAAAAACGAGCGACGAAACCGGTGAAATGTTTTTTACAAGTGAATATTTCAGGTGAAGAAAGCAAACATGGTTTTTCCACAGAAGAGGCGTTTTCATTTGTACAAGAAGCAAATTTTCAATTCATTGAGATTGTTGGATTGATGACAATGGCACCTATTACAAATAGTGAACAAGAGCTGCATCACGTATTTCATGAGTTAAAGCATTTGCAGCAAGAAATTCATGCGCTTCAGTTAAAAAATATTCCTTGTACAGAGTTATCCATGGGGATGACTCAGGACTTCGGAGTAGCGATTACAGAAGGTGCTACATTTATACGAGTAGGAAGAGCTTTGGTGAGTGACGAAAATATGGAGGTGTAACAAATGGGACTATCGAATAAATTTAAGTCTTTCTTTTTCTTAGATGAAGAGGAAGAATATTATGAAGAAGAAGTAGCGAGGGAACCAGAACCAATGCAAAAGAAAACGAAGAAAGAAAAACCAAGTAAAAATCGTTTCTATGCTGTGGAAGAAGAGGATGCGAAGGTGGTTAGTATGCAGGGAGCTCAGTATTCTAGTCGAATGGTACTCGCAGAACCGCGTGTATATGCAGAAGCCCAAGAACTAGCAGATTACTTAAAAGAATATAAAACGGTTGTTGTTAACTTACAACGCATTAGCCATGACCAAGCGACACGTATTGTGGACTTTTTAAGTGGAACAGTATATGCGTTAGGTGGAGATATCCAACGTGTGGGAAATAATATTTTCTTATGTACCCCAGACAATGTAGAAGTGGATGGCTCTATTTCTGAAATGCTCGATGAACAAAACTTTATGTGATGAATTAGAGGTGTAAACTAGATTGCAAAGTATTTTATATCAAGTGGTGGAAGTTGTTTTATTCATTATCAGATGGTTGCCAACCTTAATGTTTATTTATTTCTTAATGAGTTGGTTTCCAGGGGCAAGAGAATCAAAAATTGGTCGATTTTTAGCTCGTATTTTCGAACCGATTTTAGAACCATTTAGGAGGATTATTCCGCCGATTGGTATGTTTGACATCTCATCTTTAATTGCTTATTTTATTTTCCAATACGCAATGAGAGTTTTAACAAGTTTAATCCAAGTTTATGTTGTTCCAATGCTGTTCTAAAAAGCACACCCGTCTTCAAATGGGTGGCTTTTTTTTGAATAAATAAGCAGGAGTGGGATAGAAGCAGTCATTTTCATGGTATAATAGGGCTAAAGACTTGGGACGGATTGAAAGGGAGAAATTATTATGGACGCAATTTATCAACATTTTCGCGCAGAAGAATACGCATTTATTGATAAGATTCTTGGTATTACGGTGCAAGTGGAGAATGAGTATACACCACAATTAACGGATTTTTTAGATCCTAGACAACGTTATATAACGGAGACAATTATTGGCGGTTATGAGCAAATTAAAGTTCAGTTTTTTGGTGGAGTAGAACATGCTGAACGGCGTCGCGCGCTGATTTATCCAGATTATTATACACCAACAGAAGCTGATTTTGAGATTGCCTTATTTCATATTCGCTATCCAGTGAAATTTACTACATTGACACATCAAAAAATTCTTGGGACGCTAATGTCACTTGGTATGAAACGAGATATTTTTGGGGATATTTTAAATAATGGAACGGAATGGCAGCTTTTAGTAGAAAGTAATATGAAAGATTATTTAACTTTACAATTAGAAAAAATTGGCAAGGTTAATGTGATGTTAGAGGAAACCAATTTAACAGAAGCAGTTTTTACACCTATTGATTGGGAAGATTTTGGGATGACTGTTTCTAGTATGCGACTTGATGTGATCATTAGCAACGCGCATCATATTTCTAGGCAGAAAGCAAAACAAATAATTGTGGCAGGTCTGGCAAAAGTAAATTGGAAAACAGTAGAGAATCCTGATTTTGAATGTGAGCAAGAAGATGTATTGTCGGTTCGTGGTTACGGGCGGGTGAAAATTTTAGAAATTGCTGGTAGGACGAAAAAAGATAAAATCCGCATAGAGATTGGCTATATAAAATAAGAAAACGAAAGCTTCCAGTTATGGTGGCTTTCGTTTTCTTTTTTAACTAAGTTGGAGCATTCGTTCTAATGCTTTTAAGGCGAATTTGGTTGTCTGCTCATCCACTTTAATTTGATTTCTTTTTTCATTATTTTGAATGGATTCGAGTGTCCAAAGTAGATGGGGTAAATCTATTCTATTCATGGTCATGCACGGACACATAAATGGATTTAAGGAAACAATTTTCTTATCAGGATTTTCTTGTATAATTCGACCAACTAGATTCGCTTCTGTGCCTATTGCCCACTCTGTACCAGGCGCGGCATTACTTATCTCTGTCACAATTTTTTTTGTTGAACCAAAATCATCTGCTAAAGAAACAACTTCATGCGTGCATTCCGGATGAACGATAATCCGCATATTTGGTGAGTTTTTACGGATGGTTTCAATATTTTTAACAGTGAAATGTTGATGAACGGAACAATAGCCTTTCCAGAGAATCACTTTACAATCTTCTAAATTACCTTCGTATTCCAGCTTGTTTTTTATAGGATCCCAGATAGCCATGGCATCAAGTGGAATACCAAGTTCAAAAGCTGTATTACGACCTAAATGCTGGTCAGGAAGAAAGAAGATTCGTTCTTTTTGCTCCAAAGCCCACGCAACGATTGTGGCGGCGTTGCTAGAGGTAACTGTTGTTCCACCATATTCGCCAACAAATGATTTGATTGCCGCAGTTGAGTTAATATAGGTGACAGGGAGAATGGTGTCACCAAACAGATCTTGTAGTATTGGCCAAGCGTTTGTTAATTGATGAATATCGGCCATATCAGCCATGGAACAACCAGCGCGCATATCTGGCAAAGTTACCATTTGCTCGTTTGTTGTTAGCATGTCAGCAGTTTCGGCCATAAAATGAACGCCACAAAAGACAATATGCTTGGCTTGTTTATTACTAGCTGCTATTTGCGCTAATTGTAGAGAGTCACCAATCGCATCAGCAAACGGGACAACTTCATCTTTTTGGTAATGATGGCAGGGGATAAAAAGGTCTTCTCCGAGTTGTTGCTTAATTTCCATCACGCGGTTTGCTATTTCAGTTTTGGACATTAATTTATAATGTTCTGGCATAGTATCACTTTTTACTGTCTCTAGTAAATTCAATTTTTTAGTCCTCCTTGGCTATTAAAGCTAATATCAAGTGCACGTACAGAATGAGTTAACGATCCTAAAGAGATATAGTTAACACCACAGTTTTGGTACTTAGAGATATTATTTAGCGTAATATTGCCAGATACTTCGGTTGTAATATGATCTGGGACAAGTGCTACCAATTTTTTGATTTCTGCTGGTGTTTGATTATCAAACATAATAATGTCTGCGCCAGCTTGGACTGCTTCGGTTACTTGGGTTGCATTTTCAGTTTCGACTTCTATTTTTACCATATGTCCAAGTTTAGCACGCACATTGCTTATCGCCTCCGTTATGCCGCCAGAGAACGCAATATGGTTATCTTTTAACATAACGCCATCAAATAGACCATTCCGATGATTAAAGCCACCACCGACCTTTACGGCATACTTATCGAAGACTCGCAGACCAGGTGCTGTTTTTCGGGTGTCACAAATTCGAATCGAGGGGTCAGCTAGTTTTTTTAAAGCGAGGTTAGTCTGGGTGGCGATACCACTCATTCGCTGCATTAAGTTTAAAATAACACGTTCAGCAGTTAGAAGCGTGCGTACTGGTGCTGTTACTACACCAATAATTTCGCCTGCTTGAATAAAGTCGCCATCTTGTTTGTAGGGCTTATAGTCAAATTTGCTATCAAGAAGTTGATAGGCTATTCTAGGGATTTCAACGCCACACAAAATGCCAGTTTCTTTTGCGAGAAAAACACCTTCCCCCATAATTGTATAATCAAAAATACTATCAGCGGTTATATCGTATTGTCCAATGTCTTCTAATAAAAAACCTTGAATTGCTTGCTTTATAAGTATTGGATTCATTTTATTACTCCTTCTAAAATTCGATGTGCACCGAGACTTTCCGTGCGTTTTAGAGCGCTAGTTGCGATGAGTTTTGCAACTAGAAGCATATTGCTTATTTCGGCTTCTTCACATGTGCTGTTTGCCTGTTCAAAATGATTTGCCCAGTGTAGAAATTCTGTTAATTTTTCTTCAGTTCTCGTAATGCCTAATGCTATTCCGATTTTTTCTTGGAGTTGTTGCTTATCTGGTAAAGGATGTGTTAATAAATGTTTTGGAGGAGCGGGTGTAACTGATTGATTTCGTTTTTTTGCAGGATTTGCTTGGATATATGCAGCGACTTTCTCCCCAAAAACAAGTGTTTCAAGTAGCGAATTACTAGCTAGCCGATTTGCTCCGTGGACACCAGTATTGGCAACTTCACCGATTGCGTATAGTCCTTTAATATTCGTTTTGCCGTGAAGATCCGTCCGAACGCCTCCCATTAAAAAATGTGCCCCTGGATGAACTGGAATTCGTTTTGTTTTACGAAAAGGGACTTGATGTTTATCTAAACTAGCAGAAATTCCAGGAAAACGGGATTCAAAGTTTTTTACCGCTGTAATTTCAAGGAAAATTAGTTCCCCTTGAGCGATTTCATTAGCTAGTGTTGCGGACACAATATCTCGCGGAGCAAGGTCAAGTAGCGGATGAACGCCTTCCATAATGGCGGTTCCATCATCGCGAATAAGTTTTGCTCCTTCTCCGCGCACAGCCTCTGAAATAAGCCCATGGCAATGGCCGTCTATAAAAAGTAATGTTGGATGAAATTGAATAAACTCCATATCAGATAATGTAGCACCAGCATTTAAAGCAAGCGCTAAACCATCTCCTGATATAGTTCTAGCGTTTGTAGTAACCGGGAAAAGTTGACCTAATCCTCCAGTTGCTAAAATGATATGCTCTCCGTAATAATTATGTAACTGATTATTGCTATCTAAACAACAAACACCAACTGCTTGATGACCTTGTTTTATAATTTGGATGGCCATTTCTTGTTCGCGCCACTGAACAGCTGTTAGTTGGTTTTGTATAAAAGTAGTAAGAACTTTCCCTGTTTGATCGCCGCCAGCATGCAATATTCGTGGCATTTGATGAGCACCTTCTAATCCAAATAAAAACTCCCCATTTTGTTGGTCAAATGTCATGCCTTCTTTAATAAGTTTTTGAATGACAATTGGTCCATAAGTGGTAAGTTCACAAACTGCAAGTGGTTTGTTATGATAACAGCCAGCTTGAAAAGTATCGCGAAAGTGTTTTTTAGGAGAGTCATCTTTTGTTATTGCTGCTGCAACGCCACCTTGTGCTAACATCGAATTGCTTTCTTGTTTAGTTCCTTTTGTGATTATCGTCACATCATAATCCTGCATTAAGCGAAGTGCTGCAAGACTACCTGCAATACCACTTCCAATAATGATGATGCGTTCTTTTTTCATATTTTCCACCTCTTGCATAGTAGGGTCGATTAATTGTATACTTTTATAGCGAATATACAGTTGTCTTGTCATCTATAATCACACAAAATCCAACTTAATTCAAGCATAAAATTTCAGGAGGTAAAAAAGATGATTTATTTTGACCATGCTGCAACGACACAAATTAGTGATGCTGCGTTAAAGGTTTTTGTAGATGCATCAAAAGATTTCTTTGCTAATTCAGAAAGTTTGCATGATGCAGGGACTAAGGTGGCGACACTGTTAGAGCGATGCCGAGAAAACTTTGCAACATTATTGAGTGTTCCAGCAAGAGGAATTATATTTACAAGTGGCGGAACAGAAAGTAATCAAATTGCAATTCAAACTTTATTACATACTAGTAAGAAAAAAGAAGTATTAGTTAGTCCGCTTGAGCATGCTTCGATATGGCAGCAATTAGAAGCACTTGAACGAGAAGGGAAATGTGAGATTCGTTTGTTACCTGTAGGAAAAAATGGACAGGTGAATCCGACTAATTTAGCCAATATGATTTCTAAAAATACCGCGTTAGTAATTATTCAACATGTAAACTCGGAAATAGGAACTATCCAACCCATTGCAAAATTAGCGCAAATTGCGAAAAATGCCGGGGTTCCATTTCATACGGATATTGTTCAATCGTTTGGGAAAATTAATGTAGATTTAACGGATGTAACTAGTTTTAGCATTTCTTCGCATAAAATATATGGGCCAAAAGGGGTGGGATTACTTTTTATTAGACCAGATTTCCCTTTTCAAGCTATACTAGTAGATGTACATCATGAATTTGGCTTTCGGGCGGGTACTGTGAATGTCCCAGCAATTGCTGCCTTTACAACAGCTGCCTATGATATAATAAAAACTAGAGAAAAAGAAGCCCAGCGAATTAGTAACTTAAAAAAGGCGATTTGTTCCGCATTAACAAAACAAGTTACGATAGAGGGCGGACCAAATACATCTCCGTTTATTTTGGGACTAACCTTACCTAATATGCAGGGACAAGAGGCTTTGCTTGCCTTAAATGAAGCAGATATTCAAATTTCAACGACAAGTGCATGTAGCATACGTGATGCAAAACCATCCAGAACCTTACTTGCTATGATGAAAACGGAGGAAGAAGCAAGTCGCTTTATCCGTTTATCTTTTGGAAAAGAAAATGAATTAAAAGATAGTTTGATTTTTAACGAAGAAATGGCAAAATTACTAAGAAAAAGGTGATAAAATGAAAAAAATACTTGGTGATGAGCGTAGACATTTGATTTTAAATTGGTTAAAAGAGGCAGATTCACCTATTTCGGGAAATCAGCTTGCGAGTCGAACCAATGTAAGTCGACAAGTAATCGTACAAGATATTTCCTTACTTAAAGCTGGAAATGAACCAATAATGGCTACACCACAAGGATATATTTATGCAAAGGAGACAAGCTTCTCAGGAGAGCGACGAGTTATCGCCGTTAAACATACAAAAGAACAGACAGCCGAAGAATTAACTATATTAGTTGATCACGGGATTACAGTGGTGGACGTGATTGTGGATCATCCAATTTACGGTGAAATTACTGCTTCACTCCATTTGAAAAACCGTTTTGATGTAGAAAAATTTGTTAAAAAATTGCAGACTACGGGAGCAACAATGCTTTCTGGATTAACTGATGGAACGCATTTACATACAATTGAAGCAGATACATCGGAACAAATTGAGCAGGCTATTCATGCACTTGGTAAAGCCGGATTTTTAATCTAGCGTTTTTTCAATATAAATTCTAGGAAAAAGCCAGTATCTATGTTAGAATGTATGTTAGGTATTTATAAACAAAAAGTTGTATGGAGGTGCTAAATATGCCATTATCGCCGCTGGATATACATAACAAAGAGTTTACCCGTGGTTTTAGAGGTTATGACGAAGATGAAGTAAATGACTTCCTCGATCAAATCATTAAAGATTATGAACAAGTAATTAAAGAGAAAAAGCGTATTGAGGACACTTTAAATAATAGTGAAGAACGTCTAGGTCATTTTACCAACATTGAAGAAACATTAAACAAATCATTAATCGTCGCACAGACAGCTGCTGAAGAAGTGAAAGCTTCCGCTGAAAAAGAAGCAAAACTTATTATTCGTGAAGCAGAAAAAAATGCCGACCGAATTTTAAGCGACTCGCTTTCAAAAGCTAGAAAAATTGCGATTGAAATTGAAGACTTAAAACGTCAATCCAAAGTATTCCGTGAGCGTTTACGGATGTTAGTGGAAGCACAAATGGACTTGATTAAAAGTGAAGATTGGCAACAAATGATGGCTTATGATGTAGATGCAACAGAACTAGCATCTATTAAAGAAGTGGAACAGACTGAATCTGAAGAACGTTAAAAACGATAATTAGAGACAAGTATATTTTTTAGATAATGGATATGAAGCGAGTTGGTAAATGGTGCGAGACCAGCTATCCTCTAAAAAGTAGAAATCACTCTTTAGTTCTAACCCGAAAGAGCAATCGCTTGAGTAAGTGTTAGCGCGAGCCAGCGTTATGGCCTAAATGAAGTGGACAGGCAGATTAGATGCATGTCAACAAGGGTGGTACCGCGAATCTCGTCCCTTTTTGGGAGAGATTTTTTTTGCGTTTAAAAATAACAATTTGAAGGAGAAGAAAACATGGAATATAAAGATACTTTATTAATGCCAAAAACAGATTTTCCAATGCGTGGCAATTTGCCGAATAAAGAGCCTGAGTGGCAAGCAAAATGGGAAGAAGAAAAACTATACGAAAAAATTCAAGAAAAAAATGCAGGACGTCCAAGCTATATCTTACATGATGGCCCTCCGTATGCGAACGGAGAGCTTCATATGGGGCACGCTTTAAATAAAACAATTAAAGATATTATCGTTCGTTATAAATCAATGGCTGGCTTCCGTTCACCGTATGTACCTGGTTGGGATACGCACGGACTTCCAATTGAAACAGCGATTGCCAAAAAAGGCGTAAAGCGTAAAGAAATGTCTGTTGCTGAATTCCGTAAGCTTTGTGCTGAATATGCTATGACTCAAGTAGATGGTCAGCGCGCTGGCTTCAAACGTTTAGGTATTAGTGGCGATTGGGAAAATCCATATATCACAATGTTGCTAGAATACGAAGCAGAACAAATTAAAGTCTTCGGTGAGATGGCGAAAAAAGGTTATATCTATAAAGGGAAAAAACCAGTTTATTGGTCTCCTTCTAGTGAATCTGCGCTTGCTGAAGCTGAAATTGAATATAAAGATAAAAAATCAGCTTCCATCTTTGTTACTTTTAAAGTAATAGATGGTAAAGGTGTGCTAGAAACTGGAACAAACATTGTTATTTGGACAACAACGCCATGGACAATTCCAGCAAACCTAGGAATCACAGTGAATCCAGATTTAGAATATGTAGTGCTAGAATCTGATGGCGAAAAATATGTAGTTGCGGAGGCTCTTTTACCTGGACTGCGTGAAAAACTTGGCTTTGAAGATGCTGTTGTTCTTAAAACAGTGCGTGGTTCTGAACTTGATCGTATCACTGCAAAACATCCATTTTATGATCGTGAATCCTTAGTAATGAACGGGGAACATGCGACTGCTGAAGCTGGGACTGGTGCGGTTCATACGGCTCCAGGACACGGGGAAGATGACTTTTTAATTGGTAAAAAATATAACTTAGATGTATTAGCTCCACTAGATGATCGTGGTGTGTTTACAGATGAAGCACCTGGATTTGAAGGCGTATTTTATGATACAGCAAACAAAATGGTTACAGAAAAACTAGAAGAAGTAGGCGCATTACTAAAACTAGAATTTATTACTCACTCCTATCCACATGATTGGCGTACGAAAAAACCAGTCATTTTCCGTGCAACTGCCCAATGGTTTGCTTCTATTGATGCTTTCCGTGATGATTTACTAGAAGCAGTGAAAAGTGTAAACTGGACTCCAGCATGGGGAGAAACTCGTTTATTTAATATGGTCCGTGACCGCGGTGATTGGGTAATTTCTCGTCAACGTGCATGGGGCGTACCGCTACCTATTTTTTATGCGGAAAATGGAGAAGCAATTATCACTGATGAAACAATTAGTCATATCTCTGACTTATTCCGTGAACATGGATCGAATGTTTGGTTTGAACGAGATGTGAAAGATTTGTTACCAGCTGGATTTACCCATCCTGGCAGCCCAAATGGTGAATTTACAAAAGAAACGGATATTATGGACGTATGGTTTGACTCAGGTTCTAGTCATCAGGCAGTTCTTAATGCGCGTAAAGGATTAAGTCGTCCTGCTGATTTATACATGGAAGGTTCTGACCAATATCGTGGCTGGTTCAACTCGTCATTAACAACAGCTGTTGCAATCACAGGTGAGTCCCCATACCGCAATGTGCTAAGTCATGGTTTTGCGCTTGATGGAGACGGCCGGAAAATGAGTAAATCTCTTGGCAACACAATTCTTCCTGGAAAAGTAATTAAACAACTTGGAGCAGATATTGTCCGTCTTTGGGTAGCTTCTGTAGATTATCAAGCAGACGTTCGGGTGAGTGATGAAATTTTAAAACAAGTTTCAGAAGTATATCGCAAAATCCGTAATACAATGCGTTTCTTACTAGGAAATATTCATGATTTTGAACCAGCAAAAAATAGCGTTTCCTATGAAAACTTGCGCGAAGTTGACAAATATATGCTTATTAAATTAAATGATTTAGTAAAAAATGTGAAAGATAGCTATGAAGCCTTTGAGTTTTCTACTATTTATCACCAAATTAACAATTTCTGTACAGTAGAATTAAGCCAATTTTATCTGGATTTTGCAAAAGATGTTGTTTACATCGAAGCGATGGATATGCATGATCGTCGTGCTATGCAAACAGTCTTTTATGAATCAGTGATGACTTTAACTAAATTACTCGCACCAATTTTACCGCATACAACAGAAGAAGTATGGCATAATTTAATTGGTGAGGGAGCAAAAAGTATTCATTTACAAGATTTACCAGAAGTTAAAGTGCTAGCGGGTAGTGAGGAAATTACTGCTAAATGGAGTGCCTTTATGCAAATTCGTGATAATGTCCAAAAAGCATTGGAATTTGCTCGAAATGAAAAACTAATTGGTAAATCTATGCTTGCAAAAGTGACGCTTTATGTGGATGGAGAAGCAAAAACACTCTTTGACTCACTGGAAGGCGATTTTGCACAACTATTTATTGTATCTGATTTTGAATTAGTTGAAGGGGTCGAAAATGCTCCAGAATCTGCGCTAAAAGTGAACCAAGTAGCTGTTCAAATTACCGTAGCTGAAGGGGAAACTTGTGAACGTTGTCGTGTAGTGAAAAAAGATGTTGGTGCAAATCCAAACCATCCAACACTATGTGCTCGTTGTGCTGATATTGTTGTAAAGAATTACGAAGCATAAAAAATCCGCTTGAGGAAAATCCTAGTAATTAAAAAGGGGTTTCCTCAAGCATTTTTATTTTAAAATGTGGTATTATAGACATAATTCTAAATAAAGGAGTGGCTTTGAGTAATGGCAATAATCCACTATACGAAAGTGCATGGCTCGCAAAACAGCTTTTTCTTAGTAGATGAAGAAGAAAATAATATACATGATTGGTCTGACAATGAGCGCGCTGATTTTGCAATAAAATTATGTGATAAATCGCATGCCCTTGGCGGTGCTGATGGAATATTATTTGTTGCGAAAAGTAACGAAGAGGGAACTATCGGTCAAATGAAAGTAGTTAATTCTGATGGATCCTTTGCTTCGATGTGTGGCAATGGTTTAAGAACCGTAGCTCGCTATTTACTAGAAAAACACCAATTAACAGAAGCAAAAGTGGAAACAATGAAAGCTGTTTTAGATGTAAAAAAAGCAGACTCTCTTGGATTTAATATTCCAACTTATCAAGTCGAAATCTCTCCTGTTAAGTTTACACCAGCAAGTTTGCCGATGAATTTACCAGTTGAGAAATTGATGAATCAGATTGTGCCTGAACTAGATGAAGAACTTGCTTTTTCAGCTGTCTCAGTGCCGAATCCGCATTTAATTACTTTTGTTGATCAAGCTGTGTTAGATTCTGATAAACAGCAAAAATTAGCTAGCTATTTAAATGGTGAAAATCCATTTTTCCCTGATGGCGTAAATGTTAGTTTTGTCAAAAGATTAAACGATAATGCTATCTATGTACGAACTTTTGAACGTGGTGTTGGTTTTACAAATGCCTGTGGAACAGCAATGTCTGCTTCTAGTCTAATTAAAAAAATGTTGGATAATGATCCACTTGAAACACCGCTTAATGTATATAATGACGGCGGAAGAGTTCAAGTTACTGCAAAAGAAGATATAACAGGAGAACTATCATTGCAATTGATTGGAAATGCTACATTTGTAAGTAGTGGAACATTGAGCTATGATGGGGAAGAAGTAATAGCTTTAACAAATGAAAATACATCCGAACAAGCTAACTATACGCAACTTGCAGAAGAAGTAAAACAATTTTTAAAAACAACAGAATGAAAAGGAGTTAGTCATGAACACAAATCGAAAAAAAGCAACACCACTATTTGTTATCGGCGGATTTTGTCTAATTTTATTTATTACAATTGCCTCAGCTATTGCTATAGAAAGTAACTGGGTAGCACGTTTTGATTTAAATTGGATTGAAAAAATTCGCGGTGGAATTCAACCAGATAAAACTTCCATTGTAAAATTAGTAACCCATCTTGGAAGCGCAGAGACAACGATTATCCTAACTATTATCGTCGTTTTAGTTCTATTCTTTTTACGCAAATTTGTCGTTGGTCTTTGGTTTGGCGGAACAATGTTACTTTGCGGTGTGATACTAAATCTGGCTTTAAAAAGCTTAGTTGCTCGTAATCGCCCAGCTGGCATTAATTGGTTGATTAGTGAATCGGGTTTTAGTTTCCCAAGTGGACATGCGACAGCTACTGCCGTTTTTTACGGACTGGCAGGTTTATTTTTAATTTTTACGGTTCCTAAGATTTGGCAAAAAATCGTTATTGGAATTATTGCCTATGGTTTTATTTTATTTGTTATGTATACACGTGTTTATCTTGGAGTTCACTTCCCAACGGATGTACTCGGTGGGTTCTTCCTAGGAACAGCATCTGTATGTATTTCACTCGGAGTTTATTTTGTTGTTCGTAAACCGCTACATAACTTACTTGTGAAATGGCGCATTAAAGATAGAAGTATTATCGAATAAAAAGAAATCCTGCTATGAGTAAATTCGCTGATAGCAGGGTTTTTCACTTAGTAGACTGAATAATCTATTTTGTAACCGTGTGGCTTTTTCACTTGATTTATTTAGCAGATGGCGTTAATATATAAGTGTTGAAGCAAGCTGGTTTATGTATTATCAAGGGTATTGATTTCGATGAGTACATTTGATAATATGTGAATTTTGTAATTGAAAATGAAGTTAGCTTGTTGTTAACACGTTTTTCGTTAGTAAAAGAAACATATTAAGAAAATTTTTTGGAGGTTTGTGAAATATGCAAACAGGAACAGTAAAATGGTTTAACAGTGAAAAAGGCTTTGGTTTCATCGAAGTAGAAGGCGGAGATGATGTATTCGTACACTTCAGCGCTATCGAAGGTGAAGGATTCAAAACTTTAGACGAAGGTCAAAGCGTTGAATTTGAAATCGTTGAAGGTCAACGTGGCCCACAAGCAGAAAAAGTGACTAAACTTTAATTTGCTTACGTTAAACAAGTAAAAACACTCAGCAGACTTCTTAGGGAGAAGTTTTGCTGAGTGTTTTTTTACGCTAAATGAACTCGGTAGGTTTTAATTTCAAATGGAGTGATTGGGAAAGTTTGGCTTTGTTGTTCTGTTTCATTTTCTTCCAATAAATTACATTCGATCATGGTTGTAATGTCATAGTCACTCGTTAATGTCACTTTTCCGTGCGTACCAGCAAATTCATGTAAACGAACAATAATCCCGTCGCCATCTTCTGCTTGTTTCACACTATCAATCATCACATAGGGGTTGCTCACTTGGAAAAGGGAAAAGGACGCTACTGCTCCATTAGAGGTGAAAATTGGGTTATTAAGTTCCCAAGCAGCTTTTACTGTTTCCCCGTCAAGGAAATCACCTCTGTGTGGATAAAGCGAATAGGTGAATTTTTGGATACCTAAATCTGCATGCGTATCCGGATAACCAGCTGCTTTAAGTAAAGTTAAACGGATAGTAGAATCTTTGATATCATAGCCGTATTTTGATTCATTTAACAAACTAACCCCATAATTTTTCTCAGATAAATCGGCCCATTGATGTGCAACTGTTTCAAACCTGGCGTAATCCCAGCTTGTATTCCAGTGGGTAGGACGTTTAACATTGCCAAACTGAATATCATAACTAGCTTCACTTGCATGAACTGATACTGGAAAAGCAACTTTAAGCAATTGGTTTCGATCTTGCCAATCCACCTCTGTTTCAAAACGAATTTCCGGACTATCATGATAAAAATGAATAAGCTGTGTGATTTGAGATTTTTCAGAGTGAAGTATTTGTTTTATTGTTAGTCGAAGCGGTCCGTTTTCTACTAGCTCAAAAGAACTTAGATTAGTAATTTCTATTTGTTTTTCCTGATAAAATAAATCAATATCCCAAGCATCATGCCACATAGGTTTATCTTCAAACAACTGGAAAACATTACCACGAGCATTTTTCGCTAAAACTTGGCGATTATTTTTTTTATCAAAAATCGATGTAAATTGACCTTGTTCATTCCAGCTAATTTGATAAAAATTGGTTTCCAGTTGTTTATTAGTATAGTTAAAAGAAGATTTTTCTAATATTGTGGATGTTTCCCTAACTGAAATACTAGCTGCTCCAAGTGCGGGAAGAGCGGGATGTTGGATAAGCCACTGTCCACTTGCTAATTTTTGCGCTGGCAGTGGAGAATTTGTTTCATCAAAAAATGCCAATGATTCGGATGTGTTTTCTGGTGTAATCTCAATATAGCGTGCACCTGACCAAGTAGAGCTGTTCCAAAGTGCTATTTTTTCTTGCTCTGTAGTTGTTAAATGTGTAAGTTGTTCGTGGATAAGCGTCGTATTTTTTGTCATTGCTTCTGTGTATTCAAGAAAAGCATCTTCATAAACTTCTTTGATAGACGAGCCAGGAATAATATCATGAAATTGGTTTCGCAATAAAATTTGCCAAATATTAGCTAATTTTTCTGCTGGATAGCGCATTCCTTGTTTTAAATTTGTAAGTACTGAGAGCCATTCGCTATTTTTAAGGGCAAGTTCAATTTTACGGTTCATTTTTTTAGTAAAGGCTTGGCTCGTATAAGTTCCGCGGTGATATTCAAAGTAAAGTTCACCATTCCAAGTGTGAACATATTGATCGGTTGTTGCGATAGTTTGATGTAAGTCATGGAAATAATCTGTAACACTTTTTGGTTTTACTTCTGGAATTCCGGGCATGTTATCATAGCGACGGCGCATCTCAAGCATTTCCCGGTTTACTCCGCCACCCCCGTCTCCATAGCCATAAGCCAGCAAAAGTTCCTGATTAATATCTTTGTCTTGATATTTTGTCCAAAGTCCAGCAAGCTCTCGAGCAGTCATTTTGCCATTATAAGTGGAAATGGAGCTATTTTTTTCAGGAGCCGTTATAAAATGGGTTAGTATTTCTGTTCCATCAATCCCGCGCCACTGAAAAGTATCATGCGGCATTCGATTGTACTGGTTCCAACTTATTTTAGTAGTCATAAATGTTTTAATACCTGATTTACGAAGGATTTGTGGTAAGGCCCAACTATAACCAAATACATCAGGTAACCATAAAAAACTGGAGGGTTTCCCAAATTCTTCACGTAAAAACTTCTGACCATAAAGCATTTGGCGAACTAAAGATTCTCCGCTTGGGATATTGCAATCAGCTTCAAGCCACATACCGCCATCTGCTTCCCAAGCACCATCATTAATTTTTGTTTTGATTTTTTCATAAATTTCTGGATAGTCTTCTTTTAGATAAGCATAAAGTTGTGGTTGTGATTGTAAAAATAAATATTCTGGATAATCCTCCATTAAATGAAGTACCGTTGAAAAGGAACGTGCGGCTTTTTCGCGAGTATGTTTTAAACGCCAAAGCCAAGCAACATCAATATGCGTATGTCCAACTGCCGCTACTTTGATAGGAAAGTTTTTTGGTATCGTTTTTATTTCATTTTGAAGGAGCTGGTTTGCGATTTCCATGGATGCGATATTTTTCTCGGAGCCAGGGACAGCCCAATCAATCGCTAAATAAGCACGATTAACTGCATGCAGGAGACTGGCATAGCTTGGATTATTTTCTTCTAATACATCTAAAGTTTTAAGGGCTGCTTTACTAGTAAAATATAAATCGTCTATCGCTAAGTTTAAATAGCCAATAAATGCTTCTTTTAGCTGATGTGTTTGTACGGTTGGAGCGCCCCCTCCTTCAAGACCAGACCATAGGCGAAAAGTAAGTTCTATGGTTGTTCCAGCAAATTTATCTGGAAAAAGAACTTCTTGGTGATTTTGATCCACACCTTGGAATGGTTTTCCATTAACAAATAATAAAGATTCAAAGCCAGAATTATGACCATCCCCCGTGTTTCCAAAATCAAAGTAACCAATTAAACGTGTATGCTCTTTTAATTCTGGAAAAGTGACGGTTGTTTTTAACCATAAATAACGATCTCGCCCAGCCCAGTTTGCCCCAATGGAAAGTTCGCTATCAAAGACCACATTTTCGGGTCTTGCGGAAATCTCTCCAGCAATATCTTCCGCTGTTTGAAAAATAGTAATTGGACATTTTTTGTGATAACGATAGTGTGCAACTTCATCCAGCCTACGCCACAATTTCTCTTTAGTAAAAAACATCTATATACTCAGATCCTTTCTTTTTAAAATGGATTTATTTCACTAGAACGGTTTCAATATATCATAGCGAGAATAGAAGTCAATTTCACTTTTACAGGAGTATTTTCAGCTTATTTTTGCATATAGCTAGAGCGATGGGAATTTCGCTTTTAAGAAATGGACAAATCAAGGGAAAATGGATTATTCATAGTAGTTTTTCTAGGAGCATTGCAATTCAATCTATCCCTTACTATACTTAGCTTGAAAGCGAATACAAAAAGGATATTTGGAGGGGCAAAATGACTAGAAAGAAAGCGCATATTATTTCTCATTCTCATTGGGATAGAGAATGGTTTTTACCACTAGAAAGTTTAAGATTTAAGCTCGTAACATTGATGGACGAGGTAGAAGAGTTACTCGATATGGAAGCGGGTTTTAATCATTTTCATATGGATGGACAAATGATTATGCTAGAAGATTATTTAGCTGTAAAACCAGCGAAACGTGAAAAAATGAAGCAACTTGTGACTGAGGGGAAATTAAGAATTGGACCGTGGTATATGTTGCAAGATGCTTTTTTAACAAGCGGAGAAGCGAACATTCGCAATTTGCAATATGGTTTAGAGATGGCAGAAGCGTTTGGTCATGTTGAAAAAATTGGTTATTTTCCAGATACATTTGGTTTATACGGTCAAGTTCCGCAATTAATGAGTCAAGCTGGGTTTGATACAGTCGTTTTTGGTCGTGGGGTTAATCCAACTGGTTTTAATAATCAAGTTTTTGATAGTGCATTTGCCTCGAAATATTCCGAAATGTTCTGGGAAAGTCCAGATGGATCCAAGGTTTTAGGTATTCTACTGGCAAATTGGTATTCGAATGGTAACGAAATTCCAGTTGAAAAAGAAGCAGCAAAAATTTTCTGGGATAAAAAGTTAGCAGATGTAGAACGTTTTGCTTCCACAGATGAATGGCTATTTATGAATGGGTGTGATCATCAGCCAGTGCAAACAGATATCGCAAAAGCAATCGAGGTTGCTAACGAGCTTTATCCAGAAATCGACTTTGTTCATAGTCATTTTGAGCGATACCAAGATGCGGTAAAAGAAAAATTGCAACCGGAAAAATTACAAACTGTTTATGGGGAACTGACTAGTCAGCAATCGGATGGGTGGTCAACACTTGCCAACACAGCTTCTGCTCGAATTTATTTAAAACAAGCAAATGAGAAGATTGAACGTTTATTAGAAAGGCTAGCTGAACCAATGTCGGTTATGGCGAGTGAAGTTGGTGTTCCATATCCGCACGAATATCTGGCATTTGCTTGGAAATTATTAATGGAAAATCAAATACATGATAGTATTACCGCTTGTAGTTTGGATGAAGTGCACCGAGAGATGGAAATAAGATTTGAAAAAGTAGAGCAAACAACGATGTCACTAATTACGAATGCGGCTCGCAAACTAACAGAGCAAATAACTACTTCTGATGCTGGAATTCCGATAACCATTTTTTATGCTGGAGGGATTGAACTAGCGAAAACGATTGAAATGGAATTGGAAACAGATAAGATTCATTTTTCTGAAATGCCTTTTGAGAAAATACCAGATGAACTAGCGAAACTTCCAGCTCAAAGTTTCCGTCTTAAGACAAGTGAAGGTAAGGAAATTCCGGTTGTTGTAGAGTCACTTGGAATTCATTTTAACTATGATTTACCAGATCGGAAATTTCGCGACTCCTACTTTGCAAGAAAATATAAGCTAAGTTTTACTATTGAAAATTTACCAGCAGTTGGCTATGAAACGATATATGCAACGGCCATCTCTGAAATCGAAACAAAAGAGGAAGCAAGTTCCGGACATATTCTAGAAAATGACTTTTTAAAAGTAGAAATTGCAGCTAATGGGACTTATTCAATGTTAGATAAAGTTAGTGGTGTAGAAGCTTTAAATCTTGGTTCATACGAAGATGTTGGTGACATTGGTAATGAATATATGTTTAAGGAAACAGGCGATAAATTACGTATTAACACGCTTCAATCAAAACCAGCAATACGTGTGTTACGAGAAGATAAGTTAGGTAAAACTATCGAAATTCAGCATAACTTGGAAATTCCAGAAAGTGCTAGTGATGCTTTTGCTGATGAAAAAAGACGATTAGTATGGCACCCAGAACGAACAAGCCCTCGCTCTTTCAAACGGACGACTTTAAAAGTGATAACTGAAATCACATTAAATAAACAAGATAGACAACTAGCTGTTCGGGTTAAAATAGATAATCAAGCAGATGATCATCGTCTTCGTGTGTTATTTCAGTCAGGGAAATCAAGTGAGACCCATCAGGCGGGCAGTGTTTTCGAAGTAGTAACTCGTCCAAACAAACAAGTAAAAGAATGGACAAACCCAGCAAAAGACAATCGTAGTCAAGGTTTTGTCGCATCTGGAAATGTGGTTATTGCAAGTCACGGTTTGCCAGAATATGAAGTAAGTGAAACAGGTGAAAAAATCGAATTAACTTTATTACGTGCTGTATCAGAAATTGGTGATTGGGGAGATTTTCCTGCCTATGAAGCAGAGTGCCACCGAGAAATTATTGCAGAATTTTTTGTGATGCTAACAGATGAGACAAATATCGGAAATAGTGAAATCCCTGCCCGAGTAAATGCTCTTTTAGCACCAACATTTGCCATGCAACATCAATCATCCACCAAAGAAAAAATTCTCCCAGAAAGCCAAAATTTTGCTAAATGGAAGGCGTCAGAAGGACTTGTCTTCTCTACATTAAAACTTGCAACAGATAATAAAAGAATCATCCGCTTTTACCAGACGGCGACAGAACCTGCTAATTTGCAAACGACTCATACGTGGGGAAAATCCACTATTTTGGAAAAAGTAAGCGAAGGCCAGGAAACTACATTTACTGTTCGTCCAAATGAGATTATCACATTAAAAGGAGTGTAATGAATGACCAAAGAATTTCCAGCAAGTTTTAACAAATGGATTGATAAAGTAAAAACCGCTTTTCCAGAAAATGAAAAGTTACATCGGATGTTTGAAAAATGCTTTACTAATACGTATACAACGACTTTACAAGAAACAGAAGAAGGGTTGCCATTTGTTATTACTGGTGATATTCCGGCGATGTGGTTACGTGATTCTACTAGCCAAATTAGACCGTACTTAATTGTGGCGGAAGAAGACGAGGAAATGGCGATTTTAATTGGGGATTTAGTGAAACTACAAACGAAATGTATTCTTCATGATCCCTATGCAAATGCGTTTAATAAAAGTGCAAACGGGGCAGGCTTTCAAACAGATAAAACAGCAATGACTAGCTTTGTTTGGGAACGTAAGTATGAAATTGATTCGCTATGCTATCCGGTCCAATTAGCCTACCTTCTCTGGAAGAGTACCAATCATACCAATCATTTTACAGAAGAATTTAGACAAGCTTTACACCAAATTATTCAAGTTTTTCAAACAGAACAAAATCATTCCAAAGCAAGTCCATATCAGTTTGAACGAGAAAATGTTCGACAATCAGATACGCTTAATAATGGCGGTAAAGGAACGGAGGTAAGTTATACTGGTATGTCTTGGAGCGGTTTTAGACCAAGTGATGATGCTTGCCTTTATGGTTATTTAGTTCCAAGCAATATGTTTTTAGTTGTAGTAATGGACTATATACAAGAAATTGGAGCAAGCTTTTTTCCAGAAGATCAACTGCTTTTAGAGACAAGCTTACAATTGAAAAAGGAAGTTGCGACAGGAATTGAAACTTTTGCAAAAGAAGCACACCCATATTATGGTGATGTTTATGCTTATGAAGTAGATGGAACTGGTCGAAAACTCTTTATGGATGATGCCAATGTGCCAAGCTTGTTAGCAGCCCCGTATCTTGGTTATTGCGCGAAAGAAGATGAAAGATACGAAGCAACCCGAAAGCTAATTCTTAGTCGAGATAATCCATATTATGTGGAAGGAACTGTTTTAAGTGGAATTGGTAGCCCTCATACGCCAGACCATTATGTATGGCCGATTGCATTAAGTATTCAAGGCTTAACAGCAAAAACAACTGATGAGAAACTGGCTATTTTAGAGATGTTAATAGCGGGAGATGGTGAAACAGACTATATGCACGAAGGGGTGAATGCATCTAATCCAGCTGAATTTACGAGAGACTGGTTTGCCTGGTCTAATGCGATGTTTAGTGAATTTGTTTTAAGCCTGTGCGATGTTTATGTTAAAGGAAGCCCATTAAGTAAATAAAAGAAAAAGTCTGGGCGATAAACTCAGGCTTTCTCTTACTAAGAAAGGAGCGAAACAATGAAACTTATTGATAAATTTTCCGTTATTAGCGATTGGATTATACGACTTGTTTGGACTAATTTAGTGTGGCTTTTTCTTGTTTTAATGGGTGGAATTATTTTTGGATTTATGCCAGCAACCATTGCCCTATTTACTATTACTAGAAAATGGGCGCGAGGAGAATTAGATGTTTCTGTTTGGAAGTTAGCTTGGTCAACTTATAAGAAAGCTTTTGTTTCAGCAAATTTAGCCGGTGGAATTTTCGCTGCCATAGCCTTATTCCTATATGCCGATTTACGTATTGTTTTTGAGTTAATGCAAGGTTTTTGGTCAACAATTTTATATTTTTTCCTAATGTTTTTACTGTTTTTAGTTGGGATTGCCTTGCTACAGTATTTTAGCGTATTTGTTCATTTCCAAATGAAAAATGTTCGTGCTTATGTCGGGCAATCGTTTTTACTTGCTTTTACTAGCTTGAAAAACACATTGATAATTGTTGTCGGTCTGATTTTTTGTGGATGGTTGATTTCCAAAATGCCAGCGTTTATATTGTTTATTTCAGGTGTTTTTCCTAGCTATTGGATTATGAAAATCAACTTGCAACGCTTTAAGCAAATGGAGCCGAAGTAACCCCTTACAATATTGGTGATAGTATGTAATAATCAGAAAAGAAGAGGGGGCGGTAAACAAAATGACGCAAGAATTACCACGCAAAAGGGTTTTTAAAAGAATGTTACTAATTTTTTCCTTAACAAGCCTTTTTACTGTGAGCTTGTTGCTTTTTTTCATTTACAAATACTATACCAATATTCAACTAGATGCTAATTTACAAGCAACAGAAACAATTGCAAGTAAACAGCTGGATATACTTAGGGAAAAACAAAAAGCGCTAATTAATTTAACACAAGATATTTATAAAAATAGCGATTTAATGCAAGATGTGCAAATTACAATGACAAATGATTACAATAGCTATACCGAACAAAATATTGATAATTATTTCAAAAGCAAGAGTTTTTATTCTGTAGATATGCAAACCTATTTACAGTCTTATTTTTCGTATGATGAAGACATTATCGCGCTCCAACTTGTATCAAATGATAGTAGTTATTCCTATACATTTCCAAGTCGTTACCGGGAATGGCAAGAAACAGTGGATACATATGGAGAAATACCTATTGTTAAACAAGCCTCAAAAGAAAATAATTTTTACACCATTGGAAATAAAATTGTCGTTAAACAACCTATCAATGATCCAAGTACGTTAAAACAAATGGGCTTTTTGCTGCTTTATATTGATTCAGCAGTTTTAAATAAAGCAATTACAAAAGATTATAAGCAGTCCATTTTTCAAATAACTAATGCAAAAGGGGCGGACTTATATTCTAATCAGCCAATGAAGCAACATGATTCCTCAGCAAAACAAGGCTGGGTAAACGTACATAATCAAAAAATGTACTTACAAAAAACGGAAGATGAAACGAGCGGTTTAAAAAGTAACGTTTTTTTGTATAGCGCAAGTGATGGACATATTCCTCTTATTGAAATAGCTTTATTTGGTATTGGACTGCTTTTAGTTATTTTTTCCATCAGTGTCAATTTTATTATTAGTCGGCGCTATTCCAAACGGATTTTGACAATTATTGGTGGAATGAATTTGGTAGAAAAAGGGACACTTGATGCAAAACTTCCGGTGGATAATTATGGTGATGAACTAACAATGATTAGCGAGCGGTTTAATCATATGACGGAAAATTTAGATGCCTATATTAAAAAGGTATATACCCTTGAAATGGAAGAACAAAAAGCAAGAATGAAAGCGCTTCAAGGACAAGTTCAGCCACATTTCCTTTATAATTCACTAGAAGCAATACGAATGAATGCACGGGTGGAAGGAGCTAAAGCGACTAGTGATATGATTTATCAACTTGCTACTTTACTTCGCTACACAGCAAACCATCGCGAAATTACGACGCTAGGAGAAGAAATCAATTACGTTAAACAGTATGTTCGGTTTATGGAAATGCGACATGAACAACCGATTGAGCTAGAAATTAATATCGAAAAACGCCTTAATAAAACATTGATTCCGCGATTTGCTTTACAACCATTAATTGAAAACTTTTTTAAATATGCTTATAAAGAAAATAGTCAGCCAAAAGTGACAATTACAGTTACGGTAGAAAATAATAATTTGCATTTTGAGATTATTGACAATGGATTAGGAATGGATTCTAGAAAATTAGCAGAAGTTCAAACAATGATAGACAGCCAAGCAGAAACTAATCATATTGGACTAGCGAATTTGAATAAGCGGTTAAAATTACTTTATGGTGAAGCCTATCAACTAACTATCAAGAGTAAGACAAATGAAGGTACTATTATCTTATTTCAAGTACCAGAGCATATGGGAGGAGAAAAGTAATGCTAAAAATTCTATTAGTAGATGACGAGCCTCTTATTGTCAAAGGTTTGGAGCGTATTATTCCAGAGCTTGAACAAGAAATTGAAGTTATTGGAACAGCAAAAAATGGGGCAATTGCGTTAGAAATGTTTAGTGAACAAGAAGTAGATGTGCTTTTAACGGATATTCAAATGCCTGTAATGAATGGATTAGAGTTAATTGATGAATGGAAGAAACGGCAGCCAACAACAAAAACAATTGTGCTTTCGGGCTTTGAAGATTTTCATTATATTAAACGAGGACTTTCAGCAGGTATTGAAAATTATTTACTAAAACCATTAAACGAGCAGGAACTTAAAGAAACACTTATTCAAATTGAGAAAAAGCAACTGGCGAATAATAGCCTAACGCCAAGAGAAGAAGCTTATTATATTTTACGCGACAATACAATATGGCGTTGGTTGCATTTGCGGATAAATAAAGAAGAGTGGGAAGAACGACTTGCTTTATATGATATGACACTTGGACAAAAAAGAAATGCTGTATTAATTCAAATTCAGCCAACAAACGATTGTGATAACGAAGAATGGAAAGAACTTTTAGAATCCTACCGAAAAAAATATCCATTTATGCTAGTGACACCTGATAATGAAATGATTGTAGGGATAGAGGAGACGACTTCCTTATCTGAACAGATTTTAGTAATTCAAAGCGAGATAAAAAGCTATTTGAAAAACGAGGAATTTTACTTATTTGTAAGTGAATTAGTGCAAGGCGAAATAATGTATCCACAAGCTTTTCGACAATTAACACGTTTGTTACCAGAGCGTTTAGTCCAAGATAAAGGAAGCTTAATTGCCTTACAAAAACGGACGAAACATACTTGGCGACCAAAAAGAAAACAACATCAGTTAGCTAAATTACTCGTGATGAATAATGAAAAAGAGATTAAAGCTTGGATTCGAAGTTTCTTTCAGGAGTGGCTGGACCATAAACTGGAAAGTGATCCACATCAAATGCTCCATATTCTTAATGAATTATTAGTAATGCTTTCGGAATCTGATCCAAAAGTATTAAGTGAATCAATGGAAAAAATGGCAGGACAAACAAGTATAGAGGGGTTAGAAGAAACAACCTTAACCTATGCGATACGTTATTATAATCATAAAAAACAAACCGATGAAGCAAAAAGTCCGATTATCCAAAACGTACTTACTTATATTAAAGAACACTTTTCGGAAGGGATGAGTTTAAAAACGCTTGGAAATGATTTTCATATTAATGCAGTGTACTTAGGTCAACTTTTCCAAAAAGAAATGGGAGAGCATTTTACTGATTATCTTAATCGTTACCGAGTGAATTATGCCAAAGAAGTATTACTGCAAACACAAGATAACTTAACGATAATTGCGCGCAAATCTGGTTATACGGATATGGCTTATTTTTATCGCCAATTTAAAAAACATACAGGTGAAACCCCGAACCGCTACCGGAAAATACATCAATAAAAACTAATATTTGTCTATAAATCTAAACATCAGCAACTGTTTAAACCTCTAAAAAAACGATAAACTTAAGATATTGAAAGCACTTACAAAAAGAGGGGTGAATGGATTGAAAAAAGCTTTATCACAAATTCGAGCAAACAGAATTTGGCTATTAATGGTGCTTCCGGGAGTTCTTTGGTTCTTAATTTTCTCCTACTTACCGATGTTTGGTACAGTTATTGCATTTAAAGATTACAAAATTGATGGAAAAGGATTTTTATCCAGTATTATGAGTAGCGATTGGGTAGGACTTGAAAATTTTAAATTCCTATTCCAAACAAACGATGCTTTTATTATTACCCGAAATACCGTTCTTTATAATTTAGTATTTATTATTGTGGGGTTAGTTCTCGGTGTAGCTCTAGCCATTGTATTTAATAGTTTACTAAATAAACGAGGAGCAAAAATTTATCAAACAGGGATGCTTTTCCCACATTTCTTATCATGGGTTGTTGTCAGTTATTTCTTATTTAGTTTTTTAAGTGAAGACAGCGGTTTGGTAAATAATCTTCTTGTTGCTTTAGGACAAGATCCAATTGCATGGTATAACGACCCGAAATATTGGCCGTTTATCTTAATTATCATGAATGTTTGGAAAGGTCTTGGATATGGAAGCATTGTTTATTTAGCAGCAATTGCCGGAATTGATCGGACTTATTATGAGGCAGCAATGATAGATGGAGCAGGAAAATGGCAGCAAATTCGCCATGTGACGATACCTGCATTAACGCCTTTGATGGTTATTTTAACAATTTTAAATGTCGGGAAAATTTTTAACTCTGACTTTGGATTGTTTTATCAGTTGCCGCGAAATTCGGGACCACTTTATCCGGTGACAGATGTAATTGATACATATGTATACCGAGGATTAACATCGCTCGGTGATATGAGTATGAGTGCCGCAGCAGGTTTTTATCAGTCTATTGTTGGTTTTATCCTCGTGATGCTCACCAACTATATCGTCAAAAAAATAAATCCAGAATATGCTTTATTCTAAAAAAGGAGGTGAGCTTACTTGGCAGATCAGCTTGAAGTAGTCAGTGAAATAGAACAAGTGCGAGGCGATATGGAAAAACCAGAAAGTAATAAACCACCAAAAGACATTATTGGTTTTAGTAAAAAAATGAATATTGCAATGAATATTTTGCTCGCTTTTTTGGCACTTATTTGTATCTTTCCATTTTTATATATTATTGTTATCTCGTTTTCAAGTGAAACATCACTTGCGGCAAACGGCTTTCAATTGATACCAAAAGAGTGGAGCACGGAAGCGTATGAATATTTATGGAATATGAAAGGGCAACTATTACAATCCTATGGTGTGACTATTTTAGTTACCGTTATTGGGACTGTGTGCAGTGTAGCAATGATTGCACTTTACTCCTATGCAATATCTCGACCACAATTTAAATATCGACGTCAGTTCACTTTTATCGCATTTTTCACAATGTTATTTAGTGGTGGTATGGTGCCAGCGTATATTGTAATGACACAGTTTTTGCATTTGCGAAATAGTATCTGGGCACTTATTTTACCACTTGCAATGAATGCTTTTTATATTATGATCATGCGTACTTTCTTCTTACGTTCTATTCCTGAGCCGATTCTTGAAGCCGCTCGTATTGAAGGTGCGGGGGAGTTGCGAATATTTTTGCAAATGGTTATTCCGCTATCTTTACCAGGACTTGCGACAATTGCACTCTTTTCTACATTAGGATATTGGAATGATTGGTTTCAAGCATCCCTTTACATTGATAATCCAAATTTAGTTCCTTTACAATCGCTACTAATGAAAATTGAGAACAACTTAGAATTTATGCGGCAAAACTCGTCAATTGCTTATACTGCCGGCGCATTTCAGTCCATACCACAAGACGGAGCAAAAATGGCAATGGTTGTAATTTCGACATTACCAATCGCTGTTACATATCCGTTTTTCCAAAAATATTTTATTAGTGGACTAACAATCGGCGGCGTTAAAGAATAAAAAAATGGAGGGAAACAAATGAAAAAAAAATGGGGAATCATTCTCGCGTCACTATTTGTGTTAGTAGGTTTAAGTGCTTGTGGAAGTGATGAAAAAGCAGATGCAAATGAAGTTCCAACACTGAAATGGTACATGATTGGTACACCGCAAAAAGATACAAAGGAAGTTATGAAAGAAGTAAATAAATATACAGAAAAAAAGATTGGTGTCAAAGTAGAAATGACCCAAATTGACTGGGGAGACTACGGTAAACGGATGCAAACCGTTATTAACTCAGGAGAAAACTATGATATTGCTTATAGTGCTGCTGGAGAATTTGTTTCTTATTCGCAAAAAGGCGCATTTTTACCGTTAAATAAATATCTCGATAAAGAAGGTAAAAAAATGAAAGCCGAGTTAAATGAAGTGCTTTGGGACGGAGCGACAATAGATGGTAACATTTACGGTGTTCCTTCAAATAAAGAAATCGGCGAACAACAAGTATATGTTTTCAATAAAAATTTAGTAGATAAATATAAAATGGACATTACAAAAATAAAAGATTTTAGTGATTTAGAACCACTATTAAAAACAATTAAAGAGAATGAACCAACCATTACACCAATTGGCGGAAATAAAGACTTTAAGCCAGCATTCTCCTATGATTACTTGATTGATAATGCTGTACCACTTCCATTTGCGGTAAACCAATACGAGGATGACGGCAAAATTGTGAATTTCTATGAGCAAGCAGATACTTTAGAGACACTTAAATCGCTTCATAGCTACTATCAAAAAGGTTATGTAACGAAAGATATAGCAACATCAACTGATCCATGGTCTTATGATAAAGAAAATTGGTTTGTACGTATCGAAAAATATCAACCATACGCAGAAAATATTTGGGATAAAAATACTGGAGGTAAATATAAAGTAGTTACACAGCCAATCGCTGAAACACCAATCATTAAAAATAATTCGGTTACAGGTGCAATCCAAGCAGTATCTGTAACGAGTCAACATCCAGAAGAAGCAGTAAAATTCTTAGATTTACTTAATACAGATGAATATCTACGTAATCTAGTTGATAAAGGAATAGAAGGAACACATTATAAAGAATTAGAAGATGGGAAAATTCAAGATTTACCAGCGCGAGTAGAACGCTATAGCATGCCTACTTATGCCCTTGGAAACCATTTTATTTTAAAATTATATGAAGATGAACCGGTAGATAAATGGGATCAATTTAAAGCTTTTAATGATAAATCAGTCGCATCACCTGGACTCGGATTCTATTTTGATTCATCAAAAGTAAGAACAGAGATTGCATCAATTACCAATGTTTGTAATGAATTTGCACCTGCACTTCTTACAGGGACAGTAGATCCAGTAGAATACACAGCGAAATTCAAAGACAAACTAAATGATGCTGGAATGAAAAAAGTTATGAAAGAAATGCAGAAACAATATGATGATTATCGCGCATCGCAAAAATAAAAAAGAAAGAGAACTTAGTGAGTGCTAAGTTCTCTTTTTTATATAACAGTTTAATTATAATTGTATAACAGTTTCCAAGTCGCTAATCTTGCAATAATTGCTTTAAGTAGTATAATTAGTCTTGTAAATAGGATTTAATTGTTAACTGTACTATTTAAAATTAATTATTTTATATAACAAAGGATGATAGAGATGGAAAAGCAAGAAATAGAACAAGAAAAAATGGTTAATCAAGGAAAATCGGGTGCTGATTTAGTTGTCGATAGTTTAATTAATCAAGGAGTTACCCACGTTTTTGGCATTCCCGGTGCGAAAATTGATAAAGTATTTGATGTTATGGAAGAGCGAGGACCAGAATTGATTGTGAGTCGTCATGAACAAAATGCCGCATTTATGGCTGCTGCAATTGGTCGACTTACAGGGAAACCAGGAGTGGTATTAGTAACTAGTGGTCCAGGGGCTTCAAATCTTGCCACAGGTCTTGTAACAGCAACGGCAGAAGGTGATCCAGTTGTTGCTATTGCTGGGAATGTAACGAGACAAGACCGCCTAAAAAGAACACATCAATCAATGGACAATGCTGCTCTTTTTCGCCCAATAACAAAATATAGCGAAGAAGTAGTGCATGCGGAAAGTATACCAGAAGCGATTACAAACGCATTTCGCTCTGCTGCTGAGCCTAATCAAGGTGCGGCGTTTATTAGTTTACCTCAGGATATTGTGAATGAAGCAAATGTTCCTGTAAAAGCAATTCGTCCATTAGCAAAACCGGAAAATGGACCTGCTTCAAAAGAACAAGTCGCTAAGTTAGTTACTCGTTTGAAAAAAGCAAAATTGCCTGTGTTATTATTAGGAATGCGTGCTTCAAGTCCAGAAGTAACCGGGGCAATTCGACGCTTGCTTCAAAAAACAAGTATTCCAGTAGTAGAAACATTCCAAGCTGCCGGCGTGATTTCCCGTGATTTAGAAGATAATTTCTTTGGACGAGTAGGTCTGTTTCGCAATCAACCAGGCGATATTTTGCTTAATAAAGCAGATTTAGTTATTACAGTTGGTTATGACCCTATTGAATACGATCCAAAAGCTTGGAATGCATCAGGGGATAGAACAATTGTCCATTTAGATGATATTCGAGCAGATATAGATCATTATTATCAACCTGTAACCGAATTAGTAGGGAATATTGCGCTTACGTTAGATCGTGTAAATGCTAAGTTTAGTGGGCTAGAGTTAGCAGATGAAGAACTAGCTACTTTAAAAGAATTGCATGATCGACTAGAAGAAAGAGATGTTCCGCCGGTTAGCGATGAAACCAATCGTGTTCACCCGTTATCTGTTATTCAAACGCTTCGTTCAGCAATAGATGATAATGTAACGGTAACTGTCGATGTAGGCTCACATTATATTTGGATGGCTCGGCATTTCCGCTCCTATGAACCACGCCGCTTACTTTTTAGTAATGGCATGCAAACGCTTGGTGTAGCACTTCCTTGGGGTATTGCAGCTACTCTTGTCCATCCAGGGGAAAAAGTAGTATCCATTTCTGGGGATGGCGGCTTCCTGTTTTCGGCAATGGAACTAGAAACAGCGGTTAGATTACGGGCGCCACTTGTTCACCTTGTGTGGAATGATGGTAGTTACGATATGGTCGCCTTCCAACAAAAAATGAAATATGGTAAAGAAGCCGCTGTTCGTTTTGGTGATGTTGATATCGTGAAATTTGCAGAAAGTTTCGGTGCCAAAGGACTTAGAGTAACCAAACCGGAAGAATTAGCAGATGTTTTAAAAGAAGCACTTGAAACAGAAGAACCGGTAGTGGTAGATATACCAATTGATTATCGCGATAATATCCAACTCGGGGAAACATTATTACCAGATCAATTTTATTAAGAAACAAAAGAAAACCTTTCTATTCTCGTAAAGGTTTTCTTTTTTTGTGGTTAAATTTGACTTGGAGTGGACTTTAAGGTTTATGCTATAAGTATCATAAATAACGGAGGGGTTTCAATGGAATATGTAAAGTTTGGAAATACCGGAATGGATGTTTCAAAAATTTGCTTAGGAACAATGGGGTTTGGTGACAAAGATAAATGGTTACATAAGTGGGTTTTAGATGAAGAGAACAGTCGGCCAATTATTAAAAAAGCACTTGATCTTGGAATTAACTTCTTTGATACCGCAAATATTTATTCTTATGGCGAAAGTGAAAAAATTGTTGGACGTGCTTTAAAGGATTATGCAAATAGAGATGACGTCGTACTTGCGACTAAAGTACATTCAAGCATGCGTCCAGAACGTCCTAATGGTGGTGGCTTATCTAGAAAGGCGATTTTAAGTGAAATTGACCATAGTTTGAAACGGCTAGAAACAGATTATGTAGATTTATATATTATTCATCGTTTTGATGGAAATACACCGATTGAGGAAACCATGGAAGCATTGCATGATGTTGTTAAGTCGGGGAAAGCTCGCTATATTGGAGCAAGCGCAATGTATGCTTGGCAATTCCAAAAAGCGCAGCGAGTTGCCGAAAGAAATGGTTGGACTAAATTTAGCTCCATGCAAAACCATTACAATTTAATTTATCGTGAAGAAGAACGAGAAATGATTCCATTTTGCCGAGATGAAAAATTGGCCATTACACCGTATAGCCCACTTGCTTCTGGGAGATTAACTAGAGACTTAGCAGCGACTACTTATCGTTCGGAAACAGATGCCATCCAAAAATCCAAGTATGATAGCGCGGTGGACTCGGATAAAGGTATTATAGAACGTGTTGCAAAACTAGCGGAAGAACATCAAGTGACAAGAGATAAGATTGCGCTTGCTTGGATGTTAAATAAAAAAGAAATTACCTCACCGATTATTGGTGCCCAAAAAGAAAGTCATCTAATAAGTGCAGTAGCGGCTCTTGATATTAAATTGTCTACTTCAGAAATAGACTACCTAGAGGAATTATATATTCCGCATCAAGTTGTGGGAGCCTTGCCCGTAAACAAATAATTTATATTGCGAAGAAAGTGCCGTTATATGCACTTTCTTTTTTTATCTAAAAAATACTATTGACAACATTGATGCAACCGTTTACAATTAAGTTGGTATTAGAAATCAAACAACCTGTATCTTTTATAAACCGAAATTAAATAGATGATTTAACTAAGAGGTGTGTATATGGAATACAAAGATTTATCTCCAGCGATACAAAGTGAGGAGCAATTAAGGCGACTTATTGAGGACAAGATGGCAAAAAATGAAATGGATTTCCCATCTGAGAGAACGTTAGAAAATGAATTAGGTGTGAGTAGAACCACACTACGAAGATCACTCGATACATTGGAAAAAGAAGCGGTTATTAAAAAAAGAAGTCGCAAAGGAATTGAAATTAATCCCAAGAAAACCATCAATATTTTACAAATGAATTCAATGAGTAGTCAATTACCAACTAACCAAACCGTGGTTGTCTTTTTAAATGAAATAACCGAGGGCGTGGAAGAGGTAAATCGTTTTTTGAAAATAGCTATATCGGCTCCACTTTTTAAAATTACCAGATTACGGATTGTTGAAGATAGTCCTTTTTCTTATGAAATATCCTATTTAGATAGCGCACGTTTTTCAGGTATTGAAAAAATAGATTTTAATAATACCTCCCTTTATCGCGTGTTAGAAGAACGCTATCACATAAAGCCTACCTATGGGCGTGAAGAACTGCGATTTGTATCAGCAACAGAAGAGTTAGCAAGTATTTTAAAACGGCCAGAAAAAACACCTCTTTTTGAAGTAGTAAGTAAGGCGTTTGATCAAAACGATGAGCCGTTTGAGTATAGCAAACAATATTTAATTGGTGATCAAATGAAATATAAAATCAATGCAAAAAATATATTTGATTACTTGGAGGATGAGTGAGGATGGCTGCCAAAAAGCTGTTATTTGAAGTGATAGCTAATGAAATAAAAGAGAAAATTAATCGAGATGAGTATAAACCGGGAATGCTTATGCCAAGTGAAACCGAACTACAAGAAATTTTTTCGAGTAGCCGAACTACCATCCGTCGAGCGGTTGATTTACTTGTTGCTGAAGGATTAGTTATACGTAAAAATGGAATCGGGCTTTATGTGGAGCCAAAATTAACTTCCCAAAACATTCTTGAAATGACAGGTGTTATGAAAAATGATACCAATGAAAACGTAAAAAAAGATATTAAAGATTTTTATATTCGTAAAGCAGGAATTTTTTACGCGGAGAAATTTGGTATAAAAGAAAATGAACTCGTGTATTCCATAAAATTTATTCAAAAAAAGGAAAACACGACAACGCTTGATCGTTTAATATTACCACTTGGTTTATACCCTGATTTACAAGCAAAAGACTTTCAAATTATCAACATCATTGAGCTTGTCAATTCAGGTAAATATAAATTATTTGAGCTTGAACAGGAACTTCAACTTATTTTAGCTGGCAATGAGCAAATGAAAAATATGCATTTAAACGAAAATGATCCAGTTTTTAAATTAAGTAGTCATTTTTATGCTGAAAATCAGTTGCCAATTGCTATTCAATATCACTATGAAGATGCTGAGTCAACCAAATACGTAGTTGATTTTAACTAACTAAAGGAGGAAAAGAAAATGATTCAATTTCTACGAGTGGACCACCGTTTACTTCATGGTCAAGTGGCGGTTTCATGGTTCAATGCATTAGACGTAAATACAATTTTAGTGGCAAATGACGGGGTAGCAGCAGATGATTTTCGTAAGTCAGCCATCCGTCTTGCGAAACCAGAAGCAGCAAAGTTGGTGATGAAAAGCATAGATGAAAGTATTGCTTCCATCAATTCAGGGGTTACCGATAAATATGATTTATTAATCGTAGTGGAATCAGTGGAGGATGCCCATAAATTAATACATGGCACAAATGGAAAAATTTCCATGCTAAATCTCGGTGGCACAAAACAAAGAGAAGGAACAACTAATTTTTCCAAAGCAGTAAATTTAACTGCTGATGAAGTGGAAAAGTTACAAGAATTAAAAGACGAGAAAGTGGATGTATTTATTCAACAAGTCCCAAATGAGAAAAAAGTGAAATTTGAAGCATAAAAACCGAAAGAAGGGATAAATTATGGAACAAATTGGAACAGCAATTTTGCTTGCGCTCGCAGCTATGCTTGCAAATGGAGAGTATTTGTTTGGTTCATCGATGTTATCACGACCACTTGTGACATGTACGCTCGCAGGACTTATTATGGGCGACGTACAAATGGGGATTATTATGGGAGCAACTTTAGAATTAGCATTTGTTGGTTCATTTTCGATTGGTGCATCCATTCCACCAGAAATTATTTCAGGTAGTATTTTGGGAACAGCTTTTGCGATTGCTACAGGTGAGAGTACAGCAGTAGCACTAGCTCTAGGTATTCCAATTGCATCACTTGTATTAATTGTTAAAAATCTATGTTTCATTTTTGTATTACCTTATTTTGTACATAAAGCGGATAGGTATGCTTTAGAAGGGAACTCTAGAGGGATAAGTCGAATGCAACTTTTAGGTGGTTTCTTGTCTATCAATCTACCAATTGGAATTATTGTTGCAACTTCCTATCTAGTGGGTAGCCCGGTTATTCAAAACGTACTTGATGCGATTCCAGCTTTTGTTATTGCAGGCTTAGGTATTGCAACAGGACTTTTACCTGCTTATGGTTTTGCCTTACTACTCAAACTAATGATCAACAAAAAGAACGCGGTATTTTTCGTTTTTGGTTTTGCACTAGCCGTGTATTTAAAAGTACCGGTTACTGGAGTAGCTATTTTTGGAGCTTGCCTAGCGTTAATTTTAACAGGTTATGCAACACTTAAAAATAATGATCATAATGGTGGCTCTGGCGGAGGTCAAACTGAACCAGCACTTGCGAATGATGGAGGGATTAATTATGAAGATGAAGAATTCTGATGTATTAACGAAAAAAGACTTGATGAAAGTTTTTTGGCGCTCATTCACAATGGAATGGTCATGGAACTATGAACGACAATCGAATATGGGTTATGGTTTCTCAATGCTACCGGCGCTAAATAAAATATTTAAAAATGATAAAGAAAAGCGAATTTCATCTTACCAACGCCATCTAGAGTTTTATAATGTGACACCTTGGCTTTCCACTTTCCCATTAGGAATTTCGATAGCAATGGAAGAACAATCAGCTAAAGATGATGCATTTGATACAGACTCCATTAATAACATAAAAGTAGCCTTAATGGGTCCACTAAGCGGTATTGGTGATTCTTTCTTCTGGGGAACACTGCGAGTAATAGCGACTGGGATTGGAACATCACTTGCATTACAAGGAAATATTTTAGGACCGATTTTATTCCTTCTTATTTTCAATATTCCAGCTATTCTGACGCGTTACTACGGTTTATTTATTGGTTATAATATCGGTGCAAATTTTATTGAAAAAATTCAAAAAACAGGATTAATGGATAAATTGTCATATGGTGCTTCGATAATTGGTCTAGGTGTTGTTGGAGCAATGGTCGCCACGATGGTAAATATCAATATGCCAATGAAGTTTGGTTCAGGGGATGATGCGGTTAGTGTACAAAGTATTTTTGATGGTATCGTACCAGGAATATTGGCATTAGCATTCACATTCTTTATCTTCTGGTTAGATAAAAAAGGCGTAAAAGCACATTGGATTCTGCTTTTAATCGCAGGAATTGGTATTTTAGGTGCCTTTACAGGATTATTAAAATAAGAGGGTGAAGTTATGAAAAACATGGATTATTATATTAGATCGGAACAACAAGTCTATCAGCAAATTATTGAAAATCGTCAAAAGCTACTACAAAATTTACTTGAAATGAAACACACAGACTATCAATCTATCGTGATTTTTGCCACTGGCTCTAGTTCAAATGCCGCTTTTGCAGCACAGCTTTATATGAGTGCAAAACTGCAAATCCCAGTGTACATTGAAGAACCATCCGTATCCGCAAATTACATGTTACATTTAAATAAAAACACTTTGTATATTGCGATTTCTCAAGGCGGACATAGTTATTCTACTATTCACATGGTTAAAGAAATTGAACGAAGTGGTGGCACAGTGTTCACCTTAACTAGTGATTTAACAAGTCCAATTGCTATGCAAGGATCTCACGTAATTAGTATGGGGATGGGGAAGGAAGAGATGCCTTATGTCACACTTGGTTATAGCGCAACCATCCTCCTGTTAGACTTATTGGCACTTGAATTGGCGCATATACAAGGGAAAATCAGTCCAAATGATTATCAAGCAGATCTTTCTGAAATTCAAAAAATCACGACAGATTTACCAAATGTTATTGAAAAAGCTGCAAGTTGGGTTGATGCGCATACTGCTGAATTATTGGCAGCAAAACGAATCTTCTTTATAGGTTATGGTGCTGCGTATGGAGTTGCTCGTGAAGGCGAGACAAAAGTAACAGAGACCATTCGAATTACTGCTTTTGGTAAAGAGCTTGAAGAATATATGCATGGACCATACATTGGTTTGGATCCAGAAGATTACATTATCTTCATTGAGCCACAAGGATTACTTGAAAATAGAGCGGAAAAGCTAAAAAGATTTTTAGCAGGACATATTAAAAAAATTCGCACGATCTATGCTGGAACGGATAAAAAGGAACTAAATAACTTAGCGCTTGGTTTAGACGTAAGTGAGTTATTAACGCCATTATTTATGACAATTCCAGTACATTTATTATCCTTTAAAATTTCTCAAGAAAAGAAAGTGAATCTAGAAATCTCTGCTTATCCTGAATTTGATGAAATAACTAAATCCAAAATTTAAAATAGAAAGAAGGAATGAATTGTGTTGAAGTTTGATGAGCAAAAAGTATTAGAAAATATAGAAGGAGCGTTAAAATTACGCCCAGAAATTAATGAGGTAGTTGATCAGATACACAAGCGTGGTTTTAGTAATATTTGCTGGCTTGGAATTGGCGGAACATACGCGTCTGCAATGCAAGCAGTTGTTCATATGAAAGAAAAAACTGCCTTAGAAACTTTTTATGAAAATGCAGCGGTATTTTTAACAACAGGAAATAAACGAGTAACCAAAGATACACTTGTGGTAATTTCCTCAGTAACAGGAAGTACAGAAGAAGTAGTGGATGCTGTAAAAAAATGTAATGAAATTGGTGCTACCGTATTTGGTTTTATTGATAAAGAAGAAGCGGAACTCGCTACACTTGTTGATCACTTAATTTCCTACCCACTGAATGAACAACTGAAATTTTTCATGGTGGCGGATCGTTTCATGCATTTAGCAGGAGAATTTGATGAATATGACGAGTTTTATCATGAAATGGATCAACATTTTGCCAAAGGGATTGTAGCAGTTGAGAAGTCCGCAGATGAATTTGGACAGGCGTTTGCTTTAAAACACCATCAAGATGACATTCATTATTTTGTTGGAGCGGGAAATCAGTGGGGAGCAACATATTCCTACGCAATGTGCTACTGGGAAGAACAACATTGGATTAAAACAAAATCCATTGAGGCACATGAGTTTTTCCATGGTATGTTTGAAATTGTGGAACGTGACACACCGGTTACTATTTATGTAACGGAAGATAGCCAGCGCTCGCTAAGTGAACGAGTGGTTAATTTTATCCCTCAAATTTGTGCTAATTATACAGTAATTGATGCAAAAGATTATGAATTACCAGGCATTTCTACCAAATTTAGAGGAGTACTTTCACCATTTATTATTCATGCAGTTAATAATCGAATTGATGTGCATGTAGAAAAAATAAACTGCCATCCGATGGAAATTAGAAGATACTATCGTCAGCTAGACTATTAAAAAGGCGGTTAGAAAAATGAAAGCAATTTTTGTTTGTACTCATGGGAATGCCGCAAAAGAATTAATTCAATCAGCTGAAATGATTTGTGGCATGCAAGAAAATACAAGTTCTGTATCATTTGAAGTAGGTGAATCAGCTGATAATTTACAGGCAAAAATAATCGCCGAAGTAGAAAAGCTTGATAGAACAGAAGGAATCTTATTTTTAACGGATTTAAAAGGTGGGACTCCATTTAATGTGCTAGTTCAATTGTTAGGCAACTATAGCCAAACAGAACTTATTACAGGAGTAAACATTCCTCTTTTGCTCGAAGTGTTTTTAGGCAGAGAAAGCCTTCCTTTAACAGAATTAGCAAAACAAGCAGTTGAAACTGGACGAGTAGGAATCTATCAATACGAAGCGCCATTGGAAGAAATTGAAGAAGATTTTTAGTTGGAAAGCAGGAATTCTTAATGAGAATTTCTGCTTTTTCTATTTAGAATCATTTTTAGCCTCGAACTCTTTCTATTCTTGCGTTATACTAAAAAGAAAAGCGGGAGGGACGAAATGGATAAACAAAAAGAACAACTAAGTATAGAAGTTGCGAGACTTTACTATCAAGCGGATTTTAGCCAACAGGAAATTGCTGCTAGGCTTGGTGTATCACGTCCAACTGTTTCAAGATTACTACAAAATGCCAAAACAAAAGGCTATGTCAAAATCGAAGTCCAAGATCCATTTGCGAATCTCGCCGAACTAGCAACGGCGTTAAAAGAAAAATATAAATTAAAAAACGTCTCTGTTACTTTTAGCCAAACAAATGATTATCCTGAAATAACGAAGCAAATTAGCCAACGTGCTGCAGAATATTTATCAGAAATTATTCAGGATGGAGATATTCTGGGTGTGAGCTGGGGAACAACGATGTATAAAATAGCCCAAAAACTACCCCCTTTAAAAGCTGAAATAAAAATAGTGCAGTTAAAAGGTGGAGTTAGTCATTCAGATGTGCATACCTATGCTGCAGAAACATTAGCATTATTAGGTTCGGCTTTTGATACAGCACCAGTCTCCCTACCACTCCCAGTAGTGCTTGATAACCCTGTAGCTAAACAAATGGTCGAAGCAGACAGACATATTAAAAACATTATTGAATTAGGCAAAAAAGCAAATGTAGCGATTTTTACAGTAGGAACAGTTCGCGAGGAAGCATTATTATTCCGTCTTGGTTATTTTACGGAACAAGAAAAAAATCGCTTAAAGGAAAAAGCAGTTGGTGATATTTGTTCTCGATTTTTCACAATTAATGGTGATATTGCAGATCAGCAAATGAATGAGCGAACCATCGGCATAAATTTACAAGATTTAAACCAAAAAGAAACAACTATTTTAGTGGCAGGCGGCGAGCGAAAAGTTCAAGCAATTCACGGAGCTCTTCGTGGCGGGTATGCCAATCACTTTATCACAGATCAATTCACTGCAAAACACTTACTTGAACATAATTTCAACGATTAGTTTACAAATGTTCTATATTACGCTATGATAAAGGCAAATCCAACAATAAAGGAGTTTTTTGAAATGAATATTGCTAAAATGATTGACCATACAGCATTAAAACCAGACACAACAAAAGAACAAATTTTAACTTTAACTAAAGAAGCAAAAGAATTTGGTTTTGCTTCCGTTTGCGTAAATCCAACCTGGGTAAAATTATCAGCAGACCAGTTAACAGGTGCTGATTCTGTAGTTTGTACCGTTATTGGTTTTCCGCTTGGAGCAAACACACCAGAAGTGAAAGCTCTTGAAGTAAACGATGCAATTAAAAATGGCGCAAAAGAAGTAGATATGGTTATTAATATCGGTGCATTAAAAGATAAAAATAATGAATTAGTTGAGCGTGATATTCGTGCAGTAGTTGATGCAGCTAAAGGTCATGCCCTAGTAAAAGTAATTATCGAAACATGTTTATTAACGGACGAAGAAAAAGTACGCGCATGTGAAATCGCTGTAAAAGCAGGAACGGACTTCGTAAAAACATCTACTGGATTCTCAACAGGAGGCGCTACTGTAGAAGACATCGCCTTAATGCGTAAAACAGTTGGTCCCGATATTGGTGTAAAAGCATCGGGAGGAATTCGCACAAAAGAAGACGTAGAAAAAATGATTGCAGCTGGTGCATCTCGAATTGGTGCAAGTGCAGGAGTAGCAATCGTTTCCGGCGAAAAACCAGCTAAACCGGATAATTACTAATTTTCCCTAAAACCCCTTTATTATTATGCTTAAGTATGGCAAAATAAAAAGGATAGATAAACTGACTGGGGGAGTTTAAATGGCTGCAACCATCCGCGAAATAGCAGAAAAAACGGGTGTTTCAATTACGACTATTTCTCAAATTTTAAATGGCAAAGGAGAACGATTTAGTGACTTAACTCGCGAAAAAGTTCTTAAAACTGCAAAAGAAATGTCCTATAAACCAAATTTTTTTGCTAAAAATATGATTGTTAGTCACACAAATACCATTGGAATGATTGTCCCAGAAGTTACCGATCCATTTTTTTCGCAAATGGTTAAAGGGGCGGAAGATTACCTAAATAGAGAAGGGTATATGATTATGCTCTGTAACTCTTCTAATGATAAAGCACGTGAAGATTTATATGTAGAAGAATTATTACACCGGGCTGTGGATGGTTTAATTATCGCCAGCCCAAATATTCTTCTTTCAGGAGTTATTAGTCGCATGGAAGAAAAGCGGGCGCCGTATATTTTGTTAGATCGACAGCGGAATCCGCGACCAGAAGGAAATATTACGATTGATGACTTTAAAGGCGGGTTCATGGCTACAGAACATTTAATAAAGCTAGGACATAGGAAGATTGGTATCATAATTTCAGATACTTCTTTTTATAATGTACATGAGCGATATGAAGGATATTTGGCTTGTATGAAAGAATACAAACTGACAGTACAAGATAGTTGGATTGTTAGTGGTGACCAAACAATGAGTGCTGGCTACTTAGCAACGCAAAAATTATTAAAAGAAAATGTTACCGCTATTTTTGCAACAAATGATTTAATGGCAATGGGAACATATCGCGCAGCTCTGGAAAAAGGTTTAGTCGTACCCGATAACTTAAGTGTGATTGGTTTTGATGACATTGAACTTTCCGAATATATGACACCACCACTAACAACGATTCGTCAACCAATATACCGAATTGGGGAAGTTGCCGCAGAACTTTTACTGAAAAACATTCAAAATCCAACTGAAAAATTAGAAGACCGACTATTAGATATTTCATTAATCAATCGAAGCAGCACAAAAAGTATTGACAATTAGTGAATGAGTACGATATAGTGAGCATGTTAAGGACATGTTCTTGTTTAGTAAAACGGTTTACTTAAAATGTGTAACCGTTCTCAAATGTGATACATAGAAATGCTAAAATAGGTGAAAAGAAAGGGTGACGAAGAAATGAGAATGGTAGATATTATTTCTAAAAAAAGGGATGGAAAAGCTTTATCAACGGAAGAAATTCAGTTTTTTATTGATGGATATACAAATGGGGACATTCCAGATTATCAAGCGAGCGCACTTGCAATGGCAATCTTTTTCCAAGATATGAATGATGAGGAACGCGCAGACTTAACAATGGCCATGGTTGATTCTGGTGAGACCATTGATTTATCCGAAATTAAAGGCATTAAAGTAGATAAGCATAGTACAGGTGGAGTTGGTGATACTACCACACTAGTTCTTGCACCCCTAGTTGCGGCAGTAGGTGTTCCAGTCGCTAAAATGTCTGGTCGCGGGTTAGGTCATACAGGTGGTACAATTGATAAATTAGAATCCATCGAAGGCTTTCACATTGAATTAGATAAACAAGATTTCATTAATTTAGTGAATCGCGATAAAGTAGCAGTTATAGGTCAATCTGGCAATCTAACCCCTGCAGATAAAAAAATGTACGCGCTTCGTGATGTAACAGGCACGGTAAATTCAATTCCACTAATTGCAAGTTCGATTATGAGTAAAAAAATTGCCGCTGGTGCTGATGCAATTGTGCTGGACGTGAAAACAGGCGCTGGTGCATTTATGAAAACAGATAAAGATGCAGAAAATCTTGCCCATGCAATGGTCCGTATCGGTAATAATGTTGGTAGAAACACGATGGCAGTCATTTCTGATATGTCTCAACCACTTGGAGAAGCAATCGGAAACGCACTGGAAGTAAAAGAAGCCATCAATACACTTAAAGGACAAGGACCAGAAGATTTAACAGAATTAGTTTTAGTATTAGGTAGTCAAATGGTCGTACTAGCTAAAAAAGCAGAAACATTAGCCGAAGCTCGTGCTAAGCTAATCGAAGTAATCGAAAACGGTGCAGCCTTGGAGAAATTTAAAACATTCCTTTCCAATCAAGGCGGGGATGCAAGCATTGTGGATAATCCAGAAAAACTTCCACAAGCTAAATACCAAATCGAAGTACCAGCAAAAACAGCTGGTTTCGTAAGTAAAATTGTTGCAGATGAAATTGGTATTGCAGCAATGATATTAGGCGCAGGTCGAGCAACCAAAGAAGATGAAATTAATTTAGCAGTTGGCTTAATGCTTCGCAAAAAAGTAGGCGACCCTGTCAAAGTAGGCGAGTCACTAGTAACCATTTTTGCAGATCAAGAAAACGTAGCAAGCGTTCAAGCAAAAATTTACGAAAACATTGAAATCGCCGACCACGCAACTGCTCCAACCCTAGTTCATAAAGTTATTACTGAATAATATTTTTTATGCTGTGAATATAGCTTGTATGTTGATGTTAAGCTATTTTCACAGCTTTTTTTTGTTATTATATTGTAAATTTCGCTATTTTTTTTGCAAATGATACTTTTTTCACACAAAAATATGTTATTATAAATATACAAAATAAAAGCGGTTACAAATTGTATCGTTTTTTTATTTTGCATCAAAAGAATAGGGAGATGGAGAAATGAAAAAAGTTATATCAGTACTATGCATTTTTGCGATTGTACTTGGGATGTTTACCCCGTTTACAATCAAAGCCAGTGCGGCAGTTAATACGAATAGCACATTTGAGGAGCTTTATAATGAAGCGAAGAAACATTTAGGGAAACCATATTCTCGAGTTAATAGAACGGGACCGGATTCTTTCGATTGTTCGGGTTATACACAATATGTATATAAAAAAGTTACAGGAGTGAAAATTGATGATACATCAGGACCACAATATAATAATTCTGATAAAGTGAAGACTGGAAATCAAAAACCAGGAGATTTAGTTTATTTTAAAGGGCATGTAGGAATATACATAGGTGATGGAAAAATGATCAATGCACAAAACGATGGTGTTAAAATTGATAATATTAACGGTAGTTATTGGAAAGAACATTTTGTTGGTTATGCAAGACCTTTCAACTTCAAAGAAAAGCTAGGCAGCAAATACTATTACGCGGTCTCAGACTTGAATCTACGCTCTCAGAACAATTGGGATAGCTCGGTTGCTGGGAAAGTACCAAAAGGAGCAAAAGTCTCTATTGATTTAGACAGCGATAAGAATGGCTGGTGTATGGTAACCTATGGTAGCGTTAAAGGTTATATGCTAAATACAACAAGCTATTTTTCAACCACACCTGTATTAAAAACATACTATGCAAAAGACAACATTAATTTAAGAACACAAGCTTCATGGGATAGTAGTGTAGCTCAAAAAGTACAAAAAGGCGAAAAAGTAATTGTGGATTTAAAATCAAATAACAATGGCTGGTACAAAGTCACTTATGCTGGTAAAACAGGTTACATGATTTTAAATGATAACTACTTAGTGGCAACTCCGTTAAATATGAAAACTTATTATGCGATTAACACATTAAAACTAAGAAGTGCCGCTAAATGGGATAGTAGCGTCAGCCAAACAGTACCAGAAGGCGCACAAGTAAAAGTTGAAATGGACACCAATACAGGCGCATGGTACAAAGTGACCTATCAAAATAAAACAGGTTATATGCCGCTAACTAGTGATTATCTATCTGAAACAGCGGTATTAAAAACTTATTACGCGAAAGATAACTTAAATCTAAGAAGTGCA
>NZ_JAASUA010000007.1:0-162071 GCF_014322845.1 Listeria immobilis | reverse complement strand
AAAACTATTGCTGGTTATACTTTAAAAACTACTCCCGCTAATGCGAATGGGCTATTTTCAGACCTAGCTCAGACTGTTACTTATGTTTACACGAAAGACCCAGTTGCCGCTGAACCTGTTACTGTTCAATACGTCGACATTGACGGGAATGCTATTGCTGCAGAGGATGTTTTAACTGGAAATATTGGCGATAATTATACTTCTTCACCAAAAACTATTGCTGGTTATACTTTAAAAACTACTCCCGCTAATGCGAATGGGCTATTTTCAGACCTAGCTCAGACTGTCACTTATGTTTACACGAAAGACCCAGTTGCCGCTGAACCTGTTACTGTTCAATACGTCGACATTGACGGGAATGCTATTGCTGTAGAAGATGTTTTAACTGGAAATATTGGCGATAATTATACTACTACACCGAAAACTATCTCTGGTTATAAGTTAAGCGCATCCCCAACAAATGTTGCTGGACTCTTTACTGATAAGCCACAGACAGTTAGCTATATTTACACAGAAGCCACCCAATCCTCCGATTCTGATAGTATTGATGTAGATGGAAAAACAAGTAATTCAGATGATATTATAGCTATAAATTCAAGCACTAATCACGCTGGATCAATTAAGCAAAATAACAACGATCCAGCTAATCTTTCCATTTCCGAAAACCGGATTTCTGCAGAAGGAAAAACTATAATAACAGCTACTAGTTCATTACCAAAGACTGGTGACACTACTCCTTGGAATGCACTTATTGTGGGAGTCCTTCTTTCAAGTTCCGCTTTAGTTATGTGGAAGAAAAGAAGCTAATCACTTCAAAACAATGCTAAAAGTGAGAAAGATAATAGCAGAGAAAATCATTTAAAAAGATTTTCTCTGCTATTTTTATTAAAAATGACAAAAAATAGATTTATCTTAACTAACTTTGGTATGGGGATGAAATTTTTGATACCTCAAAATAAAAAAAGCACTACAAACGGCTTAAAATAGCAGTTTATAGTACTTTTTATTATTCTTCTAAAAGTGGAGATGGTGGGAGTCGAACCCACGTCCAGAAATATCGGCACTTAAATATCTACGAGCGTAGTCACCGTATTAGTATTTCGCATAAACCTCAGCCCGGCAACAGGCTTCCATTCAGCTAGTCTGATTAAGCTCTTCTAACTAACCCCAGACGGAGATTATTTAGTGTAGCCCACTTAAAGTGAGACCCTTACCGTAGCACATGGGCGATGCACGGAGGATCAGCTATGCTACTGCTTATTAGGCAGCGAAAGCTAGGTTTTGTTTTTCTTTGCCAGTTATTATTGGCTTTGACGTTGATAACGAGGACGATCCCCCCGACTCGCAACTCAAGCTCGAACTATCCCTGTCGAATCCGTAACATCCCCAGAAAATAAGTCTAACAGGTATCATTATACAGGAAAAAACCAGGCTTTACAAATAGAAAAAAACATATGTGGCAGTAACTAAAATAAGCTCTACTTAGAAGAAAAAACCTAAATCCAGTTTCTCCAACTATATTAGTTGAAAGACTAGATTTAGGTTTTTATTGTTGGCGTTCTTTAAAAGCACGTTCAATATCACGTTTTGCTTCTTTTTGTTTTAAATCTTGACGTTTATCATATTTCTTTTTACCTCTGGCTACACCGATTAATACTTTTGCGTAGCCATCCTTAATATACATTTTTAGTGGAACAATTGAATAACCCGACTCTTTTGTCTCTCCAATTAAACGACTAATTTGCTTTTTATGAAGCAGTAATTTGCGCGTTCTTAGCGGATCATGATTGTAGCGGTTACCTTGTTCGTATGGACTAATATGCATATTGTGTAAGAAAATTTCCCCTTTATCAATACGTGCATAGGAATCTTTTAAGTTTACCCGCGCATTTCTAACGGACTTAATCTCAGTACCTTGCAGGACAATGCCAGCCTCAAAAGTTTCTTCAATTGCGTAATCGTGACGCGCTTTTTTATTTTGCGCGACTAGTTTACCATCACCTTTTGGCATAACTCCCCATCCTTTCTAGCGACGTTTTTTCTTTTTCGGGCTTTCTTTTGCTACACCTTGGTAAAAAGGCTTTTTCTTCTTTTTCTTTTTCGGTTTTGTATACCATTCGTCTTCTTTACGTTCTGTTTTTGATTTCGCTTCCTCAGTATTACCACTTCTGCGCTTTTTACGATTGTTTTTTGGATTACTTTTATAATTTCTTGTTTTATCAATTGGTTTTTCGCGTTGACGTTTTTGCTTATCGCTTACTGGTCCTGTTTTTCCTTCACTACGTAGCGCAAAATCAATTTCACGTGCATCTACGTCTACTTTTGTTACCTCAACTTCCACTTCATCACCAATACGATAAATTTGACCCGTTCTTTCGCCAATCATCGCTAATTGATTTTGATGGAATTTGAAGTAATCACCTTTCATCGCACTAACATGGACTAAACCTTCAATTGTAGTTGGCAGCTCAATAAATAATCCAAAATTCGTTACAGAACTGATGATACCAATAAAACGTTCTCCTACTTTATCAACCATAAATTCTGTTTTCTTCAGTTCATCCGTTTCACGTTCAGCTTCCACTGCACGGCGCTCCATTTTCGAGCTATGTTCAGCAATCTCAGGAAGCTCTTCTGCGCGTTTTTCAAGCGTTTCTGGGCGAACATCCCCATTAATTAAATACTCTCTAATTAGCCTGTGTACGATCAAATCCGGATAACGTCTAATTGGTGACGTAAAATGCGTATAAAAATCGGTTGATAAACCAAAATGTCCCGCACTTACCGTATCATACTTCGCTTGTTGCATAGAACGAAGCATCACCGTTGAAACGACCATTTCTTCCGGCTTGCCTTTTACTTCTTCTAGCACTTGTTGTAAGGCCGCTGGATGAATATCATTAGCAGTTCCTTTAACAATTAAGCCAAAGTTAGTAATAAATTCAAAGAAACGCGCGAGCTTATCTTCTTTTGGATCTTCATGAATACGATAAATAAATGGTACATCCATCCAGTGGAAATGTTCTGCTACTGTTTCATTCGCAGCTAGCATAAATTCTTCAATTAGATGCTCGCCAGCTGAACGTTCGCGCATTACGACTGCCTCTGGGTGTCCTTCCTCATCAACTACTACACGTGCTTCTTTAAAATCAAAATCAATCGCACCACGTTTTTCACGTTTAGTTCGTAGTGTTTCTGCTAAATGTTGCATCGCTTCAAGCATAGGAACTATTGGCAGATATTTTTCACGTAAAGCTTCATCTTTTTCAACTAAAATATCATTTACATCCGTGTATGTCATTCGTTCTGTCGTTTTAATAATACTTTCAAAGATTTCATGGTTGACTACATGTCCATCATTATCAATTTCCATTTCACAACTCATCGTAAAACGGTCTACTTGCGGGTTAAGTGAGCAAATCCCATTGGAAAGCTTGTGTGGTAGCATAGGAATTACTCGGTCTACCAAATACACGCTTGTTCCACGGTCTTGCGCTTCCATATCCAGTGGCGAACCTTCTGTGACATAGTGCGTTACATCTGCAATATGAACACCCAGCTTCCAATTACCATTTGGCAACTGTTTCACTGTGACTGCATCATCCAAATCTTTTGCATCAGCTCCATCAATTGTAATAATCATTTGATCACGCAAATCACGACGATTACCAATATCAGAAGCGTCCACTACATCTGGCGCTTTACTCACTTGTTCCATTACCTCTTCTGGAAAAGCGATAGAAATACCATGTTTATGAATGATTGATAAAATATCCACCCCTGGATCATTACGATGTCCAATAATTGACTTCACAACACCTCTAGCACGAGCATTTCCAGTAGCATATTCGGTTAATTCAACGATCACTTTATGTCCATCAACCGGTTTTAAGCCGTCTTCTAAGTCAATTTCTACCTCTCCAAAAAGCCGCTTATCATCTGGCATTACAATCGGTGTCCCCGCCAAGTCTTCCATATAAGTTCCGACAATTTGTGTTGTTTTACGCTCTACAATTTTTTTAATGGTACCTTCTGCTAAATTATCTCCTTTGCGTTTTGTAATTGTCGCAAAAACGAGATCTCCATTCATAGCATCTTTTACTTCATTTGGTGGGATAAATATATCATCCAATTCTTTTTCTTCCGGGAGAACAAAGCCAAAACCACGTTCATGAGCACGAAAGGTTCCTTTTACTAAATCCATTTTTGCAGGTAGTGCATACCGATTCTTCCTTGAGCGGACAATAGTTCCGGAATCTTCTAATTTTACTAACGCTTTGACCATTAATTTAAAGTCATCTGCATTATTTAAAGCAATTTCTATTTCCAAATCTTCTAGCGCAAAAGTTTTATCCGGCGCTTGATTTAAAAGATCGATAATTTTTTCTTCCATTTGTTTTTGTTCCACTTCTGTCCCTCCTCTCTCTGTGTTAAAAATAATTTATTCTTGCCAATCTAAACCATCTAAAAAGGTTAAAACGGCTTGATTTACTTCTTTTCGTTCTTTATCTAGTGTGATAACATGACCAGAGTCTTTAAACCAGTGTAATTCTTTTTTTGTTGACTCTACTGTATCATAAATCAACTGTGCTCCGCTGACATCAACCATATCATCTTTTTCTCCTTGAACAACCATAATAGGAGCATAAATCATATCTATTTCAGCAACTACACCGTTTATTTCTTCTTTTAATTTGGCGATAGTATTCATTGGTGCATCTTTATATGCCAGCATTTCACTTTCAATTTGTTCAGTTGTTTTACCTTCTAGTTTTTTATAATTACGCACATAATCCAGAAAACCTTGAATAATAGGAGATGAGCTATCCATTCGTGTTGGCGTACTCATAGCTATAATTCCCTTTAAAGGCTTAGAAAAACCTAATTTCAATGAAAAAAGTCCTCCTAATGAAAGTCCAGCAACGGCGATTTCATTATATCCAAGTGATTTTAAATGGTCATACGCTGCAAGTACATCTTCCCACCAATCACTAGGTCCCGTTTGTAGTAATAAATCCGGTGAGACTCCATGTCCTCTATATTGAGGTGCATAGCATGTATAATTATTTTCTTGTAAAAACCTACCTAAAATCCTTACGTCCGCTGAGCTACCTGTAAATCCATGTAAAAGCAATACTGCTCGTGGACCTTTTTCGAATAAAAATGGTTGTGGTGGTGTTATTTTCATTATAACAATCGCTCCTTGATTCTTTTTGGAGTTTTGGTTTGTCGTGTTAGTTTTAATTGGTTTTTATTTATTTTGTATGGGTTGTTTTTATTAGTGGGGTGGTTCGTCCACTTTTTTGTGGAAACAACGCTTCACTTTGTTACGCCTTGTATTGGAGTTCTAGGGACTATTTTTATGTTGTATGAGTTGTCTCTAAATGGTGGAGTGGTTCGTCCACTTTTTTATGGAAACAACGCTTCACTTTGTTACGCCTTGTATTGGAGTTCTAGGGAAGCTTAGTACGCTTCCTGAGAACTCCAATAAAAAACCACCTAAATTTTCATTCAGGTGGTTAACATCTCGTTACTGTACAAAGTATGCCAGTGCAATTAGTATTACGAAGAAAACAATGGATAGAACGATGGTTGTACGGTGTAAAATAAGTTCTAGTCCTCTTGCTTTTTGCTTACCGAATAATTGCTCAGCTCCACCAGAGATGGCACCGGATAAGCCAGCACTTTTACCTGGTTGAAGTATGATAACTGTAATTAACAGTACTGATACGATGATGAGTAAGACCGTTAAAACTGTACTCATTGTTCTTTCCTCCTAAAACCGCCCAATTTGACTAAGGTTAATTTTACCATATTTGTGATTATCCGTAAAGACTTGTTTCGCTACAATCATTAAACAACTTTTTCCTCTAGCCAAACTAAATCGTCTAGGAAATAAATTAAGTCTTCTTCTAAAATGTCTTTTTCGCAGTCATTAACAATATCATGTCCTGAACCTGCATAGAAACACAATTGTTTATCATTTGTGTGAATGTGTTTAAAAATATAGTTAGCATTATCTGCATCGATTTCTTCATCTTGGCAACCTTGACCAATCATGGTTGGTACATGAATTTTCTCAATGTCTTTAGCAACATTTTTGTAGAAACTAGCGCGCGCTTCTGTCATTGTATCAATTTCAGGAAGATATTTTTTCAACATATCATCTGCTTCTTGTTCTACTATTCCTTGCTTCATTAATTGTTTTGTTAAATAGTTTTCAATTGGGATGTAACGCATTTTGCGGTTTACATTCGCACATAGCGGAACAATTGCTTTTGGTGAGAATGATTCTGCCATTTTAAGCGCAAAAACACCACCCATTGCCACACCGACAATAGCAATTTCATTATATCCGTCTTTTTCAAGTTGACGATATCCAGCCACCGCGTCTTCGTACCACATTTCCGGTGTTGTTTTCAAGAAAATAGCGGGTTCATCCCCGTGGCCTCTGAAGTTTGGTGCATGTACTGTGTATCCATTTTCTGCTAGATTTTCTCCAAGTTCTCTTACGTCTTCTGTAGTCCCTGCAAAGCCATGCAAGAGCAAAACAGCACGATTTCCCGCTTTTAACGTAAAGCTACGATCCGCACTCATTTTTACGCAATCCTCCTAATATCATCACTTTTATAATCCACTCTATTGTAGCCCATATTAAGTAAATAAGCTAACTTTTTAGTTCTGACCAATAGACCAATATTAACCCTATCTCTTAAAGTTGTCAAATACTTTTTAAAGAAACTTGAAACCCCTTGGTAATAGGTTCTTTCCAGTATGTTTCAAATGTGAATTTGTGCGCTTGAATTAGAAAAAAAAGTATGAATTAATTGTAACAATTGCTTTGGATTTTGGCGTGGTAAAAAATGCGTGCCATTGTTTATAATTTCCATTTTTCCACGCTGAACTGAGTGAATCATTTTCTGCGTATCTTCTGAAGAAATCATATCAAACTCACCAATTATAGCTAAGAGTGGTGCGCTAATTTTTTCTAAGTCTGCTTCTGACATGTGCGGATGATAAATAGTTAAGGCTAGTTGACGTTTCATTCGATCGAAAAAACGACTAAATGGGGCAAAAATACTAGCGGCACCATATGCAATCCGACAAAATAAATCAGGTAAAAATCGAATTTGATTGACATGATAATTTGTTCCAATGACCACAGATGCAATTTGACGGTTAGGTTGCATTTTTCCCATTACTAAAGAAATAATCCCTCCATCGCTATAACCAACTACTTTATATTTATCAATTTTTAAATAATCAAGTAACGAAAGCATATCTAATGCCATTATTTCAAAATCCAGCGGCGTAGTTCCCGCATCACTTTTGCCGTGACCGCGGCTATCAACTGCAATTACCATATGATCAAGTGCTAAATCATCTAGTATATGTTTCATGGCACGATGATTTTGCCCATTCCCATGAATCAAAAGAATTGGTTCACCTTTACCAACGATTTTATAAAACAAGTTAATTCCATTGATTTCTGCAAACATAGAGCATTTCTCCTTGTGGAAGCTTTTACTACCCTTATTTTACACCTGATTATACTTGATTTCATATTAAAATGCATTGTTTTTATCATGCTTCAATTTTAATACGCCTGATTCAATTATTGCTAGAATCAGGCGTACTATTTATTTCATAAGTCTTCGGTGAAATTGTTGTTGTGGCATATCTACATTACTAATTTTTTTCGGTACGGAACGTTTCTCAGCTAAGGGGTGGTTTTTTTCATGCACCACAGCGTCTTTGATTTTTGGAGTTTCAATCACTTTTGAGGTCTGACTATTTTTTACTTTCATCAGCATTACCTCCTCTTCCAAATCATTACCCCTATTTATCATTTTAAAACAGAAAAAACTCCACGAAAATGTTACTTTTCGCGGAGTTTAGCGTTTTATTCAATCAACTTATTTTTTTAAGTTGTAGAAAGTGTCGTTACCATGATATTCAGCAAGATCAGCCAAATTGTCTTCGATGCGGAGTAATTGGTTATATTTTGCAACACGGTCAGTACGAGTAGGTGCACCAGTTTTGATTTGACCAGCGTTTGTAGCTACTGCAATGTCAGCGATTGTGGAATCTTCTGTTTCACCAGAACGGTGAGAAACTACTGCAGTGTAGCCAGCGCGTTTAGCCATTTCAATTGCATCCAATGTTTCAGTCAAAGTACCAATTTGGTTAACTTTGATTAGGATGGAGTTAGCGATACCTTTTTCGATACCTTCTTTAAGTTTAGTTGTGTTAGTTACAAATAGATCGTCACCTACTAATTGAACGCGGTCACCAATACGTTCTGTAAGTAGTTTGAATCCGTCCCAGTCATTTTCGTCTAGGCCATCTTCAATAGAGATGATTGGGTATTTAGTAATCATTTCTTCATACCAAGTTACCATTTCTTCAGAAGTACGAGTTACGCCTTCACCTTTAAGTTCATATTTACCAGTTTCGCGGTTATAGAACTCACTTGATGCAGCGTCCATTGCAAGTTTAACTTCTTCGCCAGGTTTGTAACCAGCATCTTTAATTGCTTGCATAATTGTTTCAAGGGCTTCTTCATTGGATTTAAGGTTTGGAGCGAATCCACCTTCATCACCAACACCAGTATTTAAACCTTTATTCTTAAGAACAGCTTTAAGTGCATGTAAGATTTCAGCACCCATACGTAAAGCTTCTTTAAAGTTAGGAGCTCCAACAGGCATTACCATAAATTCTTGAACGTCGACATTGTTATCAGCATGTTCTCCGCCGTTAAGGATGTTCATCATTGGTACTGGAAGAACTTTACCATTCACTCCACCAAGATATTCATATAAATGTACGCCTAGTTCGTCAGCAGCAGCACGAGCAGCAGCTAAAGAAACACCAAGAATAGCGTTAGCACCTAATTTACCTTTATTAGGTGTACCATCAAGTTCGATCATTGCTTTGTCAATTCCGATTTGATCAGTTACATCAAAACCGATAATTTTGTCAGCAATAATGTCGTTTACGTTTTCAACAGCTTTTAAAACACCTTTTCCAAGGTAACGAGCTTTGTCGCCATCGCGTAATTCTACAGCTTCGTATTCACCAGTTGAAGCACCACTTGGAACTAAAGCGCGACCAAACGCACCAGCTTCTGTATAAACTTCAACCTCAACAGTTGGGTTACCGCGGGAATCTAAGACTTCGCGAGCATAAACTTCAGTAATAATAGACATTTATAATTCTCTCCTTTGTTGGATTCATTTGAATGAAAAAACGAAACATTCAAAGATCCATCCGTTTTTAAATTCGTTTTTATTGTAGCTCTGTTTGCAAAAAAACTAAAGCAATAACTAAAATTATTTTTGAATTAAACTTTCCCCTGTCATTTCGGCAGGTTTTTTAACGCCAAGTAAGTCAAGCATAGTTGGTGCTACGTCAGCCAGACGACCACCTTCACGAAGCGTTACACCTTTTTTCGTTACAATTACTGGAACTGGAACGGTAGTGTGCGCTGTATGTGGTTTGCCTTCTGGAGTAGACATTGTTTCAGAGTTACCATGGTCAGCGAAGATAATTACTGAACCACCTTTTTCTAAAATAAGATCTACTACACGACCAAGATTTTCATCTACTGCTTCGATTGCCTTAATAGTTGGCTCAAGCATACCTGAGTGTCCAACCATGTCTGGGTTTGCAAAGTTTAAGATAATCGCATCGTGTTTGTCGTTTTTAATGTCTTCTACAAGTGCATCTGTAACTTCATATGCACTCATTTCAGGTTGTAAATCGTATGTTTCTACTTTTGGCGAATTAATTAGAATCCGGTTTTCACCAGGGAATTCTTCATTTCGTCCACCATTCATAAAGAATGTTACATGCGGATATTTTTCCGTTTCGGCAATGCGAAGTTGTGAAAGTCCTTCATTAGAAAGTACTTCGCCAATTACATTTTTCATTTCAATTGGCTCAAATGCAACTTCCGCATCAATGCTTGGGTTGTATAGAGTCATTGTAACGAATTTAATGTTTTTAGGATGATTTGTCCCACGGTCGAAATGATCCCATTCTTTATCAGTGAAAGCATTAGAAAGTTGAATTGCACGGTCAGGGCGGAAATTGAAGAAAATAACGGCATCGTTGTCTTTCACTGTTGCAACAGGTTCGCCATCTTTAGTAATGACAGCTGGAACAACGAATTCATCATTTTTGTCATTAGCATAAGAAGCTTTGACAAGTTCGATTGGATCTTCAAATTTTTCACCTTCAGCACTTACAATTGCTTTATATGCTTTTTCAACACGTTCCCAGCGTTTATCACGATCCATCGCGTAGAAACGTCCAGAAACAGTTGCAATCGCACCATAGTTTAAATCACTAATTGCTTTTTGCAGTGTTTCTAAATATTCTAGTGAAGATTGTGGAGCCACGTCACGTCCATCAAGGAATGCATGGATATATACGTTTTTCACGCCTTTATCTTTGGCTGTTTCAAGTAGCGCAACTAGATGATTAATGTGACTATGCACACCACCATCTGATAGCAAGCCGAAAAGATGTAGGTCCGAATTGTTTTCTTTTGTATGAGTGAAAGCATTGTTTAAGGCTTTATTCTTTTGAAATTCGCCTTCTTCAATTGCTTTATCAATACGAGTTAAGCTTTGGTAGACAATGCGTCCAGCTCCGATGTTTGTATGCCCAACTTCAGAGTTACCCATTTGGCCATCTGGAAGACCAACGTCAAGACCAGCAGCTTTAAGTTCCCCATGAGGAAAATTAGCCCAATAACGGTCGAAATTTGGTTTGTTTGCTTGAGCTACAGCATTACCTACTGTTTCTGCACGTTTACCAAAACCATCGAGGATAATAATTGCTACAGGTGATTTACTCATTTTATTTTACTGCCTCCAATAATGCTAAGAACGATGCTGGTTCTAAGCTTGCTCCACCTACAAGAGCGCCGTCAATGTCGGACTCTGCAAGATAATCAGCAATGTTTTCAGGTTTTACGCTACCACCGTATTGAATACGAACTGCATCTGCTGCTTTTTGAGATACAGCGTCCGCAACTTCTGCACGAATAACTGCACAAGTTTCGTTTGCATCAGCGCTTGTGGAAGATTTTCCAGTACCGATTGCCCAAATTGGTTCGTAAGCAATAACAGATTTGATTACTTGTTCTTCCGTTAATCCAGCAAGTGCTGCACGGATTTGACCACGTACCCAAGTATCTGTTTGACCAGCTTCACGTTGGTCTAATGTTTCACCACAGCAAATGATTGGTGTCATGCCATGTTTAAAGATTGCATGTGCTTTTTTGTTAATATCTTCGTCTGTTTCGTGGAAATACTCACGACGTTCAGAGTGCCCGATAATTACATAAGAAACGCCTAAGTCAGCAATTGCAAATGGGCTAATTTCGCCAGTGAAAGCACCTTCGTCTTCAAAATAACAGTTTTGTGCAGCGACACGAAGATTAGTTCCTTCAGTAAGACGAACTAATTCTTGTAAAAATAAAGCCGGCGCAGCAACTACTGATTCTACAGCATCGTTTGACGGTACGTTATTTTTTACATCTTCTGCAAATTGTCCTGCTTTTGCAGCAGTTTTGTTCATTTTCCAGTTACCAGCAATAATTGGTTTACGCATATGGATAAACATCCTCTCGATATTAAAAATTATTTTTGGTTCAGCTTATTTGTCACTAATAGAAGCAACTCCAGGAAGTTCTTTACCTTCAAGATATTCTAGAGAAGCACCACCACCAGTGGAAATATGTGTGAATTTGTCAGCGAAGCCTAAGTCCATAGCTGCTGCTGCGGAATCCCCACCACCGATAATAGTTGTCGCATCAGTTAAGTTTGCAATAGCTTCACAAACGCCAATTGTACCTTTAGCAAAGTTGCTAAGTTCGAATACGCCCATTGGACCATTCCATACAACTGTTTTAGCGCCTTGAAGTTCTTTTGTAAATAGGTCGATTGTAGCTTGACCAATGTCTAGTCCCATTTCATCTGCTGGAATGCTATCTGCACTCACAGTATGGAATGGAGCATCGTTACTGAATTCTTTAGATACAACTGCATCTACCGGTAATACTAATTTATCGCCAGCTTTTTCAAGTAAGCCTTTAGCAAGTTCCACTTTATCTACTTCTAAAAGAGATTTACCAATTTCTTGACCTTGAGCTGCCATGAAAGTGAAAGTCATTCCGCCACCAACAAGTACTTTGTCTGCTTTTGTAAGTAAGTTTTCAATAACACCGATTTTATCAGAAACTTTTGCGCCACCTAGGATTGCTACTAGTGGGCGTGCTGGATTATCAACTACACCGCCGATGAATTTAATTTCTTTTTCCATCAAAAATCCGGCCGCTGATTCTAAGTTAGAAGCGATTCCAACGTTAGACGCGTGCGCACGGTGAGCAGTACCGAAAGCGTCATTTACGAAAACGTCGCCAAGGCTAGCCCAGTATTTTCCAAGTTCTGGATCATTTTTGCTTTCTTTTTTACCGTCAATATCTTCAAAACGTGTATTTTCAAAAAGAAGTACTTCGCCGTCTTTTAACTCATCAATTGCTTTTTCAAGTTCTGGACCACGAGTAGTAGGAACGAATTTCACTTCTTTTCCAAGTAACTCGCTTAAACGAGCGGCTACTGGACGAAGCGATTTTCCTTCTTTGTCTTCTTCTGTTTTTACTTTTCCAAGGTGAGAAAAAAGAATTGCTTTACCGTTTTGTTCTAAGATGTATTCGATTGTTGGAAGTGCAGCTACAATACGGTTGTCGTTAGTGATTTTACCGTCTTTCATTGGCACGTTAAAGTCAACACGAACTAAAACTTTTTTGTCTTTTAAATTTAAATCAGTTACAACTTTTTTAGCCATTTTAGAGTTCCTCCATTGATTTTAAAGGATAGGGATTGCCCCTCATATTTCAGAAAATAAGCGGAAACAATAGTGTCTCCGCTTATTCTTGTTATTGCTGATGTGACAAGCACGTCAGTAAAATTAATCTGCTAATTATTTAGCGATTTTTGCAAAATATTCTAAAGTACGTACTAATTGAGCAGTGTAGCTCATTTCGTTATCGTACCAAGCTACAGTTTTAACTAATTGTTGATCGCCAACTGTAAGAACTTTTGTTTGAGTTTCGTCAAATAATGAACCGAAAGTCATACCTTTGATGTCAGAAGAAACAATTGCATCATTAGTGTAACCAAATGTTTCTGGATCAGAAGCTGCTTCCATAGCTGCATTTACTTCATCAACAGTAACTTTTTTGTCAAGCACTGTTACTAACTCAGTAAGGGAACCAGTTGGAACTGGAACACGTTGAGCAGCTCCATCTAATTTACCTTTAAGTGTTGGTAATACTTCACCGATAGCTTTAGCAGCACCAGTAGTATTAGGGATAATATTTTCTGCAGCAGCACGTGCACGACGGAAGTCACCTTTTGGATGTGGAGCATCTAATGTATTTTGGTCACCAGTGTAAGCGTGAATTGTAGTCATTAGACCTTCAACAACACCAAATTTATCTTCTAAAACTTTAGCCATTGGAGCTAAACAGTTAGTAGTACAGCTTGCGCCAGAGATAACTGTTTCAGTTCCGTCTAATGTTTCATGGTTTACATTATAAACGATTGTTTTCATATCGCCAGTTGCTGGAGCGGAGATAACAACTTTTTTAGCGCCAGCTTTAATGTGTAATTCAGCTTTGTCTTGCGCTGTGAAGAAACCAGTACATTCAAGAACGATGTCTACTCCTAGGTCTCCCCATGGAAGTTCTTCTGGGTTACGGTTAGCTAATACTTTAACTTCTTTACCGTTTACTTTGAAGAAACCATCGTGTACTTCTACTTCACCGTCAAAACGGCCTTGAGTTGTATCATATTTTAACAGGTGAGCTAACATTTTAGCATCTGTTAAGTCATTGATTGCAACAACTTCAATTCCTTCCACATTTTGAATACGACGGAATGCTAGACGTCCGATACGTCCAAAACCATTAATACCAACTTTAACTGTCATAAGTCAATTTCCTCCTTGAAAATAGTGTTTTTTTTATTTCAAAAGGGTATTACTCCCTTTTAAAAGCGACTTTGCTGCTCCTTCATCCGTAATTAAAATCGTATTTTTGGGAGCACTTTTCATATACGATTTGATTGCTTTGGCTTTTGATGTACCACCTGCAACAGCGATAATATGCGGGATTTGTGCTAAATCTTCAAATTGAAGACCGAAAGTAGGAACCTTATGTACAACCTCGCCTTGTTCATCAAAATAATAACCAAATGCTTCACCAACAGCTTTACGATGGATGATTTTTTCAAGCACATCTTCGCTGGTATGTCTGCGTTTCGCCATTGCGAGCGCATCACCTATGCCTAAAATAATGGCATTTGCGGATTGTACTAATCGTAAGCCTTCTTGAATTGCCGGTTCTTTCAGTAAGGAACGATAGGCTTCTTCGCCAAGCTGCTCCGGAACATAGAGAACGCGGTGTTTCGTGTTTGTCTTTGTTGCCATCTTGTCACAAATTGTATTCGCTTGATTGTCAAGGTCTTCACCAATACCTCCACGCCCAGGAACGAAAAGTAAATCTCTGCCTTTTGCAAAATCAGTTGTCATCATTTCGGCAACAGTTGCCATTGTAGAGCCGCCCATAACTGCGACGATGTTTCTTTTTTCAGTGAGTGCCATGTCTAATTGTTCTACTGCCACACGTCCCATTTCTTCACGGACCCATGGTGTAACATCACTATCACCTTGCACTACCAAGCATTTTTTGATTTGCAATTTTTTTGCTAATTGTTCTTCCATTGAATGTAACCCTGAAAGTTGATTCATGACGCTTTCTAAATCACGAAAAACAATCAATCCTTCTTTTGTAACGGTCATTCCGGATGAAGCAATTTCTATTAAACCTTGTGCTTTCAAAAATTCAACTTCGCCTCTTAGAACTCGTTCACTCATACCGAGCATTCCAGCGAGTGTTCGTCTTCCAACTGGTTCAGAAAAATAAATTGAGCGTAGGATTTGGTAGCGTTTTTGCATAATCATTAAAACGTCGGGCAATAACTTTTTCTGAATGTTAATTAAATCTGACATTTTTAATTGCTCCTCATCTATGGACACGATACGACCCACTTAGTCATAAGATGTCCCGTTTGAACTAAAAAAAGTAGAGATGGAGGTTTAACGTACCTTTCAAGACTATTAAACTAGCCAATTCAGCTCGTCAACAGAGTGTCTCTCAATGTGTTTTTACCCCTTCTCTTTTTGCTTACACCGGTGAAACTTTTTTATCGTTCTTTTACTACCCTACGTTCCCTATTCTAACAGTGTTAGCATAATTCTTCAAGTATTAAGTGGGACATTTATGAAATATTCACCTATAATTTACAATCCATTTTTATCTTGCAAAGTTTTAGATGGGCTATATAAGTAGTTTTCCACCTTAATTGAAAAAGAAACATGCGCTAGCGAATTTTTTATTTTTAAAAAAGACGTTTTGTGTCCCACAGCTTTTGATAGGAGTAAAACGTCTTTTAAAATCTCTTTCTTTTGGATGAAGAAGGAATATTTAATTCTAAACGATATTTTGCAATTGCTCTTCTCGAAACTTGAATATCTTTTTTCGCAAGCATATCTACTATTTTTTGATCGGAAAGTGGTTTTAGTTTATCTTCTGCTAAAACGAATTCTTGTACTAGTTTTTTGATGGTTGTACTGGAAACATCTCCTAAATCTTCATTTTCAGCAGATTTTTTCTGTAATCCTGATGCAAAAAAGCGTTTTAGTTCATATACCCCTGTATTTGTTTCCATGTATTTTCCATTTACTGCTCGACTTACGGTTGATTCATGAACACCAAGTTCTTCCGCCACTTCTTTTAATGTTAGTGGTTGCAAATGCGCTGAATTGTCTGTGAAGTATGCCTTTTGATGTTGAACAATGGCTTCTCCCACTCGTTGTAAGGTGTTTTCTCGTTGTTCAATTCCTTTTTTAATCCAATCAAATTCTCCCGCTTTGTCCCGTAAAAATTGAGCAACATCTTTCTCTTCGGTTGCCCGCATTGTTTCATAGTAAGCAGACTGAAAGCGAACTTGCGGTAAAAATTGTTTTGCCAAAGTAACGACGAGTTCCTTTTCATTTTGTAAAAGGATTAAGTCTGGCACAATATATTGCACGCGTTCCGACTCAAATTCTGAACCTGGCTTAGGATTTAATGTTTGGATATAATCAGATACTTCTTGGATATTTTGTAAACTAACATCCATCTCCGTAGCAATTTTCTTCCATTTCTTTTCAGCAAATTCTGTGAAATACTTTTGAATAACGTCGTAAGCGATATAAGGAGCATCTGGGGACCGTTCGATTTGGAGCAAAATACATTCACGTGCATCTCTAGCTCCCACACCAGCCGGTTCCATACTTTGTAGAATTTCAAGTCCTTCTAAAACCGTTGAATCATCCATTAAAAGTGCAGAACTTACATCTTTTAAATCAATTTGTAAATAACCACTATCGCTTAAACTTTCTATTAAATATAAAACAATAATTTTATGTGTTTGGGTCACTTTCATTAATTGCAACTGTTCTTTTAGCGCATCAGCTAATGTCAGCTTATTATCTGCAATTTGGTCTAGCCAGTCTGTATCATCTGAACTTCCAGAGCTTTTACGACCACTGTAAGAAAAATCTGTTCCAATATCTGAGCCTGGAATCACTTCAATTAATGGGTTCTCAAGTGCTTTATCTTCTAAAAATGCCATTAGATCAGCTGTTGCAAATTGAAGCATAGCAATAGACTGTGACAATTGTTGCGTCATATTTAATTTCAGCGATTGTTTTTGTTGCTGCTTTTGAACGAAATTAGATTCTAAACGCAAAATAAAACCTCCATTAAAATTTAGTCTGATTATGTTTATATCAAGCTAAGTAATATTCCATTCTTAATTTATTATAACATGGGGATTTTCAAATTACAGTAGATTCTGTTTGTTTATGCGCAAAAAACCAAGTACTGGATTGGTACTTGGTTTTTTGGTTATTTTGGTAAATGATTTAAAAAGTTTTGAGAAGCAAATCCGCTTACTTCTTCTTTTGTATAATGTTTTGCTAGTACTTGGAGAAAGTCTTGGTATTTCCCAGCATTTTCAAGCCCTTTAACGTGGTCTGGAATGCCATCGAAATCCGAACCGAAACCAATATTTTTCACTCCTCCAAGTTCACAAATATGATCAATATGACGAATAATATCTTCCATATTAGCTACTCCAGAATTAGTGGTAAATAGCGGGTGGAAAATCACATGAATCATTGCGTCTCGCTCAATCATTGCTTTAATTTGGTCATCATCTAAATTTCTAGGATGAGAACAAATAGCTTTTGCACTTGAATGGCTGGCAATAATAAATTCTGCTTCTTCTAAAGTATCCCAAAACGCCTTTACACTTAAATGAGAAACATCTGTAAATACTTTTCGTTCATTTAAGCGGCGTATAATTTCTTTGCCAAACTGTGTTAAACCAGCGCCGCGTTCTTCCATAATTCCATCTGCTGCTAAATTTGCGTTATTCCAAGTCAAACCGACAGATAATACACCTGCATCGAGTAATTGTGTTAATTTATCCAAGTCGTGTCCAATCGGTTCAATGCCTTCTAACGTTAGCACAGCGCCAATTTTATTCTCTGGGAAATTTTCTAAGTCAGTCCATTTTTTCACTTGATGAATTATTCCACCCTTATGGAGCACATGTTGCTTAAAAATATTAACCTGTTCTACAGCTTTCTTCCATTTATGCTCTACTGGAACACATTCATCAAGAAAAATCGCAAACCCTTGTAATAACATTTCAGCTTCTACAAGTCGCTCAAAATTAACATCTAGTTCCTCAGCATCTTGAAAAGTGTATTTACCTTTTCCAGCTTGCAATTTATAAAGCGCATCACAGTGTGTATCAATTACTCTCATTTTCTGTCGTGCCTCCTTTTTGATACATCTATTATATACTTTTCTAAGGAATAGACAAGCAGTTTTTTTAGAATGAATTTATTTGCTGATTTTATGCTTTTTACCCGGCCAAAATGCCCATTTTCCAAGAAGTACGGTAATCGATGGAACTAAGAACGGACGGACAATAAAAGTATCTAATAACACACCAATTGCTGTTATTAATCCAAATTGGACTAATAGCTGAATTGGAAGTGTAGTAAGTACACCAAATGTTCCTGCGAGAATTAAACCAGCTGAAGTAATAACGCCTCCTGTTTGCCCAACACCTTCTGTAATTGCTTTTCGAAGTGGTAATTTTTCACTATTTTTCCAAATGCTAGAGATCATAAAGATATTGTAATCTTCTCCAAGTGCAACTATAAAAACAAAAGCATATAGTGGTATTAAACCAGAAATAGCTTCTACTCCCATCGCATAATGAATAATGACCCAACCAAGTCCCAGCGCCCCGACAAATGAAAGCAAGACAGTCGCAACCAAATAAAGCATGGCTGTAATGGAACGTAAATAGCAGAGTAGTAAAATTGCAATTAGAGCTATCACTAAAGGAATAATGACTTTTTCATCATGCTCTGTAACTGCACGATCATCATATTGTGTAGCTGTTTGCCCAGCGATATATACATCATTTCCCTTATCTGCTGCATCGCGAACTTTCGGTACAACATCCATTGCTTCATTGCTGTACGGATTATCCTCCAAAATTAGTGTATATTTTTGGTAACCATTGTTCCGTTCAGGTCTGGAAACAGATTGAATCCCATCCACATTTTCGAGTGAGGCTTTCATTGATTCCTTCGAGTTTACAACAACTTCCATTGGAGCTAACATACCTGCACCATAATGATCACTAATTAATGTAAATCCTTCTCGAGATGGCATATCTTCTGGAAAAGTGGAGAGTGTATCATAGGTGTATTTTACTTGGGTGGTAAAGATGCCGCAACCAATTAAAATAATCAAAGTAATAACTAAAATTTTCACTGGATGTTTTGCAGACATTTCGCCAATTTTATGCCAAAATCGATTTTCTTTGTGATATTTAGGTGCTTTACCTTTCTTCGTTGCACGTTCTTCTTCCATTTCCACTGTTCTAGGGACAAATGGCCAGAATGAAACGCGACCAAAAACACCTAACAATGCTGGTACAAGCGTTAACGATGAAATCATCATGATAAAAATCGCTAAACTGAATGGTACTGCAAAATTATGAAATGAACCATACTCAGCAGCTAGCAGTAACAACAGTGCCGCCATTACAGTCAAACCACTAAGCGCAATTGCTCCTGCTGTGCCACTAAAAGCTTCTTTAAATGCCTGAAAGCGATTTTTCTCTGTATGCAAATGGCTACGAAATCTGGATATAAGGAAGAGACAATAATCTGTCCCTGCACCAAATAGCAATACGGTCATAATCGACAGCCCTTGAGATCCATATGTGATAATTCCTTCTTTTGCGAGTAATCCGAGAATTGGCGTAATAACTAAGTAGGCAAAACCCACTGCAATTAGCGGAATAAGCGCTAAAATCGGTGAACGATAAATAACTAGTAAAAAAATAAGTACGAGCAAAACAGTTCCGATTAAAAGAGAAACATCCGCATCTTTAAATAAGCCGCTCGCATCTACGCTAATCCCGGCAGGTCCTGTAGTTCGTGCTATCAACGTATCGCTCGCTGTCACTTTCTGAGTAAATGGATCTTCTCCAATAGTTGTTTTTGCTTTTGATTCAAGTTGCTGAAAACTTTTTGATAGTTCATCAGATGTAGCACTATTTTCCATAATAATAGTTTGAATAAAGGTTGTCCCATCATCAGATACTTGCTGTTTAAGAGCTATTGGTGGCAATTTATCATAAGGAACAGCCATTTGTTGATAATCCACAGGGCTTTCAGTTAATTCTTTACTGTATTTTTGAATATTTATTAAATCTGCTGTGGTCAAACCTGTTGAGCGATACCATGTAATAAGCGCAGGCACCCCATCTGTCCCAGCAAATTGCTTATCAATTAATTTTTGCGCTACAACAGAAGGTTCTGAACTTGGTAAATCTTTAGCTGTATCATCTTTGTAATCAGCTGCTTTTGGAAAGAAAATTTGTAACACAATGATTGCGGCAATCCAAATTCCAAGAGTTATAAAACGTCCTTTTTTCCCACCTACCCCGCTAGCTACTTTACTTAAGAATCCATCTTTCATTATTAATCCCCCTTCACGCTTGTTTGATTTTCATTTATCGTCTGATAAGTGAAATGCCAAAAAAAGAAGCACTCTCATTTATACCTCTTTTTTAGAAATGCCAAACATCATTAAATCCATTAATTCTTCAATCCGTTGTGTTGTACTTTGTTTTTCGGCAAATTGACTTTTACCAGAAAAAAGCGGACTAATTGTCGCTAAACAATATCTAGCGGCCACTTCGGCAGTTATACCTTCTCGCAATTTCCCCGCAGCTTCTTGCCCTTGAAAAAAAGCTTGAAATGGTTCTAAATAGGTTTCTTGCCATAATCTGTACATTAAATATTGATTTTCTGGTTTCATTTCATTTAATATATCGTGAACCATTAATAAAATATTGGTAGGATGCTTTTCAATTAGCATGATTAACATATCTTTCAGCTGCTCTTCGCTAGTTTTTGTGGATGCTAAAAGTGGATGCATTTCTAGTTGGATTTGCTTGGTTAATTCACGGACTACTTCTATATAAAGTGTTTCTTTATCTTCAAAATGATGGTATAAAGCTGGCTGAGTAATTTTTACAACACTTGCTATTTCCCTTGTAGATACAGCCCGATAGCCTTTTTCCATAAATAAATCACGCGCGGTATCCAAAATTTTCCTTCTAGTAATTGCTAGTTCTTCTGCTCTTGTACGCTTTTTCTGCATCATCATCCCACCTTTCTTTTATTCCGAGGATAACAATTGGATATTTTTATTAATTAATTTTTGCAAAGTTTCTTTATGCCATTTCCTCCCAAAAACACGCTTACTTACAAGGTACTTACCTTCTTCAAGCTCGCCATTTTCAGTAACTGCTCGAATATGTAATTGATATACTAACTTTTTTTTAGCTAAACTTATTTGTTGGATTGTTTTTGCATCTAAAAAGTGCATTTCGGCATCACTTAACTTAAATACAAAAGTAAACATTCCTGCCTCTGTAAAAGCTAAGACAAGTGTGTGCCTTGCTCGCATGTTAGTACCAGCATATAAAAAATCCATTGTCCGAACGGTTAAATTATTTTCTTCACTGTATACCTTTATTTCTTCTTCTAATCGCTCTCTTAAACTAATAGCCAACCTAAACGCCTCCCTTGCTAATTACGATTTCTTCAAAAAAAGAATGCATGTAAACGTCTTTTCTAATCCGATATCTTTTATCACCTTATAAGGATAGCATTTTGTAGGAAAAAAAGTATACCTCTACTATAGATACCCAAAAAGTTAGATTTTTGGTCTAACTTTTTGGAGCGGTTCATTTTACATAAATCCAACGAAAATGTTTTTCTTTTATGCTCATTTTTTAGTGGCAGTGTCTTCTATTTGGCAAGAAAAAACATAACCCCCCTCTCCATTCTACCGGCCATTTACTGTGGACACTTCCTATTTAATCCGTTTCTATCCTTTGTACTTGCTTACCACGAAGCTTCTAATGCTTCTCTACTCGCTTGTATCGCTTCTGTTCGAGTCGTTTGTAGCCACATAAATACCGCATCTCCTGTCGCTGATTCAAAAGCGTCTTTCAACGTCACTTGCACTGCTTGCAGGTCTTCTTGTACCGTCGGATACTTTTTTTGAACACGGTCCATTTCTTCATCCAATACATCCTCTATTTTTTTAGCCCCTTTTTTGACGGCTTTCTTTAAATCAATTTTTTGCGCTTGCTGAATAAGCTCTCTTTCTGCCATCACTAAATTGCTTCGTTCTTTGTCACTTAAATCCCCTTTATCTAGCCGTTCTCTTAATTGTTTTGCTTGATACAATAATTCACCAGAACGACTGCCTGTTGCCATTTCCATTCCCCGTTGATACGTACTTTGATACATGCATAAACCTCCTATGACTGATTATGAGCTATCCAATCACCTAAAGAAATATCTTTCTCTCGGATGGACTCTGCTGCTTGAATTAATTCCTCTTGAAAACCACGTAAACGTTGCATTTGTTGTTCATTTAACGCATAAAAAGCTTCAAATTTAGCTGGATCATGAAACGTATAAACCCCCTCATGATATTTCACTGCACGCTCCGTTAATGCTTCATCCACATCCCATACATTTAATTCGCTAAAACGAGCGCCTTCGCTGGTATCATCTTCTAAATCTTCTCGAAGTTTTCGCGACTTTTTCATTACTTCTTCCTCTAAATCTTGCATGCGATATTGAGTCTGTTGCATAATCGCTAACACATCATCCAATCGACTTGCTTGTTGAATAACCATATCTGGATTCACTTTTAATTTCGCTGAACCATTAGCAGTAAACATTCCAGCAAACGTTCCTTTTAAATGTCCCATGAAAAGAGACGAACCTAAAGGTACATCTGAATTCGTATCCATAATAAATTGTTTTCCTATCACGACACCTCCAGGAACAATTTTTCCTACTGGGTCTAGACGATGACGATAATCTGTAATAAGGCTATCAAAATCTCCATTTTCCACTGCTGCTTGTTGTTCCTTCGTCAATAAGCGAAACGGATTAGCTGCTGCATACGTCACCGTTTTTTTCTTTTTTTGTACACCCATATATTGCGATAAAGCACCACCTAAACTATGCCCTGTAAACGTATAATTGGGAATCTGATAATCCTTTAACGTTTGATTCACAAACACTTGATAATCATAAAATTGGTTGTCGGTATTGCTGTACCAAGCTGGTAATTGCGCCATTCCTTTTCCCGGTAACGACCATTTTTTAGCAAAATCAGCCACTGTTTGAGACGGTTGTCCTACAGCTTTTTTTAACTTTCTATCCGTTTCTGGTTTCTGTCCAATACCCAGTTTCCCAACATCCGTGTGGATCCAATCCTTCATAAATTGCTTGGCATTTGGTTCCGAACCTCGTGCCACAAAAATAGCGTTAGCATAAGATGTTTTTCCTTTTTTGTACTCTTTTGCTGGTACAACGGCGATAGCTTGTAAGCCACTTCCTTGTTTATCAACCGAATTAATTACACGCCATTGCGAACCATCTTTCAAACTAATAGGCTTTTTACTTTCTAAAACATCATTGTTATAAACTCTATCAGCCAAATTAAAATATTGTTCATCTGTAAATTCTGCCATTTTCATCACCTCTTATGTTATATTTATCTTGTATAGAACAAATGACGGGAGCTAACTACATGAAAAGAAAAAAGAAATTCATCATCATATCAATCATACCACTTATTATACTATGTATCATTTTAGGAGGGTACTTATACATGAAACATCAGGAAAAAGAATTAATGGCTGAACAAAAACCACGTATTGAAAAATTTTTCGCTTATAATTTTAATAATGTAGACAGCATAACATTAACAGGCACTCACACAAACCCAACAGGAATCACACATATTGAAGGATACATCAATGATAATAAAAAACTTTGGATTGATGCTGCTATGGATGGAAAAAATGGCGTTGAAGTTGTCAATGTCACAGAAGAAATTTACAAACTCGAAAAACCCAATGCAGATACAAAAGGAAAAAATGTTTCAGATATTGAAGCCGAAGAAAAAGCCAAAAAGAAGAAAGAAAAGGAATCTAATACAGAAGAATCTTCGTTAAAAGTGCGTTCTGTTCAAGAAATTATGACTGACCTGCAGTCTCTAGAAACTTCTATCCTTCAAAATAACCGAAACCCACTCTAACAAGAAACTAATTTTGCACTAGTTTCTTGTTTTTTTGTTGCAATTCCTCAATTTACTCCAAACGGACTTAATTGTTTCTATCTGGTTTAATCCGTTGCGTAAAAAGGCAATGAACCATGTTTCTACTCCTTCATTTTCACACATCGCAAGGCGCATCTATCTCCTGGTATGTGCCAAATTTTCCTTTCCCACATTTTGGAAATCCTTGTTCACATTTCAAGTACATCATTCTCATAAACTCAAGCAGTTAAATTAAAATATTGTTCGTCATTAAATTCTGCCATTTTCATCACCTCGTATGTTATACTTATTTTGTATAGAACAAAAGACGGGAGTTTACTACATGGAAAGAAAAAAGAAATTCATTATCATATCAATCATACCATTTATTATACTATGTATCATTTTAGGAGGGTACTTATACATGAAACATCAAGAAAAAGATTTAATGGCTGAACAAAAACCACGTATTGAAAAATATCTAAACTATAACTATAACAATATAGAATCTGTTACTTTAACAGAAACCTATACAAATCCAACCGGTGTAACACATATTAAAGGTTACATAAACAATAACAAAAAATTAAAAATTGATGCTCCTTTAGACGGAATAAATGGAGTTGAAGTCGTTGATACAACAACTTACATATACGAAAATTATATGAAACAAAAATATAAATTTAAATCAACCAATATTTCCGATATTGAAGCCGAAGAAAAAGCCAAAAAGAAGAAAGAAAAAGAATCTAATACAGAAGAATCTTCGTTAAAAACACGTTCTGTTCAAGAAATTATGACTGACCTGCAGTCTCTAGAAGCTTCTATCCTTCAAAATAACCAACACCCACTCTAACAAGAAACTAATTTTGTACTAGTTCCTTGTTTTTTTTGTTGCAATTCCTCAATTTACTCCAAACGGACATAATTGTTTTCTATCTGGTTTAATCCGTTGCGTGAAAAAGTAATGAACCGTGTTTCAGGAGTATTTACATTTCACAATAAGTAATTAACACACGCCACTTTTTATCCTTACCTCCATCCTACCTCACGCCCCTATTTTTTTAAATAAAAACTGTCAGCTCCCAAAAGCTGGACTATTTGTAAAATGGATTTTTTTAAATTGTAGCGTTACTTTTAAATATTTGTTGTTATATGATCAATGGATGGTCTACTTATTATAGTCATTATGCTAAAATAAATAGTGTAGCTGTTACGGCTATATTAATATAGTATAATCGTTTTTATGGCTATCAAAATATAACTAGGAAGTTGGGGCAAAATGGGAGAACAAACTATGTTAGAAACACGAAACGGGAGAACATCATTTTTTGACGGAGGATTACTGCAATTTATAGGTTGGACAATACTAGGAGTTATTATAACGATTGTGACAATTGGTATTTGTTATCCATGGGCTTTATGTATGATCTATGGTTGGAAAATAAATCATACTGTTATTGAAGGTAGACGTTTAGAATTTCGAGGATCAGCAGTTGGGCTTTTCGGTCATTGGATTAAGTGGTTATTATTAAGCATTATTACGATAGGTATTTATAGCTTCTGGGTATTTATTAAATTGGAAGATTGGAAAGTTAAAAATACAGTATTTAAATAAGAAAAAGCGGAGATGTTTGGTGATTTTTTCTATCACTAACTATCTCCACTTTTTTTATTTTATTTTGTTTTTGTGTTCTTTCTGCGGAACAACCAAATACCAGCTAAGAGAAGTAGGCTGCCAGTTAGAAGTAATTCAGTATTCCATGTATCTCCTGTTTCTGGCATGTTTTTCTTATTTTTAGAAGAAACGTTTTTGCTGCCGCCTTTTCTTTGGTTATTGGGTTCATTTTTAGGGTTGATGATAATTGCTGTGTCGCTATCTTTTACTGTAACTTGAATCACTTTTTTCGCCACATTTCCGGATGAATCAGTTGCAGTGATAGTTACTTGATATACGCCTGCTTGATTCCAGTTAACTACTTTGGCAAAGTTGGTAGTGATTGATACAATGCCGTTATTGTCAGTTGCACTTGCACCGACATCTTGTAGAAATTGGTTTTCTGATACATTTTTTCCTTTCGGGTAACTAATCTTGTCCTTTGTTACCAACAATGTTGGAGATGTCGTATCAACCACTTGGACCGTTGTGATAAATTGATTTGCTACATTTCCTGTTTGATCCGTTACTGTAAAGTAAACATGGTATTCGCCTAGTTGAGCTAGTTTCACTTCGCTCGCATCCACTTTGACCTGTTTAGTATCATCACCATCTACAATATCAATTGCTTGGATGCCAAAGAACGTCAACCAATTTGGCGCTGCTGTATTAATTTCTATTTTTTTACTTGATTGTTTTGCTATAAATGTTGGTGCTGTTGTATCAACAATCGTGAGTACAACATTGCTCTCTGTTGTATTACCCGCAGTGTCTTTCGTGCTGACTTTTATTGGGTATGTTCCTGGAACGTTACCTTGGATAGATTGGTCTGGAGTGTAGGTGATTGCTAAGGATTCGCCCGTCATATAATCACTTGCTTCTATCCCGAAAATCGCCGACAACTCAGATAATTTATCCGTCGCCTCAATAGTTTGATCTTTTATTTTTTCTAAAGTTGGTGCTATCTTATTTTCAATTTGCACATAGATAGTAACAGGATTTGCTTTATTCCCATAGGTGTCTACTGCGTCAAGTTTCACTGGATAGATGCCAACTTTGTTTTGATTAACTTTTTCAGCAAAGTCACTGGTAACCTGGATATTTCCATCTAATTCATCATTCACTGTTGCCTGAATATCACTGAGGAATTTAGCTTCTGTGACGTTTGTTTTCCCTTGATAAGTGATTTCTTTATCTGCTGAAATCACTGGCTTATCTTTTACTACATCAACTTCTACTTTTTTCGTGGATGTATTTCCTGAAGTATCAGTTGCACTCACAGTCACGTCATACTTTCCTGGTTTTGCTAAATCAACTTTGGTAACGAAATCTGTTGTTAAAGTTAAATCAGCCTCAGCATCATTGTTATCCTTAATTTTAACATTAGCGTCTTGCAAAAAATCTGCTTCTGTTTTAGTCGTATTCACATGATATGTCACACTATCTGCGGTAATAGTAGGTCCCTGATCATCCACAACTTGAATGGAGATAGTTTGCGGTATAGCTTGGTTTCCGCTTGAATCTGCCAATAAAATTTGTACTTGATACTGGCCTTTTTTCACGTTGGAAATATCATTAAATACGGTGTTAAAATCACTTCTAAAAATCATCGGCATCTTGTTCGGTTGTGGTGCTTGTCCTGGTGCTAGGTCATAATTATCGCTTCCGATTAATCCAGCTGATTCAAATAATTCTTGTTCCGATAACAAACGCATATCTTCAACAGTATAAGTTAATGAATTATTGGTTACTAAAATAGTAGGTGCTACGGTATCAATAACTTGAACTGATACGATTTGTGTTGACTCATTACCAGAAGCATCCGTAGCTCGCACTGTTACCGGATATGTTCCAAGTTCATTCCAAACGACTTGGCTGTAGTCGATAGTTGGTTGAATATTCCCATCGTGTACATCATTTGCCGTAACAGTAAGTTTTTTCACCCATTGAATCGCGCTTTCCGTGCTATTCACTTGGATAGAAGCATCTTGGTTTGCAGTAATAACTGGTGCTGTTTGATCTATATCAAAAGTTTTTTCTGCTGTTGCCGTATTTCCGGCTTCATCAGACGCAATGTTTTTAACGGTATAGGTTCCTTCATCATTAGGGATACGAACTGCCTTTCCGACTCCTTCATAAATCAGTGTTCCATTACTATCTACTACTGTCCATTTATTGGTAACCACCGTTTCAGCATCTTTGGAATCAATCGTTATTGCTTTCGGGGAAACCGCACGATCTAATTGAATAGCTGTTGTTGGTAAACCTGTATCTGTAATATAAATTTCTGATACGCTACCAATGCCTGGTGTTAAATTATCTAGCGCATATTTTCCAGTTGTATTATTAAAATTTATATTCTGCGGCGCATAGACAAATTTACTACCAGATGGTGCAGTAACTTGCAAAGTATAATCTACTGGATTTTGAATAACGACATCTTTAAAAGAGAATTCTCCTTTATTATTTGTAGTCACAGCAGTTTTCACTTCTTGCCCATCTTCATCTAATAGCTTAATTTGATAACCTTCACCATATTGCGTAATTTTACGCTCACCATCTTTATTCATGAAGATGACTGCCCCTTGAACTGGAGTAGACATATACATAGGTAGTTGAATTCCAGCGATGGTTTTAGGATTTCCGGCTGCTAAATCATCTATTGTAAACTCGGGAGCACCATTTTTAGTTAACCAACCAATGGAATCATCTTCTGAATCTATAATGACTTTATTATCTCCTGTTGTAACAAATTCTGCATTTCTATTTGGTAAATGTGCAGCAATTTTATAAACTCCATTGCTTAATCCGGCAAAGTTAAACAATCCGTTCGTTTGATTAGTTGAATCGGGAGACGTATATATTGTTTCTAATTTTTCAAATGTCCCCTCTTTTTCTTTATATAAATCTAACTGAACAGAATTCAAACCATTTTCACCGTTATCTTGAACACCATTTTTATTTAAGTCGATGAAAGAATTCCCCTCGAGACTTAAATCAGTAGCTGGAGTAGTACTTTTAACACCGCCGCGTGGAGGTTCGGATGCTAGTTTTGTAATCCCTGATGCTGTTTCTTTATCCACTCTATACGCTACAGAGTTATACGCAATTTCTCCGTTACGTGGTGCATCAGTTGGAACAATTCCTTCAAAGTTGAGATCAATTTGGTCGCCTACTTTAAATTCAATGTTTGGTAATTTAATCCGGAAACTTTTAACCTCCGCCATATTGGTTGGTGCAGTCATTTGCCAAGCAGCACCGGCAACATTTTCGCCATCCGTGTTAAAGCGTTCTGGTGTGGTGCTAGTCGAGTATTCTACTGTAGCTACATCACTTTTTTCTCCATTAACTAGTACTTCAATTTCACTTGTTGGTATAACCGAGAATTGTGACCCACGACCTCCAGTACCGAGGACGTATTGATCTCCAACATGAGGTAAAATATCAATGATTTCCAAGTTATTCATACTCTTGGTCCCATTGTTTTTAAAGTTTAAATTGTAATCAACTTTTTTACCTGGAATCGTAGTTGCTGTTGTTGTACTTACATCAACTAACTCTGTATCTTGACTACCTTTTATCTTCATTTTGGTCGCTAAGCTATTGGAAATCCCAACATTAGCAGTCTTAGTTGTTGATAGATATTTGTTAGAGGTGACTCCTGGTAATTTTGCTTGAAGTTCACTTGATAGCGTTTTAGTTGTGAGTCCATCATTACCTGCACCATTGAGAGACCAGTTTGCATCAGTCATGGAACCCATACCAAATTCTACTTTATTGTCCCCACTGTTTACTTTGTTTAATTTAAAGGCTAAGTCAACAGATAGCAGTTCACATTGTCTTACTCCCGGAGATAAACTAGTATCGGGAGCTTCCCAATAAAGCAATGTGGAACCATCTGCTAGTTTTTCTTCTCCACTGATATCTGCAGAAGTTTTTGGATAAATGGTATCTATCCCGTTTGATGGGGCATAGGTATAATTTAAAGCACTGTTATAAGGCTGTTGGATATAGTTTCTTAATACAGTAACGTCCATCCCCTTAGGTACAACAACAAAAATATATGGGTTTTCTAGTTTATTCGCATAATTACCAATCCGAACTGATTGTGCAATGGTATCTCCGTTAAAGAAAATGGTACTACCAAAATCTTTCCCGTAAGAACTTACAGTAGATGGGTAAGAAATAGCACCGTTAATCTTCGCTGGTTCAGAAGTAGGTGTCACAACTTGAACTGTTTTCTTTAAATTAGTTGGATCTACTGATTTAGTTGTGCTGTCAAAATCCGTGTAGGAAATTGCTTCTGGTTGTAAAGTAAAGGAATCTCCTGCACGAATACCTGTATTTTGTAAACGAATAGTTCCTGGTGTGTAAGGAGGTAACTCATTTGCATCTACTATTCCATCTCGATAAGTAATTCGCAATTTTTCAATTGGGTTAGTAGACTGATTTATTTCAGAAAAATCCCAACCGCTTCGAGAACTTGCATCCACTTTTATCCATGAACCATTTTGATAATACTCTAATTTTTTTATGGCATGGAGCATGTTATTGTTGGGTGTAAAAGAAAGTGTCTTTAGTCCTTCTGGAATTGGAGCGACAATCTGTAAATCATTAACTCCAGACATAGCAGAAGAGACTTTAGGCATTAGACCCCATTCAAAAATTTCATTCTCTGTTATGGTTGTTCTGGATACTTCACTATCTACGGTTACCGTTGATTTGGCAGCAAGGACATTTGAATTAACTTTCAATGTTGTAACTAAAACATCTTCGTCATATACATTAATTGTTCCTGTATAAACTGTTCCCGGAACTGCTGTTTTAGGAATCCTAGATGCTACAGTTAATTGTACTTGCTTATATAAATTGGCATTAATTGGTCCATATTCTACTACTTTTTTTTCAGCGGTATCACTAATTTGAATAGGTGATCCGTTAATATCGCTTAGAGAAGACCAATATGCACCAGACTGAATGATATTTAAATTACCCAATCTCAAATCAAACGCTTCAGCACCATTTTCTTTGAGATATTCTATCTTTAAGTTTTTAAAACTCTTATTTTCTGTACTTTTTTTATTAAGTACAGGCCATACAATGTGATAGCCTCCAGGTGCCAATGAAAAGGATACATTTCTATTAGCAAAATCCCAACTGCCATCTCCAGCAGTAATCGGCTCGTATACTTTGTTATCGCCACTTATTGCTAGCATATAGCTTATTGCTTTATCCACTGGATTATATGTGTCTCCGCTGTTATTTGCTCCGGAAAGAGTTGCTTTTAAGTCCATGGTAGTTCCAGGCACAGCATCATAGCTGGCACGAACTACAACCGGAATATCAAATGGAGCACCACTCGGGATATTATCAGCTAAGTTAATAGTTAATTTATCTGTGGATGAGCTATAGGATGCGGACTTTACATTTGCATTTGCTGCGGAACTTTTCGGGTAGTTTACTGGTTCTAATCCCGAACCAGTAAAATCAACTACTAATTTTCCATCTTTTAAGGTTGCTCCACCATCCAAGAAGTTAATGGAGTAACTAATAGTCATTTGTTCTGTGTAGCTATTAAGTGTCGTTTTGCTACCCTCTGCTTGCAAAGATAGCTTATCGGAAATAGCACTACCAGCAAGTAATCCGGCTTTAAGTGGCTTACTTGCTATTATATTTTTTATTTCATCAGTGTTATCTTCTTGTTTTTGGACAATCAGGTCAAGAGTTGCAGTAACCTTTGTATTTTCCTTAAGGTCTAACTTATAACTTCCTTCTTTTGTAGCTATCAAAAATAAAGAAACTTTCTCCCCTGTTCCTTCAATAGTTACTTCATTCTTTGTTTTATTATAAGTTATATTTTCAGCTATTTTGCTTGTATCCAATTGAAGCTGTTCAGGTAAAGTTAGTGTGTAGTTTTGACCCTCTACTGTGTTTTGGATAACAATTTCATTATTATCTAAACCTGTATTTTCTGCTTTAGCTTGCATTGTAATATCGGCTTGTTTTGTTTCTGTTTGTGTTTCTACCGCATTCGCTGTGATATATATCGGGCCTACTGTCGCTTGCACTAATATCGCACCAGCTATGACACCAGTGAAAATCTTTTTAATCATCCGCTCACTCCTCTGCGTTTCTATACATACTAATATCATACCGTGCTTACTCTATTTAATTTTGAGCTGTTTTCATAAAGTTTTTTTCTTAATCCATTATTTTGTGAACAAAATGTGAATGGCTCAAAAAACTAAAAAATCAAATTACAAGCAATCAGCCCTTCATTTTCAAGTGATATTGATATTTTTCTAAATAAATTCGCATATATTTATTCTAAAAAAACCTATAAATTAATCGAAAACAACTAACTACAATTGCTTTCAAATAATTTATAGGCTTTAATCTTTCGTTTTCCGTTATGCTAACAGAGGATTAATACACACTTGGTTTATAGCCGTTTAGAGTTTACTTGCTACAAATCATACCTCTTATGTTGGATAACCCACTAGTTTGTTAATACTAAATCCTATCATTGCTGCTGATTAGGTTGTTCCACAGCTTCCGAGGCAATGTAGTATTCACCCTCTTCTTTATACAAAATAATTCTAGGGTAAGCGTCTCCGTTTTTGGCTTGATAAAGTTCTACGCCTTCATTTAATGAGTTAGAGGTAAAATCTTTATCTGGTATTTGATATCTTTTTATTTTCTGCTCTACTTCCCCAAATTTCCCCAAACTATCTTCCTTTTTTGCTGGTTCATTCGTCACTATATATAGAAGCCCATCAACTTGTACCATCCCTACAAGATTATCTCTATCTAGTAGCCATTTTATTCCGAATACTGAAGTACCAATAACTATTGTCCCAATTAATAATATTAACCACTTTTTCTTCATTCCATTATCTCTCTTTTCATTTTATTTATTACAGCTTTGACCGTATGTACTTGAAGCAGTACTTGTATATTTTGTAGTTGTCCTTGTGTATTAGCTGGCACTTTTTAAAAGTGGTCTTTCTTGACTATTTGGGGTATTTTGATCTTTAACTATAAATTCAGTCGATAATGCTTCACTACTACATTGCACACTATTTTCAACCTCACTTTGCGTAAGAATTGGAGATGTTCCAACCTTTTCCTCTGCTGCGGATACATGTGCAAGCGGAGTTATTATCAAAAATCCGACAAGCAATTGTATTATCACTTTCATTAAAAAATTCTTTCTCATGATTATATTTCTCCTTATGTAAAAACTAGTTTTCAAAATAAGTGTAGCATGAAAAGCGAATGTATAATCAAAAATATAATAAAATGTCCGATTCTTGTCATGAACGACTAAAAAAGGGCGTTCCCCCTATTTTTTGGATGCAATTTTTAATTTTCAGTCATTATAATACTACTGCCTATACTATTTTTCTCATAAAAAAGCCCTAACGAGTGTGTTAGGGGAAATTAAAAAATATTGTAAGCATAAACTTACGACATACGCACATCGTACAGTGTTTTGAAGTGGGTATGATTATTATATATGCGTCTGAACGCGTCGGACATTAACCTAACAATGAAGTACTATAATCACGTCAGTTCTAAAATTAGAACACTAAATGAAAAAAGAACATCAGAACAATTCAATCGGGAACTTACTATATAAAAAAATGTAAAAAATTTGTAAAAAACAGGGTGAAAAAAGGAAAATAGAACAAAATAAAAAACATTTTATAAACGGCTGAATGCTTTGATAAAGCTAACTTTAACGTCATTTATAAAATGTTTTTTTAGTTGAAATACTGCCCTCGGAGGGAATCGAACCCCCATTTTAAGAACCGGAATCTTACGTGCTATCCGTTGCACCACGAGGGCTTTATGTACACATAATATTATTATCGTACGAATAGTAATTATAGCGAAAAAAAGAAGGTTTTACAAGCTTTATTTTGAGCTAAAACAGCTTATGTGCCTATTAACTTACCAATTATTGTTCTTCCAACTATCTATAAACAGTTTAGTTTGCATAATTCGTTGTTCTTTAATCTTTTAAACCGTTTCACTTTATACAGTTTTCCGTTTTTTTAGTTAAATCCCACTTTATTTCTGGGTTCGAACTTTATTATTTGACCTAATTTGACCATTAGTGTATGATAGATACAAAGTTAATTTTAATTCACATTTAACAGGAGGAATCTTGATATGAACTTAATTCCAACAGTAATTGAACAAACTAGCCGCGGTGAACGCGCATATGACATTTATTCTCGTTTATTAAAAGACAGAATTATTATGTTAGGCTCTGCAATTGATGATAACGTTGCTAACTCTATCGTTTCCCAGTTATTATTTTTAGATGCACAAGATCCTGAAAAAGATATTTTCCTTTATATCAATTCTCCAGGAGGAAGCATTTCAGCAGGGATGGCAATTTATGATACAATGAATTTCGTTAAAGCTGATGTACAAACAATCGGTATGGGAATGGCAGCTTCTATGGGTTCATTCTTACTTACAGCAGGCGCAAATGGTAAACGTTTTGCCTTGCCAAATGCTGAAATTATGATTCACCAACCACTTGGCGGTGCGCAAGGTCAAGCAACAGAAATTGAGATTGCTGCTCGTCATATTTTAAAAATCAAAGAACGTATGAATACAATTATGGCTGAAAAAACAGGGCAACCATATGAAGTTATTGCTCGCGACACAGATCGTGATAATTTTATGACTGCACAAGAAGCCAAAGATTATGGTTTAATTGATGATATTATTGTTAATAAAGCTGGTTTAAAAGGTTAATCAAAAAAGTGGTTTTGCTTACGCAGAACCACTTTTTTATTGTCTTATTTTAATCGAATGACGGAATGTTTTCTTCCGTAAAATGTGTATACAATAATTCCTAGTACAAACCAAATACCAAAAGCAATCCAAGTCGTTTTTGATAAATTAAGCATTAAATAGACACATAATAAAAAGGAAAGCGCTGGGACAACCGGATAAAATGGTGTTTTAAATCCTTTTTTATTAAGATCTGGATTTCGACGTAAAAAGAAAATCCCGATGGAGACCATTGCAAAGGCGAATAATGTGCCAATATTGATTAATTGAGCTAAATCTTTCATTGGAACTACTGAAGCTATTAAACCCATTACAGTAGCAAAAATCATTGTATTTCTAACTGGTGTATCATTTTTACCAATTTTTGAAAATGATTTTGGTAATAAACCATCACGGCCCATCGCAAATAATAACCTAGTACCACCATAAGACATAACTAAAACAACGGTTGTCATCCCAACTATTGCTCCAACTGAAAGCAAGCCTGCAATCCAGTTTTGATTAATTGCTTGAAGTGCAAATGCAACTGGTGCACTAACACCCACTAAATCAGTGTAAGGAACAACGCCCGTTAATACTGCCGAAAGCAATATATAAAGCAAGGTACAAACAGCAAGCGATGAAATAATCCCAATTGGCATATTTCGTTGCGGATTCTTCACTTCTTCTGCTGCACTTGAAACAGCATCAAAACCGATATATGCAAAAAACACAGTAGAAGCACCAGTAATTACTCCCTGTACTCCAAAAGGTAAGAACGGTGTCCAGTTATCAGGCTTAACATAAAATGCACCAACAATAATAAATAATACAACTACTGCAATTTTCACTAAAACCATAATATTATTGACACGAGTGGATTCACGAATACCAAAACTAAGTAAAATTCCAATTACCATAATTACTAAAAAAGCCATTAAATCAAAATAAGTTCCTGCACTTGGATTATACGCTGATGATATAACTGTTGGTATGTGTAAGTTAAAGCCTGCTAGTAAACTCTTCATATAAGAAGACCAACCACTCGCAATAGCAGCAACTGCCAAACCATATTCTAAAATAAGTGACCAACCGAGTATCCAAGCAATTCCCTCGCCAAACACATGATAGCTATATGTATACGCACTACCAGCAACTGGTAATTTAGAAGCAAACTCTGAATAACAAAGCGCCGCCAAACAACAGGCAATTCCTGCAATTATAAAAGAAATAACGATTCCTGGACCTGCTATTACAGAAGCAACTTCCCCGGGAAGAATAAATATCCCCCCACCAACAACTGCTCCAACTCCTAGCATCGTTAAATCAAATGCTCCCAAAGTCTTGTTCAAATGATGTTTGTCTTTTTCTGGGTTATGAAAACTCTTTTTTCTAAAAAAAGAATTAACTTTTACCATAAAAATTCCGCCTCCTCAAATTTCAATTTTCAGTTAATTCCCTTCTATTTCTTTTAAAACTAACATGAAAACCATTATCCATACTAACATAAATAAATTAAAAAATACACCATATTTGTATAAAAACATACAAAAATGACTGCTTTATGGTATGAAACTTGAAAAAGCGATTACAACCACCATTCGCTCATTCCATGTGATTTATTCTATTATTGAAAAAAATATATACATATACCATTAAATAAAAAAACTTGAAATCCACTTTATCATTGGGATTTCAAGTCTCTTCTTTTATTTCCAAGCTCGAGAGTATTGTTTAGGTGCTTCGATTGTTTCACCTAATGCTTGAGCTGCGTCTTTTGCAAAATAAGGATTTCTCAGTAATTCACGCCCAATAATTATTAAATCTGCACGTTCATTACATAAAATTTCTTCGGCTTGTTCTCCACGAGTTATCAAGCCAAGCGCTCCGGTTGCAATTCCAGCTCCACGACGAATTTCATCGGCAAATGGCACTTGATAACCTGGGAAAACAGGTGGCGCTACATTAACAAGCCCGCCTGTACTAACATCAATTAACTCAACCCCATCTGCTTTCATCCATTTAGCGAAAGGAATATGGTCTTCCAATTGCAGACCACCATGAGCATAATCCGTTGCAGAAACTCGGACAATAATCGGACCGTCCCAAACTTCTTTAATAGCTTTAATAACATCACTTAAAATTTTATAGCGATTACCAGCAGGGCCACCGTAATTATCTTCCCGGCGATTTGTAATAGGCGAAAGAAATTGATGAATTAGATAACCATGAGCCGCATGAATTTCAATTACATCAAAGCCAGCTTCTTTAGCCCGAAAAGCTGCCCGCTTAAAATCAGCAACCACCTCTTTAATAGCTTCTTTTGTTAATTCTGTTGGTTTGATTGATTTTTCATCATAGGCAATAGCTGATGGTGCCACTATTTCTCCCGGTATAACAGCTTTTCTACCCGCATGAGCAAGTTGAATTCCTGCTTTTGCGCCATGATAATGTAAACCGTCAACAATTCGTTTTAGTGCTGGAACTTGTTCATCATTCCATAAACCTAAATCAAACTCTGAAATCCGCCCTACTTCCTGCACTGCAGTAGCTTCTAAAATTACAAGTCCCGTTCCACCAGCTGCTCTAGAAACGTAGTGAGCAAAATGAAAATCTGTTGCGATTCCGTCTTTATTTTCTACTGAATACATACACATTGGTGACATAACTACTCTGTTTTTTAATGTTACATCTTTTAACTTATATTCTGAAAATAATTTTGACATTCTAATTCGCATCCTTTTCTTTTATTTAACTATTACTAACTTTTAAACCTACTTGAGAAGGAGATTCTCCACTTCTTAAACGTTCGGCAATTTGATCAAGTTTACGAAGACGATGGTTAATTCCAGATTTACTTACTTGACCTGTTGTTAACATTTCACCTAATTCTTTTAACGTTACATCCTCATTGGCGATCCGTAGTGCCGCGATTTCACGCAAACGTTCGGGTAAAGCTTCTAAACCAACTGTCGCTTGAATATATTTAATATTATCAATTTGTCGAACAGCTGCATTAATAGTTTTATTTAAATTGGCGGTTTCACAATTCACTAGCCGATTCACAGAATTTCGCATATCGCGCATAATTCGAACATCCTCAAAATGCAGAAGTGCGCTTGTTGCTCCAATAATACTTAAAAACTCTGTGATTTTTTCCGCTTCTTTCAAATAAGTAATATAACCATTTTTCCGTTCAAGTGTTCGCGCATTAAGGTCGAATTGATTCAACAATGCGCATATTGCTTCGTTATGTTCCTCATAAACCGAAAAAATTTCTAAATGATAGGAAGAAGTTTCTGGATTATTAACAGAGCCACTTGCTAAAAATGCACCACGCAAATAAGCACGTTTGGCACTTCTTTTCTTAACAAATCCCCTATCAATTGATTTGGTAAACGTCATTGGTGGTTCGAGAATTCGTAAATCTTCCAGAATCCCTCGTGTCCCAGACTTTAATCGAACAATATAGACATTATTTTTTTTGAGTTTCATTTTCCGACGAACAAGAAGCTCAATTGGAACTTCATATAAATCTTTTAATAATTGGTACATTCGTCTAGCAATAGCGGCATTTTCCGTTTGAACATCCATTATGACTAATTGATTAGAAAACGAGATTGCACCATTCATTCGAATAAAAGCTGCGAGTTCCACTTTTGCATCGCTATCACTTACGTCCATATGAGTTAATTCTTTCTTTGTCTCCGATGCAAATGACATGGCTGACTCACTCCTTTTCCATTTTTTTATTAGGTAATATTGCTAAAAGTGCATCTGCCACCTTATCAGCAGCATGACGTACAAGTCCATCTTCTGTCGAAAGAAAATCTTGATAAATGGCTTCTACTCCAAGATCCTCTATTTCTTTTGCATTATGTTCTACTTGAGTAACATCTTCTGGAAATAGCAATTCTTTCGGTACTGTTGTGGTATTAATCAACGTTTTATCAATAAAAGATTTACCAACATGTTCGTGAATAACTTTAATATGGTCTGCATCTGAAAAGAAGTCGGTCTCTCCAATTTGCGTTAAAATATTGGTAATATAGACTTTTGGCGCTTTACTTGCTATGATTTCATTTGTTAGTTCTGTTAATAATAAATTAGGCAAAATACTAGTATATAAGCTTCCCGGACCAATAACAATTAAATCTGCTTCTTTTACAGCCGCAACTGCTGTTGGATATGGTTTCACATTTTCAGGTTCAATAAATACGCGATTAATATGTTTTCCTTGTAAAGGGATAAGAGATTCACCATGAACAATCGAACCATCTTCCATCTCTGCGCTCAAAATTAACGGTTGATCTGTCGCCGGAATAACTTTTCCACGGATTTTTAGCACGGTAGCAAGAACATTAATTGCATCCACATAACTATCATTCAATTGCGATAAAGCCGTTAAAATCAGATTGCCAATAACATGTCCAGAAAGATCGCCATCAACAGCAAAACGGTACTGAAACAAATCTACCACACGCGGATCAACATTGGACAAAGCAAGCATAACATTCCGAATATCTCCCGGTGGTAACACATCCATTTGCTCACGAATCTTACCAGAACTTCCACCATCATCTGCTACTGTAACAATTGCTGTCAGATGAATATCTTTTCGCTTTAATCCTTTTAAAACTACTGGAAGACCTGTGCCGCCGCCTATAACGACTACTTTCGGTTTCATTTCGTTTCTCATATTAACGATCCTTTCTACGTTTCATATCTCGATGTGAGATCGTTGTTTCATATTTTTGCTGAATAGCTCTTCCGACAAACTCTGTTAAAGCGACTGAACGATGTTGCCCTCCAGTACATCCGATTGCAATCACAAGTTGTGTTTTACCTTCTCTTTTATAAAACGGAAGTGTAAACATTAATAAGTCTATTAATTTATCTAAAAAGGTTTGTGTTTCTGGCCATTTCATCACATATTCATAGACATCTTCATCTAAGCCAGTAAGCGGGCGCATTTTGTCAATATAATGTGGATTCGGTAAAAACCGTACATCAAATACTAAATCTGCATCAATTGGAATACCATATTTAAAACCGAAAGACATTAGTTGCACATTGAAAACATCTTTATCTTCTGTTTGAAATTCATTATTAATTCGTTCGCGCAACTCTCGTGGAGCCATATTGGAAGTGTTAATTACTAATTGAGACCGTCCTTTTAAATCGCTAAGCAGTTCACGTTCCGCATTAATTCCATCCAGTACAGAACCATTTGGCTCTAGTGGGTGGTGCCGACGTGTTTCTTTATAACGCGAAACAAGCACCTTATCATCCGCTTCTAAAAAGAGAATTTTCGTTGTAATAAAATTGGTATTATCTAATTCATCAAGCGCTGGTTCAATGGAATCGAAAAACTCTCTTCCGCGTAGGTCCATTACTAGCGCGATTTTATCCATTTTATCGCTTTCTTTCATTAACTCCCAAAATTTCGGAAGTAAACTTGGCGGCAAATTATCTACACAAAAATAACCGAGATCTTCTAAGGACTGCATTGCAACTGTTTTACCTGCTCCAGACATCCCAGTAATAATTACTAATTTTAATTGTTTAGAAGCCATAAATGCCTCATCCTTTCGCACAAAATATATCTACCTACCATTTTAGCACACTTCTTACTAGAAAATCCCGGAAAAGTCTCCAAAGAGCATTTCCGGGATTTTATTTTTAAGCCTCAATATAGGTAAGCAAATCCGTCTTAATTTTTTCTAGTTTGGTTGTACTTTCTTCCTCGTTTTCTCCGCAAATGCTAAAGTAAAACTTGATTTTCGGCTCTGTGCCAGATGGGCGTAAACCAAACCAGGAACCATCTTCTAAATAACATTTTATCACATCTGCAGTTGGTAGCTTAATTGTTGCTGTTTCACCAGAAGCAATCCACGTTGTTTCACTTCTTAAATAATCCTCTGCGCGTTCGATTTTATAGCCACCCATACTTGTTGGAAGTTGTTCTCTAAAACCACTTGTAATCTCTTTAATACGCTCGGAACCATCTTTTCCACTTAAAGTTAACGACACAAGATCTTCTTTATAATAGCCAAACTCCGCATAAATTTGGTCTAATTCATCTAATAGCGTGCGACCTTCTGTTTTACAAACAAGCGCCACCTCTGAAATTGCTAAAACAGCTTGGATAGCATCTTTGTCTCGAGTAAACGACTTCACCATATAGCCATTACTTTCTTCATAACCAAACTCAAAAGTATGTTTGCCAGTAAGTTCAAATTGTTTAATCTGTTCAGCAATAAATTTAAATCCTGTTAGTACTTCGATCATTTCAACACCATAATGTTTAGCAATTTCTGTTCCAAGGTTACTCGTTACAATTGATTTCAATACCGCAGCATTTTCTGGCAATTCATTTTGAGCTTTCTTTTGTTTTAATAAGTAATGTAAAATAATGGCACCAATTTGATTGCCAGATAAAATTTCGTAGTCTCCTGCATGATTACGCACAGCTACTCCTAATCGGTCAGCATCTGGGTCTGTTCCTACTAAAATATCTCCACCGTTCTTTTTACCATATTCAATGGCAAGTAAGAATGCCTCGCGATTTTCAGGATTTGGCGATTTCACTGTACCAAAGTCCGGGTCATTTACAAATTGCTCAGCTACTTTAATAATATTAGTAAATCCAACACTTTCAAGCGCAGGAACACCTAAAATCCCACCAGTACCATGAAGCGGCGTAAAAACAATTTTTAAATCCGTTCCATTTGCACGAACTAGTTCTTTATTGACGATGACTTCCTTTAACCTTTCCAAATAAGGACGATCCACTTTTTCACTAATCACTTCTAGTAAACCCTGTTTCATTAGTTCGTCTTGATCTGCTACTTTGACAGAAAAAATATCTTTGACAGACTCTATGTATTCAGTCACTGCTTTTGCGCCATTTGGTGGCATTTGCCCGCCATCTTCTCCATATATTTTGTAACCATTGTATTCAGGCGGATTATGGCTAGCTGTGATAACAATTCCCCCGAAAGCATTTAAATAACGAACAGCAAATGACAGCTCTGGAGTTGGGCGAAGTGCCTCAAAAACATAACTTTTAATACCATGTTCTCCTAATACAGCAGCTGACTCAAAAGCAAATTCACGTGACATATGACGCGGATCATAAGCTATTACTATTCCGCGTTTTTTTGCTTCTTCTCCATTTTCAGCTACAAACTGAGCTAAACCAAATGAAGCTTTTCGGATTGTATAAATATTCATCCGATTTATCCCTGCACCAAGTACTCCGCGCATTCCCGCTGTACCAAATTCCATATCTCGGTAAAAACTATCTTCTAATTCTTTTTCATCAGTAGCTATTTTATTTAATTGAGCCTTTAAGGACTCATCTAACATTTTATTTTTAGTCCAATTTTGATATTCATTTTGCCAGTTCATTAGTCACACTCCTTAGCATACTCGTTTCTTTGATTTTAACAGGTTCTATTTATCTCGTCCACCCACTGTAAAACGGAAAGTAGTTCTTGCAACAAATTTCTCACCAGGTCTAAGCACAATATCTCCAAAACCCGGTTGATTAATTGCATCTACCAAGCCTTGCGTTTCCATCGTTATTCCTGCATATTTGGGAACAGGTACTCCAGCAATGTTAAATTTACTTGCCAAACTATTTGCTGTATAAATTACCACCGCATCTGATGTCGTTTCCATTTCCACACATCTACCTGATTTAGGATCTACTAAGATTGCGTCTGGCTGTTCCTTTTCATGTTTTAAAATAAAAGCATGATCTAGACCTGCTCCGACTATTTTTATTTGCTCATCTGAACTACTAACTATCTCAGCAATTTTAGTTTCTTCCCGTAAATCAAAAACCGAATCTTTTACTGACCAAATTTCTCCTATCGGGAGCGTTTCACCATCTAAAGGCACATATTGCTCACTATTAACCTTAAGCTGATGTTCTAAAACAGTGGAACCATTATCTCCAGTTAAATTAAAGTAAATATGGTTAGATGGATTATAAATAGTTGGTTTCTCCGTCTCTGCCTCATAATCAATCAGCCATTCATTTTTATTATTTAATATATAGCTCATTTTTGTTTCTATTTTTCCAGGATAGCCATTTTCTCCGTCTGGCCACTGATATTGAAACTTCATAATAATTTGATCTGGTTGTTCTTCAATAGCAACATCCCACATTCTTTTACTAAAGTTTGCTTTTCCACCATGAAGAGAATTATTACCATCATTTATGGATAGCTGAAATTGCTCCCCCTCTAATTCAAATTGCCCTTTTGTAATTCGCCCTGCAACAGGACCAACCACTGCACCAAAATAAGGGGAGAAAGCCAGATAATCATCTAAGTTTGAAAAACCAAGGCTAATATTCGCAAACTCACCAAATTTATCCGCCGTTTCTATCGAGGTAACTATTGCTCCAAAATTTAACACACTCATTTTCATTCCATGGTCATTTGTTAATGTCCACTGCCAAACTGTTTCGCCTTTAAATTCGCCAAAATGCTGTTTTATTACTTTGATGAGAATCACGTTCTTTCTTCTATTTTATTTATAGCCATTTGGGTGTGATACATGCCATTTCCATGCTGTTGCGATAATATCTTTCACATCTGTATATATAGGGGTCCAACCAAGTATATCTCGCGCCTTTTCACTGGAAGCAATTAGTGTTCCCGGATCTCCCGCTCGTCTTGTTACCACTTCAGCAGGAATTTCTTTTCCAGTAACTATACGAGCCGCATCTAACATTTCTTTCACAGAAAAACCGTTACTACTACCTAAATTGAAAATATTACTTTCGCCTCCGTTTTTCAAATATTCCATTGCTCGAATATGCGCATCAATTAAATCTTCCACATGGACATAATCACGGATACATGTACCATCTGGAGTATTATAATCATCTCCGTAAATAGCTAATTTTTCTCTTTGACCAAGCGCTACTTGTAAAATAATTGGTACAAGGTGCGACTCTGGTTGATGGTCTTCGCCAATAGAGCCATCTGCTTTTGCTCCTGCAACGTTAAAATAACGCAACGCAACATATTTCATTCCATAGGCTTTATCGCACCACTTCATCATTTTTTCCATTATTAATTTTGTTTCTCCATAGGTGCTTTCAGGATTTGTTAACATATCTTCTGTAATTGGCACCTTCTCAGGCTCTCCGTATGTTGCTGCGCTAGAAGAAAAGACAATATGCTTCACTTTAAACGCTTCCATCACTTCCAACAAAATTTGTGTTCCATATACATTATTATTTAAATAGGGCAAGGGCTCTTCCATTGATTCACCAACAAGCGAACTAGCAGCGAAATGAATTACACCCTCCACTTCCTCACGTTCAAAAACGGTTTGCAAAAATGCTTTATCACGAATATCCCCCTCATAAAAAATGGCTTCTTTATGAATGGACTCCTTATGCCCCGTTCTTAAATTATCAATGACTACTACTTTATAACCTCTATTAATTAACTCATCTACTGCATGAGAACCAATATATCCGGCTCCTCCAAGAACAACAATACTCATTTTGTTTATCTCTCCTAACCTGATTCTTTTCATTCTATTCTACACTACTCTAGTCTATCTAGTCACGCAAAAATGGGTCTAAGATTAATAACCTTAGACCCATTTTCCATATCAATACTTTATTTTGCCGCTTCTGTTTCTAATTCTTCTTTTAGTTCTTCCACATATTTTTGTACATTTTGTCCAGCAAGTCCGCCGTCACCGGTTGCAGTCACGATTTGGCGTAAACTTTTAGCACGAACATCTCCTGCTGCGAAAATACCTGGAAGATTTGTACGCATTTCTTCATCCGTTATAATATAGCCTTCATCATCTGTAATACCTAGATTCAAGAACGCTTTTGTTAATGGTACAAGTCCAACATAGATAAAGATACCATCCACTGGCATAATCGATTCAGAACCGTCCACTGTTGATACAAGTTTAGCTCCAGTGACTTTCTTCCCATCACCAATAATTTCTTCTACCGTACTATTCCAAATAAAATCTACTTTTTCATTTTTAAAAGCTCGATCTTGTAAAATTTGTTGCGCGCGTAGTTTATCACGACGATGAATAATAGTTACTTTATTGGCATAGCGAGTCAAGTAAGTTCCTTCTTCTACAGCAGAATCGCCACCACCAACAACAATTAGCTCTCGTCCTTTAAAGAAGGCTCCATCACAGACCGCACAGTAGGATACACCGCGTCCACTAAGCTCTTCTTCACCTGCTGAGCCAAGTTTTCGATGCTCAGCGCCTGTAGCAATAATAATCGCACGAGCCTTATATGTTTTCGAACCAGCTGTTACTGTTTTAAATTCTTTGCCATCAATGACTTCTTTAATATCACCATATGCATACTCAGCGCCAAATTGTTTTGCACCGCTAAGCATTTTATCAGACAAATCTGGTCCTAAGATGCTATCAAATCCTGGATAGTTTTCTACCTCAGCAGTATTTACCATTTGTCCGCCTGGTACACCACGTTCAATTATTAAAGTATCTAAATCTGCACGGGAAGTATAAAGAGCTGCTGTCATCCCAGCTGGTCCCGCACCAATAATTATCACATCATAAATTTTTTCTTCACTAGCCATCATTTCGCCCTCCTCATTTATGTTCGCACTATAGTTAGCCTAAATTAATCCTAATACGGAATAGCAAAAAGGTCTATTTATCTGCTCAGAATTTGCTGTATCTCTTTTGCACACTTATGGTAATTTAGCTCGTCTGTCATGGTAAGTTTTAATTCTGGTAAAAATACATACGCAATGGCAGTAGCAACAATTTGAATAGTGTAACATCCAAGAATTAACTCATTTCGTCTATCATGTAAAACTAATGAAAACACTGTACTATATAAAGACAGATTTTCCTTATTAAACAAAACACCATTTTCTCGAAGTGTGTTCATTGCCTTCGTAATTAAAAAGCAATTTTGCTCTACATCACCATCTGGAAAATAATCAAAATCGGTAAAAATTAAATGCTCCATATATGACCATTTACTCATATCAAGCAATGGGTGAAATAACATTAATTCTGGACGGTTACTAGAAACAGTTAGTGCATAAACACCCAATAGATGTGTTAACTCATCCTCCGATTGAAGCATCTCTAATATATAGCGCGTATCATTCGTTAAATCGATTTCTTTTTCCCAGGGAAATCTAACATCCTCATATAAATCGCACTCTAAAAAAGAATGCCAAAAAAGCTTTGCATCTTCCACTTCACCTATATAGTAAGCCGCTTTGGCACGATAATAGTAATATTTGCTGCGTTCATTAACTTCCAAATCAGCTACTTGTTCAAGTAAATCGTCTGCTTCCTTGTAATTGCCCATCATCGCATGAATCAGTCCAAGTTTTTCTTTATGATGCGAAAGAACTGGTAATACATCACGCAAATCAGCATAAAGTGCATCAGCGACTTCTCTATGACCTTTATAGAAATGATATACAAAGAAATCACAAAGCCCTAAAAGATTTCCAGGGTTTCTTTCAAGCAAATCACTTAAAACTTTGACACCTTCCGCTTCTTTCAATTGTTCAAAATAAAGTGACGCTAGTTGATTATAAGCCGGCCAAAAATTTGGCTTTTCATCAATTACTTTTTTTAAAATATCACATGCTGAGGCGCTATCCTCTTCTGCCAAATGACGATTAATTTCTTTTTTATAAGCATAAAATTCTTGTTCTAACTTTGAAAAACCATTTTCTAATGTTTCACCAAAAGGAGTTTCTTCAAGTAAGACCTCTATTAAATCACGAGCTTCTTCCGCATAATCACCTTCTGGAGACATTTCTAAATAGCGGTTCGCATATTGGAGCGCACGTCTATAATCTTTCATATAAGCAAAATTATTAGCAATAAAATAGTAGCAATAATCCATATTCCCATTACGATTTTCTAGAATATCTCTAATTAATTGATTAGATTTATGGAATTGTCCTATTTCTGTATAACAAATCGCGAGTTGACAAATAATTACTGACTCTCCCGGCTCAAGTTCTGAAGCACGTATCAAGTAGCGAATAGCTTCTTTAATGCGTTGATCGCGAAATGCTTCTACACCACGCTCAAAATAAAATTGCCCATTCGGATAAAATGGATAGATTTTCGCAGATATTTTTTTGTTTTCGTCCATTTTTCCACCCCCAACAATTTCCTTATCCTAATGAGTATAACACAGAATTTATTACTTTGGGCGACAAAAAAAGACTTAATTGTAGCAGCTTCTTCAAACAACAAGTTCAAGAATTCCACTCATATAATCCGCATTATTTTATGACCCGATAATTAAGCAATTTTTCTTTTTAACATTAATTAAATTCCTTTAAGCGTAACTATCATTTACCATTTTAGAGTGAAGGAAAATAAAAAGAACTTACCCATGAAGTCAGAATAAACATCATGGATAAGCTTTCATTAGACATATTAAGAGGCTAATTTACTATCACCTTTATTTTGGGATAGTTTGTTCTTTGATTATTAAAGGATTCCCATATGCAAAACTTTCTGCTGGTATATCTTTTGAAACGACAGCTCCTGCACCAACAACTGCTCCGTCTCCAATTGTAACACCTGGCAGAATAGTTACATTCGCGCCAATCATCACATTGTCCCCAATAACTACTTCACCAATACAATATTCAGCAATCAAATATTCATGCGTTAAAATAGTTGTTTGATAGCCAATAATCGAATTCGCACCAATAGAAATCTTCTCAGGAAAAAATAAATCTGGCATTACTTTATATGCAATTGCTGTCTTTTCACCAATTTTCATTCCTAAGCACGCGCGATAAATTCGTCGTTTGCCTCCCATCCACGGAAAAAAACGACCAAACTCAATAACCATTGTGTTTTTTACCGCTCTAAAAAAGGAAACCGTTTTGTATACTTGAAATAGCGTATTGACTTTTTTATCAGGAGCTTTTAGTTTCTCTAGCCGTCTCAAAATTTATTCCTCGTCCCTAACAATCGCAAGCAAGTCACCCATTTTTGTTAACATAAAGTCTGGTTGAAATTGTGCTAAGTGTTCTGGTCCTTTGATTGCCCATGCTACGCCAGCAGTTAATGTTTCTGCATTTTTCCCCGCTTCAATATCATGATAATTATCACCAATCATAATTGCCTCTTCTTTTGTTGCATTAAGTAAAGACAGAGCCATCTCAATACCTTCTGGATCTGGTTTAGCATTAGATACTTGATCTAATCCAATCACCACTTGGAAAAATTTATCTAATCCTGTCACTTTTAGACCACGCATAATTGTATCGTACATTTTTGTTGAAACAATTCCTAATTTATAATCCTCTTCATATAAAGTTCGAATTGCTTCATAAACTCCATCATATTCCAAAATCAAATCATCGTGATGCTTTAAATTGTATTCACGATAAAAAACGCGCATTTCTTCTGCATGTGTTGGATTTATTTCACGAAATGTTTCCATCAATGAAGGGCCAATAAATGGTAAAATATCCTCTCTTGTAAAAACACGATCAGGTAAAAATTCTTGAAACGTCGCTTGAAAAGTTTTAATAATCAACTCATTTGTATTTATCAGCGTGCCATCTAAGTCAAACAACAAGGTAGTAATTTTCTCAGTCATAATTTCTTCCTTTCTAGAACAAACTTAAAACTTTATTTTTTCTTCGTTATTTTTCCGTACTTATCTTCCATATAATAAGGTGGATTCATTTTTAGACGACGATATACAATTATTCCAATTGATAAAATAATTAATAATACAGACAACACTTGTGAAACTCGGAAATCGCCCCACATCAAACTATCTGTCCGCATTCCTTCAATAAAGAATCTCCCAAATGAATACCAAATTACATAACTAAGGAAAAGCTCCCCGCGCCGTATTTTCGTGCGGCGAATAATTAATAATATAATAAATCCTAGTACATTCCATAGACTTTCATATAAGAATGTGGGTTGATAATAAGCGCCATCTATGTACATCTGGTTGATAATAAACTCTGGTAAATGTAAGTTTTCAAGAAAAGTCCTAGTTGTCTCTGCCCCATGAGCTTCTTGATTCATAAAGTTTCCCCAACGACCAATCGCTTGTGCAATTATTAAACTTGGAGCGACCACATCTGCTAATTGCCAAAACGAAATTTTCTTTATCCTAGAGAAAATAACTGCTGTTAGTACTGCTCCAATTAAAGCTCCATAAATCGCAATACCTCCATGCCAAATCTTCACAATTTCACTTAAATTATTCTTGTAAAAATCCCATTCAAAAACAACATAATATATCCGTGCACTAATAATGGAAATTGGAATCGCCCATATAAGTAAATCAACAATGATTTCTTTATCCATTTTACGTTTACTTGCCTCGCTTAAGGCAAGAATAAGTGCAATCACAACAGCCGAAGCAATAATTACCCCATACCATTTAACAGAAATATTTCCCAGTTGAATTGCCACCGGATCAAGTGGCTGTATACCATTTTCCATAGTTCCCCTACTTTCAAAAGACAACTCCGCAACCAAACAAAGTTATTTTAATTTCTGTTAGGCTGCGGAGATATTCTCTATATTTATTTAATCATTCATACTACTATTATGACCTATTAAATTGTTAAGGTCTTGTGTAAATTGTTCCGCCGCATTATAACCCATATTTTTCAAGCGGAAGTTCATTGCCGCTACCTCAATGATAACAGATAAATTTCGCCCTGGACGAACTGGGACAGTAATTTTTGGAATATCCATGTCAAAGATTTTTGTTTTCTCTTGATCTAATCCAACACGATCATAATGCTTATCTGGATCCCAATTTTCAAGGTGCACAACAATTGTTATTTTCTTACTCGAGCGAACTGCACCCGCTCCAAACAATGTCATTACATTTATAATTCCAAGTCCACGTATCTCTAGTAAATGTTCAATAATTGCTGGTGAAGAGCCAATTAATGTCATTTCATCTTCTTGGCGGATTTCAACATTATCATCGGCTACCAGTCTATGGCCGCGTTTTACAAGTTCTAATGCCGTTTCACTTTTACCAACGCCACTACTACCTGTAATTAAAACACCCAAACCATATATATCCACTAAAACGCCATGCATAGAAATTACTGGTGCCAATCTACTTTCCAAGTAATTTGTAATATAAACGGATAAACGTGTCGTCTTAAGGCGCGAACGAAGCACAGGAATACCAGCTTCTTTTGCCGCCTCCACTAACTCTTTTGGTACTTCTAAATTTCTGGAAATCACAAAAGCTGGAGTTCGCTTTGTACACATTTGTCGATATCTTTTAAGTCGTTCTTCTGGTTCCATGCCCTCTGAAAAAGAAATTTCTGTCATTCCAAAAAGTTGCACTCGATCTTCTGGATAATAGGAGAAAAATCCTGTGAGTTCCAAACCTGGCCTAGATAAATCACTTGTTAAAATTGGCCGTTCAAGTCCCTTTTCTGAACAAATTAATTCTAAATTAAGTCGTTCTACTAAATCCTTTACTGTAACCGATTTTGTCATGCAAGTACCTCCAAATGAATTATAAAAGTCCGTCACTATTTTCTATAAAATATTATTTACAAAGCTCTTTCTCATTTTAGCACTTTCGAGGGAATCAAGCTAGTTCTTTCTTTCTAAATGGCTCTACATAGCAAAACCAGCTACACTTCAAAGCCAATTTGACTTCAAGATGTAGCTGGAATGTTTAATGTTCATTTTTACTCCATAAAACGGAATTGATAATCATATTTGCAAATGCCATAATCGCAGCGATAATAAGTGCTGTCCCAAAACTATCAAATTGGAAGGAATCTCCAATAAAGAAAGTTGTTAGTTCAAGCATCAGTGCATTAATAACAAATGTAAATAGCCCTAATGTGAAAATATTGATTGGTAAAGTCAAAAGTAGTAAGATAGGGCGAATTAGCATATTAAGAATTGCTAATATAAAACTCGCTAGTAGCGCTGTTTTGAATCCATCTACGTGAAAGCTTGTAAAGAATCCTGATAATGCTACAAAAAGTACCGAGTTGATGATTACGCCAATAATCCAACGCATAATTTAGTTCACTCCCATTCAGATTCAGGGGTTGCTTTCGGAATTATGATTGCAGCGATAATGTAAAGAAGAATTCCACCGCCAGCAAATAATGCTAGGCCTGCCCAGATTAAACGAATAATCGTTACTTCAATTCCAAAATACTCTGCAAGTCCACCACAGACACCACTAATCATTTTTTGTGATGAAGATTTATATAACTTTCTCATTGTTTTCCCTTCCTTTCGTGTTATTAAACACTTTTATTTTCGAGTTCAGAAACTTTGATTATTCCATTTCCAACTTTTGCTTGTAGTGTTGCCATACTTATTTCTTCCGCATTCTGGGTGAATACAAAGGTTCTTTCAGCATCATCCCAAATTTTTGCATTTTTTAAATCGAAATAAATTTTTTCTTTTTTAGTGCCAAGTGTGCCATCAACATTCCAAGTTGGTGGAATTTGAATGCGAATATCTCCATTTAATGCCTCAAGATCTGCAGCTGAAGATGTTTCATTTTCTAGAATATATTCCACATCACCTTGAGCAGCTTTGGCGATTGTCGTAAGGAAATTACCTTGGAGTGCAATATCTCCTTTAGCTGTTGACATATCAACGTTTTCAACAGTACTACGTTTAAAGAAAATTTCTCCGTCTGCTGATTCTGTACTAAGGAATTTACCGCTAGCTCCCGAAGAACGAATGTCTCCATGACGTGTTTTGATGATAGCATCTTCTGCCGCTGTATCATCATATTTTAAGTTCCCATTGAGTAACTGAATCTTCACTTGTTCATATAAACGTTTTGGAATAGTAATAACTAAATCTGTTTTTAATAATTCATTTTTAGATTCAAAAATGAAACTATCTGAAGAAATATCTAGCATTGTTTGGCTAAAGAAATAATCCCATAATTTTTCTTCACTTAATTGACGGATGGAGCGTGCTTTTTCATGTACGGCTAATACAGCACGAACTTTTATTTGATCTTTATCCCAAGAACGGATAATCACATCGCCTGTCGCTATTCTAATTGTAAAAGAACGGAATGTCACATTGTCAAAATTAAATTCACGCACTGGTCGTGGCCGCTCTTCTTTTCTTCTTGGCTGATTATGGGAATGGTTATTTTTATGCATATGGTTGTGTCTTTCTCTCATTGCTTCTCGCACTTCCTGTCTTGCCTCATTACGTCCTGCATGGCGTCTTCTTTTCTCCTCCACGCGGCGACGGTGCCGTTCTATAACTTCTTCGTTACTTGTATCAGCAGAAGGAATCACAAACAAGGCAATGATATAAGCGATAATTGCAATACCAGTCTTCATCGTAATAATAGCAATTACAATATATATAAGTCGTAGTAGTGTGGCATCAATACCTAAAAACTCTGCCAAGCCACCTAAAACACCACCGACTTTCCGGTCTACCCTTGATCTTCTTAGTTTTTTATCCATGCTAGTTCTTCCTTTCTAATTTCTATGTAAAATCTAGCGCGCTTTCCTTGCGCTAGATTTCAAATTATTTTGCTTCACGAATTTTCACGGAACCAGTTGTTGCTTCTGCTTCGATTTTAAGGGAAGAATCAGCTGCATCTGGTAATTTAGTGAACACAATCGATTTACTTACAGATTCTGTTTTTGATTCAAGTATTTCTGCACCTTTTAAGTCTAAAAGTAATTTCCCTAGATTAGTATGGAAACGACCATCTACACCAATTGTAGTAGGAACAAGTACTTCAATATTACCAGCACCAGTCTTCGCTTTTAAGAAGGTTGCTTCGTTACCAGTTAATTGATAGTTAACATTCCCATTCTTAGTTTGTAAATTAGTGGAGTAGTAATTACCTTTTACTGCTACATTACCATTAAAAGTTTTAAGTGCAACATCACGAATTTCACCATTTTGGATGCGTACATTGCCATTGATAGATTCAATTTCGGCTAATGTTGCATTTAATGTTCCAATACTTATATTTCCATTTGTTGTTTTAACAAATAAGTCTCGTCCTGATAACTCATCCATATGGAAGTTTCCATTTAGCATTTTAACAGAAACATAATCATATTCTCTACGTGGTAAATACACAGTTAAGTTTGTAACGATTTGTTTAGAGGTAGATTCGAAGCGTAATGTTTCTTCGTCTACGCGTAAAGTGGTTTTATCAAAGAATATTTTAAGAGCTTCATCTTCAGGGTACTCTTTGAAAAGTTTAATCATCGCATGAACTTTAATATCATCTGTATCTGAAGGTTTAAATTCTACATTCCCATTGGCAATTTCAAACTCTAGAATGGAAAGTGTTGTATCATGATAAACGAAATCTCGTTCGATTTTTGTAGATGTTAAGAACGGGAACGGCATATCTTTCACTTGTTTAAAAGCGCTATTTAAGAATGAACCGATTTTTTCACCTGCTTGGGATAGGTCGTTCACCATATTGCGCATGGAATCATCTTGATTTTTCGAATTATTTTCATTTTGTTTTTCTTGTTGTTTATTATCTTCGCTTGGTTCCGGGCGTCTTTGGCGTCTTTTTGGAGCGGTATATGGATTACCTTGATTATTCCATCCTTTACTATAATCAAATGTTGGTTCTTCTTCTAGCTCTTCTTCCACTTCTTCTGCTGGTGCTGTGGAACGACGGATATTTTCTGTGGCAGCAGATTTACCTTCTTTTTTAGAAATGTTTTCAAGTAAAGTAAGTGCTTCTTCTGTCGAAATAATACCTTGTTTTACTAATTCTAGAATACGTTTGCGTTCGTTTTCCATTTTCATTTCCTCCTATACTTTCGGATAAACTATTTTAGTCTTGCTTTTATTGGCAAGTGAGCTATCTGTTTTATCTATGTCTCTATTATGAAGGAAAAGATAATTTCTGTCATACAACCAGAGGATGATTATTTGTTTAGACTTTGGGTGGTTTGGTAATCATCTTTTTCTTACGGTTATTATACATAAAAATCCCGCTTATTAAATAATAAGCGAGATTCAATATTATTTTTGAACAGAAGAAATTTTTGTTGCTGTTCTTTCTTTATCGCGTTCTAAAATGGGTTTTAAATATTTACCTGTATAGGACTTTTTCGAGCGAGCAATTTTTTCAGGAGTCCCCGTTGCAATAATTTGGCCGCCGCCGTCCCCGCCTTCTGGTCCTAAATCAATCAAGTAATCTGCTTGTTTAATAACATCGAGATTATGTTCGATAACGAGAACTGTATCGCCATTTTCTTCTACCAGTCTTTGAAGTACTTTTAGAAGGCGACCAATATCATCTGCATGCAAACCAGTTGTTGGTTCATCCAGAATATAGAATGATTTCCCATTGCTGCGTTTGTGCAGTTCAGAGGCAAGCTTAACGCGTTGTGCTTCTCCTCCTGACAGTGTGGTTGCCGGTTGCCCTAGACGAATATATCCAAGCCCCACATCAACTATTGTTTGTAACTTCCTTGCTATTCTTGGTTGGTTAGTAAAATATTCCAAGCCCTCTTCTACTGTCATTTCTAAAACTTCTGCAATGTTTTTTCCTTTATAACGAATATCTAATGTTTCACCATTGTATCGTTTCCCATGACAGACTTCACAAGGAACATAGACATCAGGTAAAAAGTGCATTTCGATTTTAATGATGCCATCACCTTTGCAAGCTTCACATCTTCCACCTTTTACGTTAAAACTGAATCGACCTTTTTTGTAGCCACGAACTTTGGCTTCATTAGTACTAGCAAATAGGTCACGAATATCATCAAATGCCCCTGTATAAGTCGCAGGATTGGAACGTGGAGTTCTTCCAATAGGTGACTGATCAATATTAATGATTTTTTCCAAGTTTTCAATTCCTTTGATTTCTTTGTGTTCCCCAGGTTTTGCATGATTTCTATTTAGTTTTCTTGCTAATGCTTTTCTAAGTACTTCATTTACAAGAGAACTTTTACCTGAACCCGAAACCCCAGTTACACATGAAAAAGTTGCTAATGGAATTTTAGTGTTAACATTTTTTAAGTTGTTGGCTTTTGCACCAATTATTTCTAATTCAAGTCCGTTTCCTTTTCTACGTGTTGCTGGAACTGGGATGAATTTCTTGCCGGACAAATAGTCACCAGTAATGGAATTTTTATTATTGGAAACTTCTTCTGGCGTACCTGCTGCAACAATTCGTCCGCCATGCTCACCTGCACCCGGGCCAATATCAATAAGATAATCAGCTGCCATCATCGTGTCTTCATCATGTTCTACAACAATAAGTGTATTACCAATATCACGCATACTTTGTAATGTGCTGATTAAACGGTCATTATCCCGTTGATGAAGCCCAATAGATGGTTCATCAAGGATATAAAGTACACCTGTTAACCTTGAACCAATTTGTGTTGCGAGACGAATCCGCTGTGCTTCTCCTCCAGATAAAGTACCCGCTGCACGACTCATCGTCAAATAGTCAAGCCCAACATTTTTTAAGAAACCTAATCGTGCACGGACTTCTTTAAAGATTGGTGCAGCAATTTGTGTTTCTTTTTCAGAAAGCGCTAGACTATCAAAAAATGCTAATGCTTCGTTAATGGAAAACTCGCTAATTTGACCAATATGATGATTATTTACTTTTACAGAAAGTGTTTCTTCTTTTAAGCGGTAGCCTTTACAAGTTGGGCAAGGTAAATCTGTCATATATTGCGCCATTTGATCCCGGGTGAAGTCGGAGTTTGTTTCTCGGTAGCGTCGTTCAATATTCGGTAATATGCCTTCAAAAGGAATCCATGTTTCACGTGTCATTCCAAAATCATTTTTGTATTCAAAATAAAATTCTTTATCTTTAGAGCCATTCAAAATGATGTCCATATCTTCTTTAGATAGTTGCTCAAATGGTTTATCCATATCAATACCAAATTCTTTACATGCTGAAGCTAGCATTTGTGGATAATATTGAGAACTGATTGGACGCCAAGGAATAATTGCTCCTTCGTTAAGTGATAAGCTTCTATCAGGAATCACGGTATCCACATCTACTTCTAACTTTGTTCCTAACCCATCACAAGTCGGACAAGCACCAAAAGGACTGTTAAAAGAGAACATTCTTGGCTCTAATTCACCTACTGAAAAACCACAATATGGGCAGGCATAATGCTCACTAAATAGTAGTTCTTTTTCGCCCATAATATCTACAACCGCATAACCATCTGCTAAGCGAAGAGCCGCTTCAATGGAATCATATAAGCGAGTGTTAATTCCTTCTTTAATAACAATTCGGTCAATAATAATTTCGATAGAATGCTTTTTATTTTTCTCTATTTCGATTTCATCATTGATATCGTATATTTCACCATCAACGCGAATTCTTACATAGCCTTCTTTTTTTATTTCTTCTATTGTTTTTTTATGTGTTCCTTTTTTTCCGGAAACGATTGGTGCCATAATTTGAATGCGTGTTTTTTCAGGATATTCCAGCACACGATCCACCATTTGTTCAATTGTCTGCGATGTGATTTCAATACCATGATTAGGACAAATTGGATGTCCCACGCGTGCAAATAATAGTCGTAAATAGTCATGAATTTCTGTCACTGTCCCAACTGTAGAACGTGGATTACGACTTGTTGTTTTTTGATCAATAGAAATTGCCGGACTAAGACCTTCAATTAAATCCACATCTGGTTTATCCATCTGCCCTAAAAATTGTCGTGCATAAGCAGATAATGATTCCACATAACGTCTTTGTCCCTCCGCGTAAATGGTATCAAAAGCTAGCGAAGATTTTCCTGATCCAGATAAGCCAGTCATAACAACTAACTTATCTCTTGGGATTTCTATATCAATGTTTTTTAAGTTGTGGGCTCTCGCACCCTGAATTACTATTTTATCTTTATTCAATTTTGCTTCATCCTTCCGCTTTTATTTCCAGTAAAGCATCACGCAATTCAGCAGCGCGTTCAAAATCAAGTGCTTTGGCTGCTTCTTTCATTTCATGTTCCATACCTTCAATGAAGACATCGCGTTCTTTCTTAGACATTTTACTTAAATCATGTTGTTTTATTGCTTCTCTTTCATCTGCGGCAGATGTTGCTGCTATAATACCACGGATTTCTTTTTTGATGGTCATTGGGGTAATACCATGTTTTTCATTGTATTCTATTTGGATTCCACGGCGTCGTTCTGTTTCGCTAATAGAATTTCGCATGGAATCTGTCATTTTGTCTGCATACATGATTACACGACCATTTTCGTTACGTGCAGCACGCCCCATAGTTTGAATTAGTGAACGTTCTGAACGGAGAAAGCCTTCCTTGTCAGCATCTAAAATGGCAACCAGAGATACTTCTGGTAAATCAATTCCTTCACGAAGCAAATTAATTCCGACTATAACATCGTAAACACCTAGTCGTAAATCACGAATAATTTCAATTCGTTCTAATGTTTTTACTTCTGAATGAAGATATTGGACTTTAACTCCTGCTTCTTTTAGGTAGTTGGTTAAATCCTCGGACATTTTCTTTGTTAAAGTGGTAATCAGCACGCGTTCATTTTTTTCTACTCGATCATTAATTTCATCCAATAAATCATCAATTTGTCCTTGAATTGGACGAATTTCAACTATTGGGTCTAGCAATCCTGTTGGTCGAATGATTTGCTCAATAACATCTGGATTTTTTTCTAGTTCGTATGGACCTGGTGTGGCAGAGATAAACATAATTTGATTAATATGCTTTTCAAATTCTTCTAATCGAAGGGGACGGTTATCTAGCGCACTCGGAAGTCTAAAACCGTGATCTACTAACATTTGTTTTCTCGCTTGGTCACCATTAAACATCCCGCGAATTTGTGGCATTGTTACATGCGATTCATCAATTACCATTTGGAAATCATCTGGGAAATAATCAAGTAACGTATATGGTGTAACTCCGGCAGGTCGAAGTGATAAATGGCGAGAATAATTTTCAATTCCTGAGCAATAGCCCATTTCTTCCATCATCTCTAAATCATAATTAGTGCGCTGTTCCAGTCGTTGCGCTTCGAGTAGTTTGTTGTCTGCTCGCAAAACTTTTAAGCGTTCTTCTAATTCTGCTTTTATATTTACAATCGCTTTTTTCATAATATCTGGTCGTGTAACAAAGTGAGACGCAGGGAAAATGGAAACATGTTCTCTTTCTCCAATAATTTCGCCTGTTAATGCATCTACTTCTCTAATGCGTTCAATTTCGTCGCCAAAAAATTCTACTCTCATACAATGTTCATCTCGTGATGCTGGGAAGATTTCCACCACATCCCCGCGCACACGGAAACGCCCGCGCTGAAAATCTATGTCATTTCGATCATACTGAATATCTACTAGTTTTCGAAGTAGTTGATCACGACTAATTTCCATACCTACTCGCAGTGAAACAAGCATTTCTCCATACTCAATAGGTGAACCTAAACCATAAATACAAGATACACTGGCGATAATAATAACATCTCGTCTTTCAAAAAGCGCAGCAGTTGCTGAGTGACGAAGCTTATCTATTTCGTCATTGATACTCGCATCTTTTTCGATATATGTGTCACTCTGTGGAACGTATGCTTCTGGTTGGTAATAATCATAATAACTAACAAAATATTCTACTGCATTATTTGGAAAAAACTCTTTAAATTCGCTGTATAATTGCCCTGCTAAAGTTTTATTGTGAGCCATAACAAGAGTTGGCTTATTTACTTCTTGAATCACATTTGATACAGTAAATGTTTTCCCTGTACCGGTAGCCCCAAGTAAAGTTTGATGTTTCAAGCCCTTTCTTAAGCCTGTTACTAATTGTTCGATTGCCCTAGGTTGATCTCCTTGTGGACTGTACTTAGAAACTAACTCAAATTTATCCTTCACTTCGGAATCCCCCCATCTTATATTGGTCCGATCTTGACTTCTGAAAAACTGCATTTACGAAAAGTCCCGCAAAGCAAAAAGCGGATTTTTTCAGATCCGTTAATGTATCTATTTTATCATAAATATTTTAATAAGCCTAGCAAAAACCGAACGTATTTTCGTATTTATTTTAAAAGAAAAAACGCAACCTGTTGATTACGCTTTTCTTTATTTTATCATTTTTTTGCTTTTCTACCTATCTATTTGCTTTTTAAAAATCGCTGCCTCGCTTCTTTAAACGGTTTAGCATATAGGTAGCAAGTATAAAGCCAATTGTCATCGAGAAAGCATCAATCACAATTAACCAATAGGAACTCGTATAACCTAATTTTGCAGATGCAGCAATTAAAATTATCATAAGCAATAGTGCTACATAGCGATTATAAGTAATTATAGCAAAAAGAATAACGAGCAAACAAGGGAAAATAAGCGCAGATATAATTTGATCCATCTTAAATCCCCCCTCTTTCTTATTTTATGCATCACGCAATGCTTTTGTTGTTATTTCAGTCGTTAACTGCGGTAATTCTGTTTTTTCAATTCCTTTTTCTGCAAGCATATCTGGTAAAATTTCTCGTAAAAAGTATTTAACGCTCTCCATTTCGCGATACTCATAAATGGTTGCTAATGCTTCACTATAAATTTCCACAAAAATATTTTCTGGATTTCCTTTTTGAATTTCGCCAAAAGATTCATATAATAAATCGACTTTATCAGAGATTGCTAAGATTTTTCCTTCTAACGTGCTGTCTTTTCCTTCTTTTAATAAATGCCGATAAATCGGTTGAAAGGTTTCAGGAATTTCCCGCTCAATAAAGTTTTTTGTCATACTTTCTTCTACTTCTGAAAGCATTTCACGTAATTCTGTTGTTGCATATTTTACTGGAGTTTTAATATCACCAATGAATAATTCGGAATAATCATGATTTAATGCTTTTTCGTATAATGCGCGCCAGTTCACTTCGTTACCAGCGCTCTCTTCCACTGCTCCAAAAAACTGGGCGATAGAAGTCACTTTATATGAATGTTCAGCAACTGAGTGTTCTTGATATTTAAATTTCCCCGGACAACGATAAATGTTTTCTAAATCAGATAAACTTTGGAAATATTGGTGAATTCCCATATAATCCCTCCATTCTTCGTTCTATTCCTCCCGCTTTTGCTTTTTATTTGCAGGATTCGTATTTTCTATTTCACGCATCATAAGCGCTGCACAATAACCAATTAAAGCAATCATTGCTGCTGAATAGGTTCTAAAATTATCTGTAGCAAAAATAAAAATGATGGCTGAAAATAACAATGTTGTTAAAATCCCCCAACTAAAAAGTTTTGTTCCGCGTGCAGTTCCAACTTTCATTTGTGCATAAATTCCTACGTAACAAACAAATTGAATAATAATAAATTGAACTACTGACAAAACAATAACAACAGTAAGATTACTATTCCAGACAATTGCTAAAATGGAAATAATAATCATCACGATAATCCCTGAAATAACAATAAATTTTTGCATTGGTGTTAATTTCTTCAAAATATTTCCTCCATGTTCTTATTTGTTACTTACTTTACCATAATTGCTCTTTATTTGGCATAAAAAACACCCATAACGCACCTGAGTGTTTTGCATTAACGATGATGCACGTGACGAACTGCTTGAGTTAATAGCTCTAATACGTGATTATCATCTTGCATATAATAAATCGTTGTTCCAGCTCGTCTTGATTTCACTAGCCTTAAATTTTTCAAAAACCGAAGCTGATGTGAAACTGTTGTTTGGTTAAATTCAAGCGTTCGAGCAATATCATTTACGGAGTACTCTCTATCTTGTAATAAATTTAAAATTTGGACACGAGTTGGATCAGAGAGCGCCTTAAAAATCTGTGTTACACTAAAAAGCGTTTCTTCATCTAATGATTGCTTTGCGTTTCCCATTGAATATCACTCCATTTTCTCTATATGTTCATATACTCATATGATACTTAAATAGGAATGATTCCGCAAGTTTAAGAACTACTTTCAACTAAAAATGATTATATTGGAGCAGAAGAATGGTTAGCTTAGTTTTTCAACTCAAAGTAGCTATCGTTATTTAATTGATCTAACACAAAAATACAACCCGATTTACCTCTACTAAAGGAAATCGGGTTATGCTTTATCGATTTAGGTCTTCAATTTCACCGCTTTTAAGATAAACAATCCACTCACATACGTTTGTTACATAATCACCAATTCGTTCAATATATTGGGAAACGAGTAATAATTGGGAAACATCTTCAATATGCTCTGGCTCTTCTTGCATAAAAGTAATACATTTTTGATAAACAATTTTGTGAAGTTTATCTACTTCATTATCACGAATAGCAATCTCCCGTGCGGCTTCATCGTCTTCAGAAAGATAGGCTTTTAAAACATCTTGCAACATTGATTTTACGATTTCGCCCATCTCTGGAATTTCAGGAATTGGTTTTAATACTTTACTTTCACCAATCAAAATAGCTGTTTTAGCTATACTGACTGCGTGGTCGCCAATCCGCTCTAAATCTGAACTTGTTTTTAAAACAGTCACTATTTTTCGTAAGTCCATACCAACAGGTTGCTGCAGAGCAATTAATTCAAAGGAGCGTTGTTCTAATGATAGCTCCATATTATTAATTGCCTTATCTTCTACTACTACTTGTTTTGCAAGTTCTGTATCACGGTGTACAAGTGACTTTACTGCTTTAAAAATCGCTTCATTTGCAAGCATACCCATTTCCATTAAATGTTGATGCAAGTCATTAAGTTGTTCGGTAAAAATTTTTCTGACTACCATAATAACACTCCTTTATCCAAATCTTCCCGAAATGTAGTCTTCGGTTTCTTTTTCTGCTGGGTTGGTAAAAATGCTCGTTGTATCTGAGAATTCAACAATACGTCCGTTAAGAAAGAAGGCTGTTTCATCTGAGATGCGAGAAGCTTGTTGCATATTATGTGTCACAATAACAATCGTATAATCTTTCTTTAATTCTAAAATCAAATCTTCTACTTTCGCTGTTGAAATTGGATCAAGGGCTGAGGTTGGCTCATCCATCAAGATAACTTCGGGTTTTACAGCAAGTACTCGAGCGATACAAAGTCGTTGTTGCTGCCCTCCTGACATGCCGATTGCTGAACGATCAAGTCTGTCATGCACTTCATCCCATAATGCTGCTTGTCGCAAACTTCTTTCCACGATAGCATCTAACTCTTTTTTATCTTTAATTCCGTGCATTCGTGGACCATAAGCAACATTGTCATAAATGGAAAAAGGGAATGGATTCGCTTGTTGGAAAACCATTCCGACTTTTTTTCGAAGGTTAACCATATCGATTTTAGCATCTTGCACATTTTCCCCGCTAATATGAATTTCACCAGATGTTTTTACACCAGGAATTAAGTCATTCATTCGATTTAATGTTCTTAGAAACGTTGATTTACCACATCCAGAAGGACCAATTAGCGCTGTTACTTGGTTCTTTTTAATATTTAAACCGATTTTTTCCAGCGCTTGCTTTGATCCATAAAATAAATCGACATCTTTAGTTTCAATGATATATTCGGTTTTCTTTACAGTTTCAGTTGTCATGAAAAAGCTCCTTTCTAGCCAAAGTTTCCAGAAATATAGTCTTCGGTTTGTTTTTCTTGCGGGTTAGTGAATAGTTCTGACGTTCCAGAGAATTCCACAACTTCCCCAAGATAGAAGAAAGAAGTATAGTCAGAAACACGAGCAGCTTGTTGCATATTATGTGTTACGATAATAATTGTATATTTATTTTTAAGTTCATTAATTAAGTCTTCAATTTTACTTGTTGAAATTGGATCAAGGGCGGATGCAGGTTCATCAAGTAGCAACACTTTAGGCTGCATAGCAACTGCTCTAGCGATACAAAGCCGTTGTTGCTGACCTCCTGATAGCGATAATGCGCTTTTGCCAAGATCATCTTTTACTTCATCCCAAAGTGCAGCACGGCGTAAACTTTTTTCTACACGCTCCATGATGTCTTTTTTATTTTTCATTCCGTGTCGCTTAAGACCAAATGCGACATTTTCATAAATAGATTTGGTAAATGGATTTGGTTTTTGAAACACCATTCCAATTTCTTTTCGAACATTATATAGGTCCACTTCTTTGCGATTAATATTAATGCCATCATACAGAATTTGCCCTTCCATTCGGCAACCTTCTATTTCGTCATTCATTCGATTTAACGCTCGTAAATAAGTGGATTTCCCGCAACCAGACGGACCAATTAAAGCGGTAACTTTATTCTCTGGGAAAGTTAGGTCGACTCCCTTAATCGCGTGGTTATCACCATAATAAACATGCAAATCCTCTGTCGCCATCGCAGCAGGAAGTGAATGAGGGTCTGGTGTTGTTTGCAAAATAGAATTAATTTCAGGTTTTTTTGTTAACATCATATTAAAACTCCTTTTCCTGACATTTTACGAAGAGGTCATGCGTTTATAAACAAATTTTCCTAGTAAACGAGCTAAGATATTGAATAGCAATACAGAAATAATTAATACCGCTGACGCACCATCCGAAACAGCTTGAGCATCCGGCATAATTCCTTCTCCATTAATCTTCCAAATGTGTACTGCTAATGTTTCTGCAGGACGGAAAATATTAAGGGGAGAGACTGGACTTGCTGGATTCCAATCAGTGAAATCAAGCACTGGTGTACTTTGTCCGGCAGTAAAAATAAGTGCAGCTGCTTCACCGAATACTCTTCCCGCTCCCAAAATAACGCCAGTAATAATTGCTGGTAATGCAGCTGGTACAAGTACTCGAGTTATTGTTTCCCATCTTGATAGGCCAAGTGCTAAACCAGCTTCTCTTTGTGTGTTTGGAATAGCATTAAGCGCTTCTTCCACAACACGAATTAGTAATGGTAAATTAAAAATCGTTAGTGTAAGTGCCCCGGAAATAACCGAGAAACTCCACCCCATTTGAATAACAAAAACAAGGAAACCAAATAATCCTACAACAATAGATGGAAGTGAGGAAAGCACTTCAATCGTAGTTCTGATTAAATCTGTAATCCAGTTTTTACGCGCATATTCTGCCATATATATCCCTGCTCCTAGTGAAATAGGTACAGAAATTAGCATAGTAATTATGAGCATATAAAATGAATTCCAGATTTCAGGACCAATTCCTCCGCCAGCTTGAAATGATTGTGGTGGGGTTGTCAAAAATTTCCAGCTTAACTCCGGAACACCTTTTACTAGAATATAACCTAATAGGCTTGCTAAAATAACAACAATTAAGACAGCAATGGCATAAAAAACACCTGTCGCAATTTTATCTTTTGTTTTTACATTCATTTGACTTTCCTCCTACGTCCGATGAAGCGAATCACGATGATGAAAAATAGTGACATCGCGAGTAACACCATTGCGAGTGACCATAGAATATTATTATCAAGTGTCCCCATAACCGTATTTCCCATACCCATCGTCAAAATACTCGTTAATGTAGACGCAGGTTCAAAGAGAGAGGTTGGTATGACAGCTGAATTCCCGATAACCATTTGTACTGCTAGAGCTTCCCCGAAAGCACGAGCCATCCCAAAAACGATAGCCGTTAAAATTCCAGAGCGCGAACTACGAAGTACTACTTTCCAAATCGTCTGGAAACGGGTTGCTCCAAGTGCTAAAGAAGCTTCTCGGTAATGGCGTGGAACGGAATTAATTGCATCTACACTTAGCGAAGTAACAGTTGGAAGTATCATAACTGTTAAAACAATCGTTGCAGCAGCAATACCAAATCCGCTTCCAGAAATATGATCTCGGATAAAGGGAACGACAACGCTCAAGCCAATGAATCCATAAACAACAGATGGAATACCAACTAATAATTCCATTACTGGTTGTAAAACTTTTTTCCCAAACTTAGGCGAAATTTCTACCATAAATATTGCTGCACCAATTGCAAGTGGTCCGGCAATACAAGCAGCCAAAAGAGTAACAGCAAATGATCCGATTATCATTGGCAGTGCACCAACTAATGGGTTTCCACTTGCATCTTTTTGAGAGGGGTTCCAGTCAGTACCAGTAATAAAATCTACGAAAGATACATTATTAACTGTAAATGTTGCTATCCCTTTAGAAATAACAAAAAACAAAATAGACGCAGCGGCAATAACCATAATTGAGATACAAATAAATGTAATAATCTTGCCTCTTGTTTCTAGATGCGCCTTTTTGGAAGTTTGTGTAAGCTTCTTTTCTTTTATCGCTTCCAAATCACATAAGCTCCTTTCTCCTCCCATGTTTTACTCCTAACATGGGTACACGTCTATCCTGATTTTACTAGGATAGACGCCCATTTCATTCTTTTTATTTTACGTCAGTTAGTTTACCATCTGAATCGCGTTCCACTTTCATGGATTTAATTGATTGGTATCCTAATTGTGGTACGATATTGTTTTGTACGTCATCTGAAGTCATATATTCTAAGAAAGTTTTTGTAAGGTCTTTAGGTTCACCATTTGTATACATGTGTTCATAAGACCAAATTTTCCAGTCATTCGTTGCTACATTATCTTCCGTTGCTTCTATATCATCTATCGAAAGTCCGACTACAGAATCATCAATATAAGAAAATGCTAGATAACTAATTGCTCCTGGAGTTTCACTAACGATTTTACGAACTGTACCTGATGAATCTTGCTCTTGTGCTTTTATTGGTGTTGCACCATCAAGTCCCCATTTTTCAAAAGTAGCTCGTGTTCCACTACCTTCTGCACGGTTAATAACAGTAATTTTTTCATCTTTACCACCAACATCTTTCCAGTTAGTAGTTTTACCTGTGAATATATCAATTAATTGTTGTTTTGTGATATTTTTTACGCCAACATCTTTATTTACTACAGGAGCCATTCCGACAACCGCTACACGATGATCAACAAGTTTTGAAGCATCCACTCCGTCTTTTTCTTCTGCAAATACGTCAGAGTTTCCAATTTCTACTGCGCCTTGTTGTACTTGTGTTAAGCCTGTTCCAGAACCGCCACCTTGAACATTAATTTGCGCTTGTGGATTTGTATTTGCGAATTCTTTAGATGCTGCTTCAACTAATGGTTGAAGTGCTGTAGAGCCAACTGCTGTAATCGATCCTGAAACTTCTTCTTTGTTTGATGAACCGTTTGCTTTATCCGCTGTACTGCTGCCACTCCCACAAGCTGCAACAACAAGCATTAAAGCTGCTAAAACTGCTACTATTCCCAAATACTTCTTTTTCATTATTTTATTCCCACCTTGTTTTTTTAATTGTTATTCCTTACAAGTATCACTATAACCTCACAGATTTAAGGTGGTGTGTAGCTAATGTTAAGTAATTGTAAATAACTAGATTTTTTATCGAATTTGTAAATTTTTTTATGATTCCCTTTCAAATAGAAGGCAAATGAGTAAATTATCGCTGAGATTCTTTTTGTTTCGTAAATATAATAAAAATATCCTGTCTAAAAGATTACTTTCTTTTAAACAGGATATTTATTAAGGTTTTTTTGGTAAAGTAACTCGGAAGGTGGAGCCAACTTCTTCTTGACTTTCTACTTCAATTCGGCCACCACAGTTTTCAATAAGATGCTTAACAATTGAGAGTCCAAGTCCCGTTCCACCAGAGTGTCTACTACGAGCTTTATCCACTCGGTAGAAACGTTCAAATACGCGGTCTATATCTTTGGCCGGAATTCCAATACCATTGTCAGTGACTTCGATAATAATTTCTGATTCACGTTCCATTAAATTCACTTCTACTTTTCCATCTACTGGCGTGTAATTAATGGCGTTCGAAAGCAAGTTAATTAAAATTTGTTGCAGTTTGTCACGGTCACTTTCAATCATCACAGGTGGAATAGTTTTATCTGGGATAGACACGCTAATATTTTTTTCCGTCGCCAGCTCATAAATGGTGCGTGCTGATTGTTCAATAACATCATCTACATCTATTGTTTCCCTATTTTCCGATACTGGATTTTGCTCAATTCTAGAAAGTGCTAAGATGTCCATAATCAAACGGTGCAGACGATCACTTTCTTCTTTGATAATTGTTAAAAACTTTTTAAGTAACATTTCATCATACATTGCACCATCTAATAATGTTTCAGCAAAGCCTTTTAGAGCCGTTACAGGGGTTTTTAATTCGTGCGAAACATTAGTGACAAACTCTGAACGAACATTTTCCAGATGTCTAATTTGCGTAATATCGTGGAGTAGCAAGATAATACCAGTAATTTCTCCATTTTCTGCTAAAATTGGCGAAACACTTGCATCTAGAATCATTTCGCGTGGGAAATACAAAATAATTTCTTTTTGTTGCATTGTTTTTGTTTCAAATGTTGCTTCAATTAATTGGCTAAGTGCAAAACTTTTAATAACTTCATAGAAAGGTTTTCCAGTGATTTCTGTTTCACCTAAAATTTGATACATTGCCCTGTTTGTCATAATTACTTGTTTGTCGGCATTGATTAGCATTACACCACTCACTAAATTTTGGACAATTGCATTAAGCCGTTGTTCATTTTGCTTAATTTCAAACATTTGCGTTTCGAGACTTTCCGCAAGCGTATTTACACTGATTGATAAGTCTTGTAGTTCGCCGCTGTTTTTTCCATGTATTCGACTATCATATTTGTGGTTAGCGAGATCTGTGGAAACATCAATAATTTCTTTGACAGGTTTAGTTATTTTTCTAGCAATAAATACACTGATTGCCGCTATAATAACTAAAGCAATACCGAAAATAAGCGCTAAATTACCCCAAAGTTTTGCGACAGCAGTATCAACCGACTCAAGGGAAATGGAAATCCTTAAAACGCCATCTGTTTTATTTTGATGCTGGACCGGGACGGCCACATAAAGCATACTATATCCAAGAGAATTACTTTCACGAATTGAAATGCCTACTTCTTTCCCTTTTTCTAAAATATCTGCTACTTCTGGACGGTTCATATGATTATCGAGGTTTGCAGGATTTTTTTTCGTATCCGCCACTACATCCCCTTGACTATCAATCACGGTAATTCGTGCATCAATTTCATCACTTAGCGGATTAAGTGTCTTCTGAATTGTCACAGCATCCTTGTCCAAATCCAAATTCTCGATATTGGTCGTTTGCAATAAAATTTTGGCATCATCTTCTAATTGGTTTTCTTTCATATTTAAATAAGTAGATTTCATTAATTCTCCTGAAAAAATCCCAACAATTACCATTACTACAAAAAATAGAATAAAAAACGACAAACCAATTTTCAGCCATAATTTCTTCATTTTTTTACATTCTCCATTTTATAACCAAAGCCACGTATCGTTTTAATATACTTTGGTTGTTTCGTATCTAATTCGATTTTATCGCGCAAATGACTTACATGAACATCAACAATTCGCGTTTCTCCAACATAATCATAATTCCATACTGTATCCAATAACTGATCTCTCGAAAAGACTTTTCCACGATGATTAGCAAGAAATAATAATAGCTCGAATTCTTTTGGAGTTAAATCTAGCAAATCATCCTGTAAATACACTTCATAACTCTCTGGTAAAATTTTTAAATCACCTATTAAAAGAGTTGCTTCTACTTCATCTGTATTTTCTTCTACAACTTCTGATTTACCTTCTGTACGTCTTAAAATAGCTTTAATTCTCGCAACCACTTCTCGTGGGCTAAATGGTTTTGTCATATAATCATCTGCACCAAGTTCTAAACCAATAATCTTGTCGAGTTCTTCATCTTTCGCTGTAAGCATTAATATTGGGACATCCACTTTATTTTGGCGAAGTTTTTTTGTCACTTCGATTCCGTCCATTTCAGGAAGCATTAAGTCGAGTACTATTAAATCTGGTTCTTCTGATAAAGCTAGTTCATAGCCAGCTTGACCATTTTCAGCTGTAACCACATCAAATCCAGCTTTTTCAATATTAAATTGCAATAAGGTAACAATAGAAGCCTCATCATCCACTACAAGAATTTTTACCAACTTACTTCCCATCCCTTCTTTATCTATTCCTATTTATTTAAAATATAGCATGAATTAACCTTTTTCGGGTAGAAATGCTTTTATATTAATCTTATCTTTACAAAAACTTAAAACACCAATGCTGCTTTCAAAAAACAACACTGGTGTCTAATAGTTATCTTGGTTCGACTAAAAGTAATCCCAGCTCAAATGATTCATTCTCATAAAGTGCTGTTTGCTCAAATCGAGGTTCTCCGTTGTTATCAATGACTTTAATTTTACAAAAGGCACGATTTAAATTAAGCGCATCATAAAGGTTTTCTCTTGTATGAATTGCCTGTCCGTTAACTTCCGTAATTTTCTCGCCAGCTTTTAAATTTAAACGGGCTGAAGGAGTTGCCTCACGCGCACCTAAAACGATAATTCCATCTGATTTTGGTCCGAATTTTTTCGGTAATTGCTTTTCCAAACGATAATGTTGATAAGAAATCCAAAATCTGCCAATCACAGCAAGCATAAAAGCAAATAAAGTTAATACGGGCATCATAATTCCTAACAAACCAGCTATCGCAATTATTGTCGCTAGTGTAGTAACTTGTACAGCGATTTTACGACTAGCTTCCTCTGGTAATTGTGATTGAACTCGTTGTTGGAAACCAATAAATAATGGTAAAACAATTAATGAATATGACTTAGCACCAATAGTAAACACCGGCCACCATTCAAAAATTTTCGTAAAAACATCCCCAGGTATAAAAACAACTAATGGCACAAACCATAATTTTCTTAATTGAAATGAGCCAATTAGTTTTCCTCGTTTACTCTTTCGAAGTGATGGTGCCGGATTTTTCGCACTTGTATACTGAATAAGAAATGCTTCTACAAAGAGTAGTAATGCTAATAAAAAAGTCATTGAAATCATGAAATTATCAATAAACACTGCATCATAACCAAATGCTCCGTTTGTAAATGGTGATAGATTAATATCAAAATAATAGCAGAAATAAAATACTAAACTTGTGATTCCAATCGTAAAAGCTGTAGAACTAAGACGAAACATCCCAGCAATCAACAAGAAACAAACAACCGTATTAAAAATCGCAACCCATTCTAACGTTACGCTAAAGCCAATCACTGTAGTTACTACCGACAGACCTAAACCAAATAGCAATCCAATACCAAAGAAGTTCTTTAATTCTAACCAAGGCGAATATACTCGAACGCTAAAAGATTTCCGCTCCCATTTTACTCTATTAAAACCAGCAATTATAACTAAAATAATTCCTACATAAATAGCTGGCTGTAGAAGTAGTCTTCCTATTCCTTTAAGTATTTCCAAAAAAATGTCCATGATCTACACCAGCCTTCCAACACATTTTATAGTATAGGCGATAAGAGTCGGCTTACCGCTTCTTTAAATTTAATCCATATGGACCTTTTTGCATATAGTTCAGGTGTTAGTTGATACGATTTTAATATATCTTCTAAAAAAGTATCTTCTAATTTTTGTACCATTTCCTTTTCATAAATAAATGCATTTACTTCAAAATTAAGTCGAAAACTTCGGAAATCCATATTAGCCGTCCCGACAGAAGCGATTTCTCCATCGACTACTAAGGTTTTAGCATGAATAAATCCATTATCATAAATGAAAATTTTAGCTCCCGTTTCCATTAACTCCCCAGCATAATTCGTTGTTGCTCGGTAAACGAAAGCATGGTCTGGTTTATTAGGAATCATCACACGTACATCAACACCAGAAAGTGCTGCAATTTTAATAGCTTCTAATAAGCTGGCATCTGGGATAAAATATGGTGATTGTAAGTAAATCGTTTTTTTGGCAGCATTAATCATTTTAATGTATCCATTTTTAATTTGTTGCCACTCAGAATCTGGACCACTAGATACAATTTGCATACTCGTATGACCTTTTCCATGAAATGTTGGGAAATATCTTGCCTTGTAGTCCATTTTCTTAGAAGCAGATGCAGAATTCCAGTCCATAATAAAACGCGTTTGCATTGCATAAACAGCTTTACCATGCACACGAAGATGCGTATCACGCCAGTAACCGAATTTTTTAGATAAACCTAAATATTCATCACCAATATTAAAACCACCTATATAACCAATGTCTCCATCTATAATTGCTAATTTTCGGTGATTTCGATAATTAAGCCGAAAATTAATCAGAGGCAATTTTGATGGGAAAAACGGTCTAACCAATCCGCCGTTTTCCTGAAAAGTACGGAAAAATGATTTTTTTGTAGTCCTTGATCCCATAGCATCATAAATTATTTTTACATTTAAGCCTTCTGCCGCTTTTCTTTCAAGTACTCGCATTAAGCGATTTCCAAGTTCATCCGAATGAAAAATATAATAAATAATATGTATATGGTCTTTCGCTTTTTCAAGATCAGCAATAAGTGCCTCGAACTTTTCATAACCATCCACATAAAGATCCACTTCATTATCTTGTGTTAATATTGCACCATCATTTACAAGTAGTAAATAAATTAAATCACGGTGCTTCTTCACATTAGGATCACTAAATGGAAATTCTTTTTGGCGAATTAATTCAATTTGGTTCGCCGTTGATTCTTTAATCCCTATTTTTTCTTGCCCTTTCCAATCAAAAATCTTTTTCCCTGATAATTTTCTTCCAAAAATCAAATAAATAATGAAACCAAATATTGGAACAAAAGTTAAGACTAGTAACCATGCCCAAGTGGCAGAAGTATCTCGTCTTTCTAAAAATACTGTTGTTGCTGCAAATAATACATTTAGAATTAGCAGAATCACTAATAAATAAGTCAACAGCCCCATGATGTTCCCCCTTTTCTTACACAAACTGATAGTAGTATCATATCATAAAATCCTCATTTAGCCTATTGCCGTCCGACTTTTGGCAAGAAAAAACCACTGACTTATTATCAGTGGTTTACTAGTTAAAGATAAGGAGCTGGATCAATTGGTACTCCATTTTGATGAATCTCGAAATGTAGATGTTGACCAGTAGATTGCCCGGTGGAACCCATTATTCCAATTGGTTGTCCTTGTGAAACTTGTTGACCAGCAACTACTTTTAAACTACCTGCTCGCATGTGCCCATAAAGTGTTTGGAAGCCATTACCATGATCAATTTCAACTACATAACCATAGCCGCCATAACCACTACCTGATGCACCAAAACCGGAAAAGACAACAGTTCCTGAAGCTGCAGCTGATACTGTTACCGCGCCTCCAGCAGCAATATCTTGCCCTTTATGTGACTCATGCTCTCCTGTAACTGGATTGGTACGATCACTAAATCCAGAAGTTAAAATTCCAGATGCAGGTTTAATAAATTGACCACCACCAGAACTCACATTGCTTGGTGCACTAGCCACTTCAGGACTAGGTGCTTGGGCAACAGTTGTTTGACTTTTACTCGCTTTTTCAGCATTAGCTTTAGCTGCTGCTTCTTGAATTCGTTTTTGTTCTGCTGCTTTTAATGCTGCTTCTTGTTTAGCTTTTTCGCCTGCAATATTAGAAGCTAATTGTTTCTGTTCTGCGGAAAGAGATCCTTGTTCATTTGCTAATAACGATTTTTCATTTTTTGTTAAATCTTTTTTATTCGCAAGCGCCATAACTAAGTCGTTTTTTTCTGCTTTTTGACTCTCCATGTTATTTCTGGAAACTGCTAAATCGACAGCTAGCACTCTTAAATTTTCTAGTTTTTTCTCTGAACTTGATTCCGCAACTTTTAATTTATCTTGATCATCTTTTTGGTCTTGCATTATGTTTTGATCGGCATTTACCATGGTTGATACTACTGTTACACGATCAACTAACTCTTTAAAATCATTTGCTTCAAATATCATATCCAAATAGGCTGTCGCTGTTCCGCTCTTTTGAATTGCTCTAGCTCTTTTATCAAGTACTTCTTGGCGCTCTTTAATATCTTTTCTTAATTTCTCAATATCTTTTTTTAATTGCTTTAATTTCTGATTTTCAGAGTCGACTTTATCTTCTTGCGCTCTTAGTTTTTTATTTGTCTCATCAATACTATTTATAAGTGACTCCAATTGTTTAGATGCATCTTTTTCCTTGGTTTCTAGATCGGCTATTTCCGAATTTTTTGTATCAATATTTTTATCTAACTCTGATTTTTTTTGTTCTATTTCATTTTGACGTTTTTGCATATCATTAATGGTATCTGCTTCTACACTTAGTGGTGCCGAAACAATTAATATGCCAAGTGTTGCTAATACCCCATATTTCTTTAACATAATAAGCTCCTTTTCCGTTTTCAATATTCTTAGGAACTTCATAGTTTGTTTTTAATTAATATGTTATTCCTTTACCATATAAAAAAGCACCTTTGTTTTTAAAATCGACAAAGGTGCTTTTGAACTTTTCAATCATTATTAGAAGTTAGCTACACGACCATATCCTACAAGATATTTAGCCCAGTAACCACTAGTGATATTGTCATATTTAACGCCATTGTTTTGAGCATTGATCATTTGACCGCCACCAACATAAATTCCAACGTGAGCAATTCCGCCGCCATAATTGAAGAATACTAAGTCACCTGGTTTTGCTTGACTAGCACTCACTTTGCTTGCTGCTGCATATTGTCCACCAGAAGTTCTTGGAAGAGAAATACCAGCTGCGCGGAAAGCATAAGAAGTAAATCCAGAGCAATCAAATGCGCTTGGTCCAGTAGCTCCAAGACTATAAGGTTTTCCAAGTTGTGCTTGTGCTGCAGAAATCATTGCTGAGTATCCACTACCAGATGGAGCTGGAGCACTTGAAGTTTCGCTACTGCTACTACCACTGCTGTTACTGTTGCTATTGGAAGAAGTATTTTTTGTTGCGCTTGAAGAGTTAGACTCTTTAGCTGCCGAACTTGTATTAGTATTAGTTGTAGCTTGTTTTTCTTCTTGACCAACATTTGAAGATGTAGCTTCACGTAGAGCAGTTGCACGTGCTTCTGCTTCTTTTGCTGCTTTATCGCGTTCGCTTACTAAGCTAGCTTTTGCATTTTCAGCATTTGCTTGATCAGAAGCTAGTTGAGCAACAATTGCTTCTTTTTCAGCTTTTTGCGCTTCAATTTTATTTTGTTGTGCTTCATATTCATGGATAGCTGTTGCTTGTTCTTCTTGTTTTGTCTTCACAGAAGTTTGTTTTGATTTTAATTCTTTTTCGTCATTTTGTTGATCATCTAAAATAGATTTATCAGATTCAACTAATTGATTTACTGCGGAAACACGACCAACTAAGTCAGAAAGATTTTCTGCATCTAAAACTACTTCAAGGTATGCATTAGAATTAGATGTTTTTTGCATTGCACGAGCGCGATCTTTTAAAACTGATTCACGTTCTTTAATACGTGCATTAATATCTTTAATATCTTGGTTAAGTTGTTTTAGCTCTTCGCCTGTTTTATCAAAATCTGCTTGTAAAGATTTTGCTTCTTCTTGCGCTTTTTCAAGATCAGCTACCAAACCAGAAAGGTCTGATTGTAAATCTGTCTTTTTAGACTTAATGTCGTTGATTTTTTTATCTTGATTTTGAATGTCTGTATTCACGTCCGCAAAAACATTAGTAGTAAAGGCTGGCGTCAAACTGATAACTGCTGCGAGTGAAACCGCAATAAACGTATTCTTTTTCAAAAAGTTTACCTCCTAAAAAGCTCCCTAGCTTTTCTTTTTAAATTATTTTTATTTCAAGTGAATTTAATTGTTAGACTTTCAAGAATCTACGGATAGATATTGCGCTACCCCAAATCCCGATTAGTACGCCGATTGCTATAATCAAGCCACTAATTTGATAGGCAAATGGTGTTGGTGGTAACAACGAAAGTGAGCTGGTCACTAACTTTGGATTTATCAAGTTGTAAACATTAACATAGCCTACGAATGTTAACACAACAGGAACAATCGAACCAATTAAACCTAGCCAAGCTCCTTCTAAAACGAAAGGCCATCGTATGAACCAATTGGTTGCTCCTACCAATTTCATAATTTCAATTTCTCTTCTACGGGAGAAAATCGCAATTTTAATGGTGTTTGATATTAAGAACATTGCTGTTAATAATAACCCAACGCTTAGTATAATACCAGCATATCGTCCCCATTTCAAGGTATCAAACAACTTATCAACTGTTTTCTCACCATATTCTACATTATCTACGTACTGTAATTTTTCGATTTTCTGAGCAATTGCTTTCGTCTGTGTTGGCTCTTTTGCCTCAACAACGAAAACATCGTATAGTGGATTATCTTGTTTAAACAATTCGAAGTTTTTGCCATACGCGCCAACTAATTTCTTCAATTCATCATCCTTAGAAGAAAAAGTGACACTATCAACTCCATCAATCTTCTCAATGTTTTTCTCAAGTTCTTGCTGCTGTTTCTCGTCCGCGCTTAGAGAAATATGTACGTTAATTTGCACATTATTTTCTACATCACTTGCAAGCTTGTTCATGTTAATCAATATTGCAAAAAACACGCTGACTAAGATAAGTGTTACTGTTACTGCACTTGCTGCTGCAAAGGTCATCCAACCATTCCGGTAAAGGCTTTTAAAACTTTCTCTTATATGTCTTCCTATTGTCCTAAATTTCATAACCATATTCTCCTTGCTGCTCATCACGAACGATTCGACCATTTTCAATAGCTATTACCCGATGTTTTAATGTGTTTACAATTTCTTTATTATGGGTAGCCATTACTATGGTTGTTCCGCGATTGCTTATTTCCTCAAGGATATTCATGATTTCCCATGAAGTATCAGGATCTAGATTACCGGTCGGCTCATCTGCTATTAATACTTTTGGCATATTGGCAATGGAGCGGGCAATGGATATCCGCTGTTGCTCACCACCGGAAAGTTCATCCGGCAACATTCTTACTTTATGCTTAAGGTTGACTAAATCAAGCACTTCCATAACACGTTCTTTAATTACGGCTGGCTCAGTTTCAACCACTTCCATCGCATAAGCAATGTTTTCATAGACTGTTTTGCTTTGAAGCAATTTGTAATCTTGGAAAACCACACCTACGTTACGACGCAAATACGGAACTTCACGATTTTTCATATTGATCAAATCAAATTTATCTACGGTGATTTTGCCTTTTGTCGCTCGCTCTTCTCTGTAAATCATTTTAATAAAGGTTGATTTACCAGCACCACTTGGTCCTACAACATAAACAAATTCCCCTTCACCAATGCTAATATTCAATCCATTAGCAGCGGTTATACCATTGGGGTATTTCTTATACACATCTTCCATTAATATCATTTTATCACCTTACTATGCCTTTCTACTAAGTTACATTTTAGGTAATGCATGTTAACCATGAAGATGTACTGTTTGTGGACACAAATCTAAACTCACAACATAAGTTTAATTATACCATGACAGTTTTTCATCTATAGGTTAATTGCATTACAATTATATTTCAAGGTATGACAATATTTCCATTATTGTAATAGGAAAGGCGATTATATTCACGTTTTCCACTTTTTTTGTTGTATTAGATATTGACAAAATAAAAAAGCACCGACATCGGTCTTTTCCACTGCTAACATTGTAACTTGTTTTTACCCTAATTAACATTACAGGTACATTAAAAATCATTACAGTTCTAGCTATCGAAATAGACCAATTGTATTAAAACAGCTTCAATTCCACTAATACAGTAAATTGTTTTTGTCATAAAACTGTCAAAAACAATTTTAAAAAACTACCACACTAAGACGAAAACACTCAATGTGGTAGTTTTTTTAGGATGTAAAACCTTCTCCCATGACCTCGCTGGCACTCATTACGACAACAAAAGCTTCTGGATCGATTTCTTTAATTACCTCTTTTAATCTTGAAAATTCACTTTGAGCAATGACACATAACAATATTTGTTTTTCATCTTCTGTATAACCGCCCTTTGCAGAAAGTCGTGTGATTCCACGATCAATTTTAAAAAGAATCGCTTGTCTAATAGCTTCTTGATTTTCCGAAATTATAAAAACTGTTTTGGATTGATTTAAACCAACTTGTACTAAATCGATAGTTTTACTTGTAGCAAAAAGACCGATAAGTGCATAAAGCCCTGATTCTACATCAAATACGAACATAGCTGAGATAACAACAAAACCGTCAATTAATGCTACACAAATTCCCAATGTTAAATGAGAATACTTATGCAAGATTTGTGCAGCTACATCAGTTCCACCAGTTGAAGCCTTACCTCGAAATACTACCCCAAGGCCCATCCCTACTAATGCGCCACCAAATAAAGCGGCAACTAATGGTTCGTTGGTCCATGGTGCTAAATTCTGCGTTAAGTAGACAAAGAGTGGCAACAACATGGTGCCAACGAATGTTTTCAAACCAAATTGATATCCTAAAAAGAACAACCCAGCAAGAAACAGCGGAATATTAAATGCCCATTGAATAAATGCCGGATTCCAACCGGTTAAATAGTTAATAATTGTACTTATCCCGCTCACACCACCAGAAGCAATATGATTGGGTAACAGTAAAACATTGAAAGCTAGTGCAATTAAAGCCGCACCAATAATAACATATAAATATTCCATTAATTTAGCTGTTTTTGGGGATAAAGGTTGTCTTTTTCGTTTATTTATCATATTTTATCCAATCCTCGAACGCAAATATGCATTAATAAAGTCGTCTAAATCTCCATCCATCACTGCTTGAATATTACCAGTTTCATAATTTGTGCGATGATCTTTCACCATGGAGTAAGGATGGAAAACATAAGAGCGAATTTGGCTTCCCCAACCAATTTCCTTTTGTTCTCCACGAATTTCTGCTAGCTCGCGTTCTTTTTCTTCTTGTTCTTTTTGGTAAAGTTTTGTTTTCAACATTTTCATTGCTTGATCACGGTTTTTAAGCTGCGACCGCTCAGATTGACAAGTTACAACAATACCTGATGGAATGTGTGTCATCCGAACTGCAGAATCGGTGGTATTAATATGTTGCCCACCAGCACCAGTTGCTCGGTACGTATCAATTTTCAAGTCTTCTGGGCGCACTTCAATTTCAATATCGTCATCAAGTTCTGGCATAACATCCACCGAAACAAAAGAAGTATGACGGCGACCTGACGAATCAAATGGCGAAATACGGACAAGACGATGAACGCCCTTTTCCGCTTTTAAATAGCCGTATGCATTGTGCCCTTTGATTAGTAACGTTACGCTTTTAATTCCCGCTTCATCTCCAGCTTGATAATCAAGCATTTCTACCTTAAAGCCTTTTTTCTCTGACCAGCGTTGGTACATGCGAAGTAACATCGAACCCCAGTCTTGTGATTCCGTACCACCAGCACCTGGATGCAACTCTAAAATCGCATTATTTTTATCATAGGGATCGCTTAACATTAATTTCAACTCAAACGCATTAATCGTTCCCATATAAGCAGTAATATCTTTTTCTAGTTCTTTTTGTAAATCTTCATCAGCTTCTTCTTTCAATAATTCTAAACTTATTTCCATGCTTTCTTGCTCTTCTTCTAATGCATGAAAAGCTTGATAAGTTTCTTTGTAACCATTGGACTCATTGATAACTTTTTGTGCTGCTTGTTGATCGTTCCAAAAATTTGGATCTAACATTTGGTCTTCTAACTCAGCAATCCGAACTTCCATGCTATCTAAGTCAAAGAGACCCCCTAAAGTCTTTGATTTGCTGTGCTGTTTTTTCTAATTCATTCCGAATCTCTGCTAATTCCATTCTTAATTCCACCTTTTTTTGAATTTACTTAGAAACTTTCATAGCAAAAAGCGCCGTCTTGCAGGCGCTTTTTTAGTTTTCTCAAACTATGCTTCTTTTCCATGACAATTTTTATATTTCTTTCCGCTACCACAAGGACATGGATCATTACGTCCAATATGTTGATCTTTACGAATTGGTTGGCGTTTAGCTTCTGGCTTGCCTTCATCTGGATTAACAGCCTCACCTTTAGCAACCTGCTCACGTTCAAGGTTTTGACGAATTTCTGCTTTCATAATGTAACGAGCGACATCTTCATCAATAGAGGATACCATTGTTTCAAACATCTCGAAACCTTCTGATTGGTATTCACGAAGCGGATCGATTTGACCATATGCGCGAAGATGAATTCCATCACGAAGATGATCCATCGCATCAATATGATCTACCCATTTCGTATCAACCACACGAAGCAATACTACTTTTTCAAATTCGTTAAACTCTTCTGGTGGTAACATTGTTTCTTTTTCGTCATAAGCGGATTTTATTTTATCTAAAATTAGATTTTGAATATCTTCACTTGTACGATTTTGTAAATCATCCAGTGTAATCGTGCCTTCTGGAAGTAAATTGGCATCTACATAATCAATGATTCCTTGCAAGTTCCAGTCTTCTTCTGGCTCACGGCTGGAAGCATTACTTGAAACAATGTAATTCACTGTACGTTGAATCATTTGATCAATAATTTCACGCAAACTATTTTCAGCATTAATTACTTCATAACGTTGCTTATAAATAACTTCCCGTTGTTGGCGAAGTACATCATCATATTGTAGTACTTGTTTACGTGAATCAAAGTTATTTCCTTCGACACGTCTTTGTGCTGATTCTACTGCACGACTAACCATCTTACTTTGGATTGCATCTTCTGCCATACCAAAGCGTTCCATCATACTCTTCATATTATCAGAACCAAAGCGACGCATAAGTTCATCTTCCATAGACAGATAAAATTGAGTCACACCTGGATCACCTTGACGTCCAGCACGACCACGCAACTGGTTATCAATACGACGAGATTCATGGCGTTCTGTACCAATAACAGCTAAACCACCAGCTTCAATGGTACCTTCACCAAGTTTAATGTCTGTACCACGACCGGCCATGTTTGTTGCTATTACTACTGCGCCTTTTTCACCGGCATTTTTAATAATATCTGCTTCACGTTCATGTTGTTTGGCATTCAGTACTTCGTGTTTAATACCTTTACGTTTTAATTTGCTAGAAATAAGTTCCGATGTTTCGATTGCAACAGTACCAACAAGAACTGGTTGTCCTTTGGCATTTCGCTCTGCAATATCTTCTACAACCGCATTAAATTTCGCTTCAATTGTTGTAAAAATCAAATCCGGACGGTCGTCACGAATAATAACTTTATTAGTTGGAATCTCAATAACGCGCATGTTATAAATATCACGAAATTCTTCTTCTTCCGTTTTCGCAGTACCAGTCATCCCAGCAAGTTTTTTGTACATTCGGAAATAGTTCTGGAATGTGATAGTTGCCATTGTTTTAGATTCATTTTGGATAGTCACGCCTTCTTTTGCTTCTAAAGCTTGATGTAATCCCTCGCTAAAACGGCGACCTTTCATAATACGACCAGTAAATTGATCAACAATTAGCACCTCGTCATCTTGCGCTACATAATCAACATCTAAACTCATTGTATAGTTTGCTTTAAGTGCTTGAGCAATATGATGCAAAATAACTGTATTCTCTAAATCAAACAAGTTATCTACATCAAAATAATTTTCGCCTTTCGTCATACCATCTTCAGTTAATTGTACAGATTTTGTTTTTACATCAACTGTATAATCTTTCTCTTCTGTCAAAGTACGAACAAAAGTATTTGCTCGAACATAGAGAATAGTCGATTTCTCGGCTTCTCCTGAAATAATCAATGGGGTTCTTGCTTCATCGATTAAAATGGAATCGACCTCATCAATAACTGAAAAAGCTAACGGACGTTGCACCATTTCTTCTTTGTAAACGACCATATTATCACGTAGATAGTCAAACCCTAATTCATTATTTGTACTATACGTAATGTCACATGCATAGGCTTCTCGTTTTTCTGCACTTGATAATGCATTTAAGTTTAATCCTACAGAAAGACCTAAGAAATTATATAAAACTCCCATTTCTTCCGCATCACGATGTGCCAAGTACTCATTGACTGTAACAACATGTACACCCTCGCCAGAAAGCGCATTTAAATAAACTGGTAGTGTTGCTGTTAACGTTTTACCTTCACCAGTTTTCATCTCGGCGATATTACCTTCATGTAGAACAATCCCACCCATTAATTGCACTTTAAATGGATATAGACCAAGAGCACGTTTTGCTCCTTCTCTAGCTACAGCAAATGCTTCTACTAACAAATCATCCAGTGTTTCCCCTTTTTGAACACGCTCTTTGAACTCTACTGTTTTTTCACGTAGAGCTTCATCAGAAAGGGCAGCTGTTTCATCCGCCAATGCAATGATTTCATCTGCTTTTCTTTCCAAATATTTAACATCTTTTTTTCCTGATTCAAAAATCTTTTTCAATAGTCCTGCCATTTAAATTCTCCTCTACTGTTTTCGCTGTCTTCATGCAGTTTCATCTATGATAACTTTCAGGAATTATCTTATTTTAAATACACAAACCAATTCTATCACTTATTAGATAAAATATACAACTGCTTATCTCTTTTTAATGAATAAAAAATTAAATATGTTCATATATTCTTCACTCTTAACAAAAAAGTGAGGACCAGAATCTGGCCCCCACCCTTTATTTCAAAAAATTAATTCGTTTCAATTAAACCATACTTTCCATCTTTACGTGAATAAACAATATTAGTGCCATTAGTTTCAGCATCTGTATATACGTAAAAACTGTGTCCAAGCAAATTCATTTGTAAAACAGCTTCTTCACTATCCATTGGTTTTAATGAAAATTGTTTTGTTCTTACGATTTCAAGATCAGAATCACCTTCATGTTCTTCCGGTGGTGTACTGCCGTTTACATCTGAGTAGGCAAAATAGTCTCTTTCTGCCCCTTTATCACGGAATTTACGATTTACTTTTGTTTTATGTTTACGAATTTGTCTCTCTAATTTATCTACAATTAAGTCGATACTTGCATATAAATCTCCACTTGTTTCTTCTGCACGTAAAACAAGATTTGGGAGAGGAATAGTCACTTCAACTTTCGCATTTTTATCGGAATATACTTTTAAATTAACATGTACGTTAGCGTCTGGTGTTTCCGTAAAATAACGTTCTAGTTTATCAATTTTCTTTTCAACGTAATCTCTAATAGGTTCCGTCACTTCAATATTTTCACCACGAATGTTGTACTTCAGCATAGTAATTCCTCCTTTGAAATAAAACAAATAACGATAAAGAAGAGTATTCTTCTTACTCTTAGTCTACGTGAAAACAACGCGTTTTGCAAACATTTGCACAAAGAGTTTAGAAGCATTATTCTACTTATCTTTATTTACTATTTTATTCCACTAAATATACGCTCGCAAACCTTTTTTAGCAGATAAATATTAACTATCTAAATATTGTTACTGCGGATACTCTTTTGACTCCCGCTTTTTTTAATTGCTGAGCTGCTAAGTTAAGCGTACTACCTGTAGTGTATATATCATCAAAAAGAACAATCTCCTGTTGATGACATATTTCTCTCTGGAGATAAAAAACCTGCTCACTTTCCAAGCGTTCTTTTTTAGTTTTCTTAGATTGCTTTTCAGAATGCTTTCTAGCTAATAGTTCCTCGTATTTAATCCCAGCTTGTTTTAACATTCCTGTCGTTTGATTAAAACCACGTTCTAGTTTCCGTTCTTTACTTATTGGAATCGGTACAATTATAGCGTTACTTTTGATGAATATCTGTTTAAGTTCTTGTTGAAAAATTGCACCTACTATATAGTCTCCTTGAAACTTATATTTTTTCATATAATTTTTTGCAAAATCGTTATACCGGAATATAGATTTATTGCTATCTAAATAAAACTGCTTCTTTTGACAGTCATTACATACTGAAACCGCTGATTCTTTACTACATCTTTCACACAAGTGCTTTCCCAGAGCTTCAAAACTAGAGAAACATGTTCTACAACATAATCGTTTTTCTCCAAACAACCATTTCCAATCCCAACTTACTTCTGATTTTAAAGCTTGGAAACATAACAAACAGCTAGTCATCTAACAATCCCTCTGCAAAACCTAGTTCATTCATGCTTTGAATATGTTTAATCGCCCGCTTCATTTGAATTGTTTTTCCATAGTGGAAAAAGCAAACATCACCAGTGGGGTGTGTCTTTTTCCGTCCAGCGCGTCCGGAAATTTGAACTAAAGCTGCTTCTGTAAAAATCCTTTCTTCGCTTCCAAAAACGGCAACTTGAATATTAGTGAATGTTACACCTCGCTCTAAAATAGTTGTAGTTAATAATAATTTGATTTTCCCTTCTCGCAACCAAGCTACTTTTTCTTTTCTCGCTTCATCTGCTGAATGAACTGTTACTGGTTTTTCAAAGCCATATGTCACCAATACTTCTGCAAATTTTTCCATAACTTTAATCTCTGGAAAGAAAATGAGTGCTGGTTGTTCATATGTGTTAGTTTCCTTCATCCAATTGATAAGTTTTGGAGATATTTTACCTTCTGTTAGTTTTTTCTTCCATGGGCCAATCCAGCAAAGTCTTGGTACTGGGAGTTTTTTCCGGTGATAACGTGCTGGAATTTTCACAAAACGCCTTTTTCCTTGGATACATTCTTGTTGCCACTTTTCTTCTGGAGTTGCTGTAATAACAATGGTGGTACCTTCTTTTGAACGGGCTTTACTTACTGCGTATTCTAAAAATGGGTCTTTTGCAAAAGGAAAAGCATCTACTTCATCAATAAATATCACTTGGAATGCATCGTAAAAACGAACTAACTGATGCGTTGTTGCAAGCACAAACTGTTCATTTTGATATTTCTCTTTCGAATCACCATAGAGACAAACTATTTCCATATTTGGAAAAACTGCTTTTAAACGTGGATGTAATTCTAAGCATACATCTACTCTGGGAGAAGCTAAACATATTTTATAGCCTTGTTTTAACGCCCTATTCATTCCTTCAAACAGCATTTCTGTCTTTCCCGAACCTGCAACAGCCCATAAGAGCATATCTTGCTTTTTTTCTAAGCTGGCAACCACCGCATCGGAAGCTTTTTTCTGTCCATCTGAAAGTGTTCCATCCCATTTCAAAAAAGATTCTTTTCTTTTTGGTAGAAGTATTGTTTTTTGGAAATACAATTTTTGACAGCTATTTACACGCCCCATAACAATACAATTCCGGCAATAAGTGCAGGCCTCTTGACCACAATATACACAATCCATCTTTCCAAATAATTTTTGATTTGTATTACCACATCGAAAACACTTATTTTCAGATATAGCTGCTACTTCCTCCAGCCCCTTGGTATTTTCAAGTTCACTTTCTTGATACAGTCTTCCTGGAAAAACGTTCATTGTGATTCACCTCTATTTAGTTATACAATATTTAGCTTATTCTTGCAGAAGTGATTATCTTATTTTCAATCTGTTTTCTCATGGGGAAAACAGATTTTTTCCTAGAAGAAAATTAGACTTTCCCTCCATTTAAAATGATTAAAAAACAATTTTGCCCTTCACAAAAAAATTCCCCAGCTTTTTGACTGGGGAATCCTTATTTAATTGACCAAGTTAGTCCGAGCGCGCCTTCACCAAGGTGTGTTCCGATAACTGGTCCAAAATAACTTAATTCAAATACCATTTCTGGAAACTTCTCTTCTAAATGTTTTCGCCATGCTTCACCTTTTTCTGGATCATTTCCATGAATAACGTAGGCTTTTTCTGCTGTTTTATTTTGAATAGCAGCTTGGAGTATATCCTCAATTCGTTTAAGTGCCTTCTTTTGGGTCCGCACTTTTTCAAACAAAACAATTTGCTTATCACTAAAATGAAGAATTGGTTTGATTTGAAGTAGACTCCCTACAAGCGCTTGAGCTCCATTAAGGCGACCACCACGTTGTAAATTGTTTAAATCATCTACCATAAAATAAGCATCTTGCGCCTGTTTTATTTTATCCAATTCCTTAAGAATATTCTCTACAGATTCATTTTCAGCAGCCATTTTAGCCGCTTTAATAACAAGCATTCCTTGTGCCATACAAGAAAGTTCCGAATCATAGGCAATAACATTTAAGTCCTCAATTCCTTCTCCAGCTGTAGCAGCATTTTGGAAGGTACCACTAATACCACTGGATAAATGAATCGTAATTATTGTGTCAAACCCTTGTGATTTCAGCGATTCAAACAATTGAATAAATTCTCCCGGGGCTGGTTGAGAAGAAGAAGGAAGATCCTTAGATACTTTTACCATTTCATAAAAGTCTGCTGTAGATAAATCCTCTCCTTCTCGATAAGCTTTGCCGTCAATTATTACAGAAAGTGGTACGACATTAATTCTTAGTTGTTTTTTCACTTCATCTGGCAAATAAGTTGTGCTATCCGTCACCACTGCTATTTTTCCGTTCATATTTTCCCCCTGCCATTTTCTTTAGCGGATGTATACCCAGCCATGTTTAATTGCTGTTACTACCGCTTGCGTTCTATCGTTTACTTTCATTTTTTGTAAAATGCTGCTGACATGATTTTTAACTGTTTTTTCACTGATGAAAAGAGTTTCGCCAATTCCACGATTACTTTTCCCATCCGTAAGAAGTTGTAACACTTCGCATTCTCTATGTGTCAAAATGTGTAACGGCATTTTCACTTCGGGCTGTTGATACCCATACACACCTTGTGCTGTATTCGTACTTGCTAAATGTCGATATTCACGAATTAATTTAATTGCTACACGAGGATGAATATACGCTCCACCATTTTCCACTATTTTGACAGCTTCTACAAGTTCGTGTGCGTCCATTTCTTTCAATAAATAACCTACAGCACCGGCTCTAAGTGCTTCCGTCACATATTCATCTGTATCGTGAATAGTTAAAACGATTACTTTAATACTCGGAAATTGACGAACTAACATTTCAGTTGCATCTAATCCATTAACTGTTGGCATATTAATATCCATTAAAACAATATCTGGTTTATATTCTCGGACCTTTGCTACAATATTTTTACCATTTTCAGCCTCCGCTACAACCTCAAAAGAATCTTCCAATTCTAAAATTCGTTTGATACCTTCGCGAAACAACTGATGATCGTCTACAATCATGATTTTGAGTGCCATAATGACTACTCCTCCTTCATTTATCTATTTTCATCAAGCTAATTGCAATCGAAAACATCAACCTTTTTAGTAGCGAAACCACTTAACCTTATAATCCCTGCCACAATTTGGCAATAAACTTTTCTCTTTTAAGTACTTTTTACTCTGACTACGTTATTTTCAGAAAAACTTTATCTCCATTATACTGCATAATACGAGAAAATTACTTCTATATGCCTATAAAGAGAAACTGAAAACTAGTCTAAAGTAATAGTAGTTTTTATTATAACACGAATTTGCCACTACTTCACCCGCTGTACTCAGAAAAATATCTATACAATTGCTTTACTTTCAGATAAAATAAAAGCTAGCTAAACGCATCAACTTTTGGAGGTTTCCTATGTTAGATCAATATTTAACCATTCATCATAATGGGTCACATGAAATAATCATTGAAAAATCTCGTTTCATCTGTCACCTTATGCGAGTTACAAACGAATCTGATGCACAAGCGTTTATTCAACAAGTAAAAAAAGAACATCGAGATGCCTCACATAATTGTTCTGCATATATTATAGGAGAAAACGACCAATATCAAAAAGCACATGATGATGGCGAACCCAGCGGAACTGCAGGTGTTCCAATGTTAGAAGTTTTAAAAAAGAAGGGCTTAAAAAATATTGTGGCAGTTGTTACCCGTTATTTTGGTGGTACTAAATTAGGTGCTGGCGGCCTCGTTCGTGCATACGGTAGCGCTGTTAGTGATGCTGTTCAAGCTATTGGTATCGTCGAATGCAAACTTGCTACAATCGTAAAATGCACATTTGCTTATCCTCTTCTTGGGAAAATGGAGAATGCCCTAGAACAAAAAAATTATCAAATTGACCAAAAAGAATTCACAGAAAAAGTAGTTCTTCACATTTTTGTCAATAATGATGATTTAATTAATTTCATTTATTGGATAACAGAAATTTCTAATGGTCAAATTGAGACTCAAGAAGGTCCACAAAAATATAGAGAAAAGGATGTCACTTAGCATGTCCACAAACATATTTTTCCAATTACCCGTAACCATTTCCACAGAAAGAACTATTCTAAGAAAAACAACTTTAGCAGATGCTACAAGTTTATTTGATATTTGGTCGGATAGCGAAGTAGCTAAATTTATGAATATCGAAAAATTTTCTACCATTTTACAAGCTGAAGAAATGATTCAGGCCATTGAGAATGAACCAAATGCATGTAGATACACCATTTTCGATACTAAAAATCCACTCCATGCAATCGGGTCATTAGGAATAAACGATGTTAATAATACTACAAAAATGATTGAAATCGGCTACGAACTTGCTCAAAATTACTGGAGGCAAGGGTTAATGTTCGAAATTTTAACTGCATTTTTAAAAATTACTCAACCTTTTTTACCCTATAAGAATATTACTGCCAAAGTACTTCCCGAAAATGTCGCGTCCATAAAATTACTCAAAAAATTGAACTTCCAGCTTATTTCTACGGACAAAGAATTGGATTTGCACTCTGGAAAAATATGTGAAATTAGTAATTATCGCTTAACACTGGGATAGGACAAATATTACATTTTTGAAAGATAGTAACTTTTTTGTATTTTTTTCCTATTAAATTCTGTATAATAAATAAAAGTTAAAAAATAAAGAAAACGTAAATCAAGCGTAACATTCTTTATTCTAACAAATGATACAATGAAACATAGAAAAGTGACTATAAGGAGAATTAATATATGAATACAGGCACGGATGACAGCCGAAGAAGCAGCAAGAAATACAAACGCAGACGAAAAATACTATTCTGGATTTTAATACCTATTATGTGTGTAGTTTTAGCAGGAGTTGGATATGGTACTTACCTTTTTAGTAAAACAAAACTAGCCGCTGACAACTCTTTTGATAATGTAAGAAATGGACAAGCTTCTACACTTCGCTCAAGTGATATTGAGCCTATAAAAGATAGTTTTTCTATTTTAATTATTGGAGTTGATACAAGCGCTAAACGCGAATCAGACGGAAATCCTCGAAGTGATTCACTTATCTTAGCAACATTCAATGTAAAAGACTCTCGTGTCGAAATGACAAGTATCCCTCGCGATTCTTACGTTCATATTCAAGATTCCAAAAAAGATATTGATAAGTATACTAAAATCAATGCAGCACACGCTTACGGCGGACCTGAACTCACAATGCAAACAGTAGAAGAAGAATTCCAAATTCCAATCGATTATTATGTTCGTTTTGACTTTGATGCCTTCCTTAAAATTGTTGATGCATTAGGTGGAATTGATGTTGACGTTCCAGTAAGTTTCACTGAACAAGATTCTAATGATAAAGCAGGAGCCATCACACTTGAAAAAGGTCAGCAACATCTAAATGGTGAACAAGCTTTAGCACTTGCCCGCACAAGACATATTGATAGTGATATTGAGCGTGGTAAACGACAACAATTAATTATAAAAGCTATTGTAAGTGAAGCAACGTCCCTTTCTTCTATTAGTAAGTATTCCGATATTATCAAAGTTGTTGGTGATAATATGAAAACCAACTTAACTTTTAATCAAATGCTTTCGATTGCAAAATTCGGAACAACTAATAGCATTGATATTAAGTCTCTTAATCTTGAAGGTACTGATGCTCCAATGAATGGCACTTATTATTATCAATTAAATGACGATTCTGTTCAAAGTGTCGCCAACGAATTCGCTGATGAACTTGGCATTACACAACCATTTTCAAACGCCACACCGTATTCGGATGAAGAGTCCACTACAACAGAAACTTCCAACTAAAAAAAACATCCAAAATCGGAATTCCGGTTTTGGATGTTTTTTGCTATTTTCTTTTCCTGTGGATTTTTTGAAGCAAATTAAGAATCGGTCGATAATCTTCTCCTATCAGTCCAATAAATTCTACAATAATTTCAATACTAAATATTAGTAATATAAGTAAAAGTACTGCTCCCCAAGCGGTTGAGAAGGAAAATACAAATCCTACCATTGAAAATAGTAAGGCCATACAATAAATTAACAGTACTGTTTGTTTCTCTGTAAAACCTAAAGCCATTAACCTATGATGAATATGCGATCTATCAGCCGATGATATTGGCATCCGTTTTTTTAACCTACGTATAATTGCAAAAAATGTATCGGATAAAGGTACACCTAGAATAATTAGTGGTACTAAAAGTGAAATAAAGGTTACGTTTTTGAAGCCCATCAGTGATAAAACAGCAATCATATAGCCAAGAAACAAAGAGCCAGTATCTCCCATAAAAATACTTGCAGGCGGAAAGTTGTAAATTAAAAAAGCGGCAACCGCAGCAACAAGAATTAAAGCAACAGGAGCTACAAAGGCATCTTTAAGTAGAATAGCCATACCCGCAATTGTCATTAAAGCAATAATAGAAATCCCGCCAGCTAATCCATCCAAACCATCTATTAAGTTTAACGCATTAACAATTGCCACGACCCAAATAATAGATAATGGAATTGCAAAATACCCAAAGTCCAACTCTCCATAAAAAGGCACGTTAATAAAATTAATCGTAATATCTCCCCAAACAGTCACACAAAGCGCTGCCAGAATTTGCCCGAACATCTTCCATTTGGGTGATAAATCAAATAAATCATCTATAAATCCAGTAGCAATAACAATTAACGCACCAAAATAAATCGGAGCAAATCCAGATTTATCAATAGGAGCCAAAAGCATTCCTACAGTAAAACTTATAAATATGACTAGCCCACCTAAACTAGCTGTCGTTTTCGTATGTTGATGCCTTTCACGTGGAACATCAACAGCATTAATACGAAAAGCAAACTTTCTTATTATTGGTACCATAATAATACCAACTGCAAAGCTAATTAGTATACTCCATAACAGCAATATTTTTTCAGCTCCGTCCTTTATTTAACAAAATTTCTTCTGTTGTTTTTGTGTATTTTTGTAGTACATTATGGTTCAAGCCAACACCTATCCCGTATCCATCAGGTACATTTAATCTACCTTGTTCTAATGTAAACTCCGGGAAAATAATATCTTCATGAAAATAACGATTTGAAGCAGAAATATCTCCTGGGAAATTAAATTCCGCTCTTGCTGCAAGTGCTACATTATGAGCTCTACCAATACCAGCTTCAAGCATTCCGCCACACCAAACAAGTATATCATTTTCAGCGCAATACCTCGTTATTTTGAGTGCTTCAACCATCCCACCAACACGTGCTAATTTTAAATTTATTGCCCGACAACTTCCAAGGAGATGCGCTTGTTGAACATCCTCTAAGGAACGAATATTCTCGTCTAAACAAATCCGTGTATTCAATTGTCGCTGAAGCCAAGCATGATTAACAAAGTCTTTCACTCCAAATGGCTGTTCAATCATCTCTAAGCCAAATTGATCTAACTCTTTTAGCAAAGTGAAATCTTCTCTATTATACGCTGAGTTCGCATCTGCCATCAAGCTTAGTTTTGGAAATTTTTCTCGAACCGCCTTAATAAATGCAATATCCTTGTTTGGCTCGATTTTTATTTTCACTCGTTCGTAACCTTCATTTTGGTATTCTTCCGCCAACTGAACTAAAGAATCTACACTATCTTGTATTCCTATGCTTACACCTACAGCTATAGATTTTTTTGTCGCACCAATCATTTTGGCTAAAGATTTCTTTTCTGCTTTTGCAAAAACATCCCATACCGCCAATTCAACTGCCGCTTTCGCCATTTCATTACCTTGAACCCAGCTAAAAATTTGATGCACTTCTTCCGGAGCAGCAAAATCTTTTTGCACAAGGTTAGGTAATAAATGCTGTTTAACAATCAAAATAGCTGTTTCCAGGGTTTCTTCTGTATAATCAGGTAATGGAAAAGCTTCTAATTCCCCATATCCGCATATTCCAGCATCATTCATCAATTCAATAATATAAAAATCCTTAGTTTTCAATTCTCCATAACTTGTTTTAAATGTCTTCAAAAGTGGAATTTCTGCATGAATTAATCTCGCTTTTTGGAATCGCATTCTACTCCCCCTTCTTCAAGCGTTTACTTTCTTTTCTAATAGCAAACATAAATTGAGGAATCGCAAAAAAACGTCTCCATCTTGATGGATTTGAAAGCAATCGATATACCCACTCCAATTTCAATTTTATCCAAATTTGCGGAGCCCTTTTCACATTATCCGTCAGTACGTCAAAACTCCCGCCAACGCCAATAAAAACCCCTTTTTCAAAATTGGTTATTTGCGATAAAATCCATTTTTCTTGCGCGGGTGAACCTAAAGCAACAAAAACGATATCCGGTTTCGTTTCAACGATTTTTCGACCAATTTTTTCACTTTCTAAAGCATCAAAATATCCGTGATGGACACCACAAACTTCCACATTCGGATATTTTTCATTCACTTTCTTTTCCACCATTTGACTGACTTCTGGTTTAGCACCTAAAAAATAGCATCGGAGCGGTTTCTCAAGCAGTCCAATCATGGTATCATATCCAGTAACTCGTTCTTCTAAAGGATTACCTAGTTTTTCAGACGCCATTATAATACCAATTCCATCAGGAACAATATAATTAGCTTGCTTTAAAACAGCTTCAAACTCTTTGTCTGTGCTAGCATGCATCACAATTTCAGGATTAGCTGTTACAACAAACTTCCTCTCTCCACTTTGCACATCTTCATAGAGTTTTTCCACAAATCCAGCCTGAGTTATATTATAAAAAGGTATATTTAAAATTGAAACTACTTTCTTTTTCATATGTATCTCCTAAAATACTTTATTAAATATAAGTTTATCATAAATTAGGGTTGCTTTCCTATTTTTAATCTACAAAAAAAGACTGTAAGTAGCACTATGCTATTTACAGCCTTATTAATTAAAATAAATTAGTCTAAAATTTGTACTTTAACTTGTTTTACGCCCCAATTGTAACACTCTTGGACTGAGTTAAAATGTACATCAATTTTGTTTCCATTGATAGCGCCACCTGTATCAGCTGCAATCGCTTCTCCGTATCCTTCTACATAAACTTTAGATCCTAAAGGAATAACAGATGGGTCAACTGCAATAACACGCGGATTATCATTTAAATCAATACCACTAGCAGTAACATGTCCCATACCAGGTTCTTCTTTACTGTAAGCAGTTGCTGTTACAGTTACCTCTTTTGATACATTTCCTTGAGATGATGAAGAACTGTTAGACGACGCTGCATTAGATGATGTTGATTTTTGTGTTGTTTGAGGTGCAGCTTGTTTTGGTTGTTCTACAGTGTTTGAATTTGTATTATTTTGCTTAGTTGGTGTTACACTTACAGCATTACTTCCAATAGATAATTTTTGACCTACAACAATTAAATCAGATGAAAGATTGTTCCAAGATTTTATTTGGTTCACAGTTACACCTTTATCTGATGCAATATGTCCCAAAGTGTCTCCCGCAACTACTGTATATTCAGTATTGCTTGTTGTTGATTTTTGTTCTCCATTATTTACTTGCAAGGTTTGATTTGGAAAGATAATGTTAGAACTCAAATTATTATCTTGTTTCAATTGATTTATAGAAACATTATTTTCATTCGATATTTTCCAAAGTGAATCACCATCTTGCACTTTATACTCAGCTGCAAAAGCTTGAGTTGAACCTGATCCTGCAATAATTAAACCAGCCGCAATGGCTACTACTGTTTTTTTCATGTAATTATTTTCCCTCCTTGATAACTTTCGAGAATAATCGTACCATACGAAACTAGCGACTTGGTTACTAAAAAATTAAGCGTGTATGACAGCAGTTAATAAACGACTGGTTTCTCTGCAATATTTGTAAATTGGCGTTATTATCTGACTTTTCTTGTAGATGGCTATACATGTAGCTTTTATTTTGCTATCATTACGCCCGGTTGTGGTTTGCAAATTAAATAACAGGTCTAAAAATACTTCATTTATTGAACTGAAATTTTTTCTTGAATATAATTGGAAAATTTTTCCATTACAAATACAACCTAAAATAATAAAGATTTTGCTATTTTTCCTATTATTTTATAGTTATTACTTGTAAAAACTTATGCTTTATAACAAAGTATTACACGATTCGTCGTCATCTTGAGAAATATTAATAACATGTTCTTCCTTATTTCTATTAGATAAATACCTAATTTGATGAACTAAAACCTCCGTAATATATATTTTTTGCTCTTCTTTATTTAAATAATTTCTTGATTGCAATTCACCAACAATACCAACCAGTTGCCCCTTACTACAAAATTCTGCCGTTGCTTCTGCTCTTTTCCCCCAAATAACACATTGAATAAAATCTGCATCATTATCAACACGTTTATTTTTCCCAAAACGATTTAAAGCAATTGTCAAATTCAAAACGGCTCTATCTTCTGTGGTCCATTTTAATTCTGGATCTTTCGTTAAACGTCCTACTAAAGTCACTTGATTAATCATGAAATCGCCTCTTTCTTTTGATGTAAAGCGATTATATTAGATAATTATTTTTTTGTAAAATAGCTAAAATGGCTTTTTAAATTGATTTGAGTAGCTTAAAATAGTAATTTTCACTAGAAAAAATAGCTATTTTCCCTATCAAAATACCTATTAAAATAGCATTTTAGCAAATTGCAACTTTTTTTAACGCATGCTATTCTGAAAACATGAAAAAGCACCAAAACCCTCATAGAGTTTTAGTGCCAATTTATTATTTTGGTATATCTGTTAGTGCAAACATAATTTCTGCTTCACAAACCAATTCACCTTCAACAGTGGCTTTCACTTGAGCTTTTGCAATAGCACCACGCATCCGTGTAATTTCAGCTTCAAGTAATAGCTGATCTCCCGGAACAACTTGGCGTTTAAAACGACATCCATCAATTCCAGCAAACAAACCAATTTTACCTTTATTTGCTTCACTTTGCATCATTGCAATACCACTTGTCTGAGCCAGTGCTTCCACAATAAGCACTCCTGGCATTACTGGATATTCAGGAAAATGTCCATTGAAAAACTCTTCATTTGCAGTAACATTTTTTATAGCTGTAACTTTCTTTCCTTCTTCAACAGAGATAACTCTATCCACAAGTAGGAAAGGATAGCGATGAGGTAATATTTCTTTAATTTTTTTAATATCTAACATAAGAATCCTCCAAATTTAGTATTAGAACCAACTACGCTTTTTAGCTGTAAGCGAATCAAGCAGAACACCAGTACCAAGCGCTACAACATCTAACGGATTTTCTGTGATTAAAACTGGTACTTTCAATTGTTCCGTCATTAATTCATCTAACCCATGCAACAATGAACCACCACCAGTCATAATAATTCCTCGATCAATTATATCCGCAGAAAGTTCTGGTGGAGTTTGTTCAAGGACTTGTTTAGCAGCAAGCACCATTAAATGCAATGAGTCATGAATAGCTGATTCTACTTCAGAGCTAGTGATTGTTATTGTTTTAGGCAAACCGCTTACTAAATCTCTACCGCGAATATCCATAGTTTCTTCCTTAGATCCTGGACTCGCAGTACCAATTGTTATCTTGATATTTTCTGCAGTACGCTCACCAATTAATAAGTTATATTTGCGCTTTATGTAATTTAGTATATCAGAATCCCATTTATTACCAGCAACTTTTACAGATTGACTTGTTACAATGTCGCCCATAGACAACACTGCTACATCTGCTGTCCCGCCACCAATATCAATAATCATATTACCTGAAGGCTCAAAAATTTCCATTCCTGCACCAATAGCAGCAACTTTAGGCTCTTCTTCTAGGAATACTTGTTTACCACCACTTTTTTCAGCAACCTCTCTAATTGCTTTTTGTTCGACAGAAGTGATATTCGTTGGACAACAAATTAAAATACGTGGTCGAGAAAAAAATGTTTTTAAATTGAGTTTTTGTATAAAGAAACGTAGCATTTCTTGTACAATATCAAAATCAGCAATAACTCCATCTTTCATTGGTTTGATTGCTGTAATATCTCCTGGAGTTCTACCAACCATATCTCGAGCCTCTGCTCCAACAGCCAAAACTTCACCAGTTTTATTATTTATAGCGACGACAGCGGGTTCATTAACAACGATTCCTCTTCCTTTTACATGAATTAATACGTTCGCTGTACCTAAGTCGATACCAACATCCTTTGCCATTAATAACTTAACTCCTTTCGTGGTGTATCCCTATTTTTACATCTCATTCTGAATTATAGCATAATTTATGATATGTCGGAATGTATATTTTATGACATTATGGTTTTTTTACGAAAAAAAACCGCATCCAGAAGATACGGTTTCCAAAATTCATTTATTAAAATAACGATGCTAAGTTTTTTGTATCAATTTTAGAATCATCTACACGTTCCACATCGGCACCAAGAGATTGCAGTTTACCATGGAAATTATTGTAGCCTCTATCCAAATATTTTAATTCTGTAACTTGTGTATATCCTTCTGCCACAAGACCTGCAAGGATAAGCGCTGCTGCTGCTCGTAAATCTGTTGCTGCAACTTCTGCTCCTTGTAGTTTTGCTGGCCCAGAGATAATAACAGAATGTCCTTCAATTTTCATGTCAGCATTCATTCTACGCATTTCTTCAACATGCATAAAACGATTTTCAAAAACAGTTTCGGTCATAATACTTGTGCCTTCACTTAGCATTTGAATAACCATCATTTGAGATTGCATGTCAGTCGGGAAGCCTGGGTGTGGCATTGTTTTAACATCCACAGCTTTCAACTTATCTGGTCCGATAACACGAATACCATTATCTTCTTCAATAATTTGAACGCCCATTTCTTCTAATTTAGCAATCAACGAACTAATATGTTCAGGAACTGCATCTTCAATTAAAACATTTCCACCAGTAATCGCAGCAGCAATCATAAAAGTACCCGCTTCAATACGATCTGGAATAATGGAATGTTCTGTAGCTGTTAGTTCTTTCACGCCTTCAATTCTGATTACTTCTGTTCCTGCACCAATAACTCTTGCTCCCATTTGATTAAGGAAGTTTGCTAAGTCAACAATTTCTGGTTCACGAGCAACATTTTCAATCACTGTTGTACCTTCTGCTAAAGTAGCAGCCATCATGATATTTTGTGTTGCACCTACACTTGGAAAATCTAAGTAAACCTTAGCACCAACTAATTTTTCAGCAGTTGCTTCAATATAACCATTTTCTATTTTAACAATTGCTCCCATTGCTTCGAAGCCCTTTAAATGTAAGTCAACTGGTCTTGAACCAATAGCACATCCTCCAGGTAGAGCAACACGAGCTGAACCTGTACGAGCTAATAATGGTCCCATTACAACAATAGAAGCACGCATTTTACGCACATACTCAAAAGGTGCATCCGAAGTGATATCTCCAGTTGCATCTACAGTAACCTCATCATTTACAAAAGAAACATCCGCATTTAAGTATTTAAGAACCTCATTAATCGTGAAAACATCAGACAAATTTGGTACATTTTTTAATACGCTAGTACCTTTACTCGCAAGTAATGTAGCAGCTATTACCGGTAAGACAGCATTTTTGGCACCTTCCATTTTTACAGAACCATTTAACTGTTTTCCACCGCGTACAATAATTTTTTCCAAAAAGAACCCCTCCGCGTTACTAATAACTAAATCATTTATCGAATTTTATTAATAAAAATTTTAATTTAAACATATCTTAGTAATTCTACCACTTATTACCCCAAAATATCAACTGATTTTAACCTAATATTAAAGTTGTTTTAAAGTTCTATTAATTTTTTGCTACTATATCCACTTTTTACCCAATAAAATTAAGCAATTGTTTAGAAGCTCCTAAATAATCTAAGAAGAAACTGCTTAATGTATAACCAAGTACTATCGAGATAATAACAAACAGTAGTCTTGCTTGTGTTACATGGTTTTTCTTTATGAATTTTTCATAATTAATTGCTTGTAATGCCCAAAAAGTAATCACTATAAATAGTAAATGTGAGATGATAATGATATACGGTGATTCCATAATAATATTATACACTTCTGTTCGCTCCTCATATTTTGCTATTACTCATTTTAACAAATACTGGTTAGAAAAAACAGCTAATGCACTTATAAGTTTATAAAAAAAACTCCCTGATATTAAATACCAGGAAGTAACTTTATATTTAATTATGTTCTTTTGCATGGATTCTATTGATAGCTCTTTGTAATGCAAGACGAGCCATTACTTCATCCACTTTTTGTTCTTTTGCTCGGCTAAGTTCTGCTTCTGCGCGTTCTTTGGCTTTTTCAGCACGATTGATATCAATATCTTGCTCACGCTCAGCAGTATCCGCTAGAATATTTACTTCTTCACCGTTTACTTCCATAAAGCCACCACCAACAGCGACCCATTCTTCACCAGACTCTACTTTTAAACGAACTACGTCAATTTTAAGTGGAGCAACTAGTGGAACATGGCCAGGTAAAATACCGAGTTCACCTGCTTTTGTTCGAGCTATAACCATTTGAGCAACGCCTTCATAAACAGGGCCGTCTGGAGTAACAATACTAACTTTTAATGAACCCATACGTATTTCCTCCTGTTTTTATCAGACTTCAATGCCCATGTCTTTTGCTTTTTCTAGAACATCCTCAATGCGTCCAACTGAACGGAAAGCATCTTCTGGAATATGGTCGTATTTTCCGGCTAGTAAGTCTTTAAAGCCTTTAACCGTTTCTTTAACAGGAACATAAGAACCTTTTTGTCCTGTAAATTGTTCTGCAACGTGGAAATTCTGCGATAAGAAGAACTGCACACGACGCGCACGAGAAACAGATTGCTTATCTTCATCAGATAATTCATCCATACCTAGGATTGCAATGATATCTTGTAGTTCTTTATAACGTTGTAATAACCGTTGTACTTCGGTTGCTACTGCATAGTGTTCTTCACCAACAATATCTGGAGAAAGAGCACGTGATGTAGAAGCAAGCGGATCTACCGCAGGATAAATACCTTGCTCAGTTAATTTACGTTCTAAGTTAGTTGTTGCATCTAAATGGGCGAATGTTGTAGCCGGAGCCGGGTCAGTATAGTCATCGGCTGGCACATAAATCGCTTGGATAGAAGTAACAGAACCAACATTAGTAGAAGTAATACGTTCTTGCAATTGCCCCATTTCGGTAGCCAGAGTTGGTTGATAACCTACCGCAGATGGCATACGACCAAGTAACGCCGATACCTCTGAACCAGCTTGAGTAAAGCGGAAAATATTATCAATGAATAGAAGTACGTCTTGGTGTTCTTCATCACGAAAATATTCAGCAATTGTTAGACCTGTTAACGCTACACGCATACGAGCGCCCGGTGGTTCATTCATTTGACCAAATACCATGGCAGTTTTTTCAATTACGCCAGAGTCTTTCATTTCAAAGTAAAGATCGTTCCCTTCACGAGTACGTTCTCCAACACCAGCAAACACAGAGATACCACCATGTTCTTGTGCGATATTATGAATAAGTTCTTGGATTAAAACGGTTTTACCAACACCCGCTCCACCGAACAAACCAATTTTACCACCTTTTAAATATGGGGCAAGCAAGTCTACTACTTTAATTCCCGTTTCAAGAATTTCAGTAGTTGTTGCTAATTGGTCGAAAGTTGGCGCTTCACGGTGAATTTTATTACGTTTGATATCGTTTGGAAGTGGCTCATCCAAATCGATAGTGTTTCCTAATACATTAAATACACGACCAAGCGTTACTGTACCAACTGGAACCGTAATTGGACTTCCAGTATCAATAACTTCCATACCTCTTTGAACACCATCTGTTGATGCCATTGCAATTGTACGAACAACATCATCACCTAATTGAATGGCTACTTCTAAAGTAAGTTGGCTAGTTGGTGCTTCTTCTGCATCAGATTTATATTCAATAACTAGGGCATTGTAGATTTCAGGTAAGTTGCCACCTTCGAATTTAACGTCTACAACTGGACCCATAACTTGGATTACTTGTCCTTTAGACATGCAATTATTCCTCCTCACTTACCTTCCCATCTATAGGGACGTATGAAGAAACGCCGACTTTTATTCTAGCGCGGCTGCTCCTCCGACGATTTCGGTAATTTCTTGCGTGATCGCTGCTTGGCGAGCACGATTATATTGTAGTGATAAGTCACTGATTAAATCGGATGCATTATCTGTCGCGCTTCTCATGGCAGTCATACGAGCGGCATGTTCAGCGGCTTTGGCATCCAGAAGTGCTCCGAAAATTAGGCTTTCCACATATTGCGGCAATAACACTTCCAGGATTTCTTGTTCAGAGGGTTCAAATTCGTATGTAGTTAAATCAACATCCGCTTCTGTACCTTTTTCATGAAATTCTGTTAGTGGTAATAATTGCTCTTTTCTCAGTTCACTAGAAATGGAATTGATATGGTGATTATAATAAATGAAAACCTCATCATAAACACCATCTTCAAACATTTGAACTGTGTTGCTAGCAATATCTTTAATTTCCGCAAATACCGGATGATCCGTTACACCTTGGACTTCTAAAACGACATTCATTTGACGCGCTTTAAAGAAATCACGAGCGGATCTTCCTACAGTGATTATTGCATATTCATCACTAGAAGTATGTTTTTCATTAATTTCTTGAAATACCTCTTTAATTACAGAACTATTATAGGAACCTGCAAGGCCTGTATCAGAAGTAAGAACGATATACCCCGTGCGATGAACCGGTCTTGATACAAGCATCGGATGATCACTACTGTTACCAGTGCTAGCAACATGTGTCACTACGTCTTTAATTTTAGAAACATACGGCCCATAGGAACGAGCGTTTGATTCTGCACGACCCAGTTTCGCTGCTGAAACCATCTGCATAGCTTTTGTAATTTGACTTGTTTTACGAGTAGAGGTTATTCGTTGTTTAATATCGATTAAAGATGCCAAAGATTTTCACCACCTTTGAATTTATTCCGCATCTAAATTATATTTCTTCAGAAGGAACAAATGTATTTTTAAATTCTTTTAATGCTTCATCAAGTTTTGCTTCATCCGGAAGTTTTTTCGTAGTACGAATTTCTTCCAAAAGCTCTGGGTGATTATGATCAAACCATGTATTCATTTCAGACTCAAAACGCAGTACATCATGAACTGGCACATCATCCAGATACTTATGAACAAGCGCATAAAGGATTAATACTTGTTTTTCAACTTTCAAAGGTTTGTGTAAATCTTGTTTTAAGACTTCTACTGTACGTTTACCACGTTCTAATTTCGCGCGAGTAGCAGCATCTAAATCAGAACCGAATTGTGAAAATGATTCTAATTCACGAAACGCTGCAAGATCTAGACGAAGTGTTCCGGCAACAGTTTTCATTGCTTTAATTTGCGCTGATCCACCAACACGAGATACTGAAAGACCGGCGTTGATAGCTGGTCGTACACCTGAGAAGAATAAATCAGATTGCAAGAAGATTTGACCATCAGTGATAGAAATAACATTCGTAGGAATATATGCTGAAATATCTCCAGCCTGTGTTTCTACAAATGGAAGAGCTGTGATGGATCCGCCACCTAAACTATCATTTAATTTAGCTGCACGTTCAAGTAAACGAGAATGCAAGTAGAAAACATCTCCTGGATATGCTTCACGACCTGGAGGACGACGAAGTAATAGAGACAGCTCACGATAAGCTGCTGCTTGTTTAGATAAATCATCATATACAACTAATACATGTTTGCCGTTATACATGAATTCTTCTGCCATAGCAACACCAGCATAAGGAGCCAAATATAAAAGTGGCGCTGGTTGTGACGCAGCAGCAGTAACAACGATTGTATAATCAAGTGCACCGTGCTGACGTAAAGTTTCTACAGCATTACGAACGGTAGATTCTTTTTGACCAATTGCGACATAGATACAAATCATATCTTGGTCAGCTTGGTTTAAAATTGTATCAATCGCAACAGAAGTTTTACCAGTTTGACGGTCACCAATAATTAATTCACGTTGACCACGACCAATTGGAACAAGCGCATCAATTGCTTTAATACCTGTTTGTAATGGTTCGTTAACTGATTGACGTTGCATAACTCCTGGCGCAACTGCTTCAATCGGACGAGTTCCAGTTGTTTCAATTGGACCTAAACCATCAACTGGTTGACCTAATGAGTTAACTACACGCCCAATAAGCGCTTCACCAACTGGAACTTCCATGATTTTACCGGTACGACGAACTTCATCGCCTTCACGGATTTCAGTGTAAGGGCCTAAAATAATGATACCAACATCATTAGTCTCTAAGTTTTGGGCCATCCCCATAACACCATTTGAGAACTCTAACAATTCACCAGCCATTGCATTATCGAGTCCATGAGCACGCGCAATACCATCACCAATATAGGTTACAGTACCAACATCACTCACTTTTAGTTCTGAATGATAATTTTCAATCTGCTGTTTTATGATTGAGCTGATCTCTTCAGCCTTAATGCTCATTAATTTCACCCCTCGTTAAACGGGAACTAAGCTTTAATTTGCCGTTCCATGTCTTTTAATTTCGTTTTTAGACTGTCATCATATATACGGGTTCCAATAACCACTTTGACTCCTCCAAGTAAGGATTTATCAATATGATTTTGAATGTTTAATTTTGTTTTGTTCATTTTCGCAGCAAATACTCTCGAGAGCGCCGTAAGTTCTTGTTCAGAAAGTGGAACAACAGAATAAACATCTGCATCCGCAATTCCTCGCAAGTCATTTACGCGTTTTTGATATACATCCGCAATAACAGAAAGATAATCTTCTCTGCTACGGTCAATTAAAAGAAAAATAAAATCTTTTAAAGTTGGATTTATTGTGTCAAAAACAACGCTGGCAAGATTTTTCTTTTGCTCGGTCGTGAAAGTAGGATTTTCAAGTAATTTCACAAAATCTTTGTTTTCGTTTAGTGCCGATTTTAATTCCTTTAATTCATCGGAAAAAACATCTACTAAATCTTTATCTTGTGCTACTTGAAAAAGCGCATTGGCATAGCGACCTGCAACTTCCAAATCTTTACTCATTTGTCATCCCCTAGCCTTTCGATATAATCTTGGATAAGGTTAGATTGTTCTTTTTCATCCAGATTTTTTTCGATGACTTTCGATGCAATAAGAACAGATAATGAACCGACTTGTTCACGAAGCGCAGAAATAGCATCTTCTTTTTCACGTGCAATATCAGTTTTTGCTTCTTCTTTTATACGTTCTGATTCACGTCTAGCAGTTTTTACAATTTCTTCACGTTCTTTTTCACCAAGCTGTTTTGCGTTCTCAATCATAGTTTGAGATTCAACACGAGCTTGTTGTAAAACACTTTTTTGTTCAGCAAGTAATTTTTCTGCTTGAGCACGGTTTTCTTCAGCCGCATCAATTTCAGAACCAATATGCTCTTCACGCTCTTTCATAATTCCCATAAGCGGTTTCCAAGCATAAATTCGGATTAAAACTAGCAAAATCGCGAAAGCAAAAAGTGTAAAGAATGCATCACCAAACGTAAATGCGGAACCAATTACTAAATGTGGTTGTAACACGCCAGTTTCACTCCTTTCTATCCATTCGCTTAAATTATTCGTTCAACAGAAAGAAATGGGGTAATACTTCCCCAACTTCTCTAATTATTTATTAAGAACCATGAACGCAATAACAACAGCGATGATAGGAAGGGCCTCAACTAATGCAACACCAACGAACATGATTGATTGAAGCATAGAACGCGCTTCTGGTTGACGCGCAACACCCTCGACAGTTTTTGATACGATAAGACCATTACCAATACCCGCACCTAATGCACCTAATCCAACAGCAATAGCAGCTGCAATAACACCTAAAGACATATAATTATCCTCCTAATTTTTCCCAAATTATTTTTTTAATACTTTTTATAAATGACTTAATTGAAAGTTAGTTTAATGTTCGTCACTTACCTTATGTGACATGTAAACCATTGTCAGCATAGTGAAAATGTACGCTTGAATTGCCCCAATAAAGAGCGAGAAGCCTTGCCATACAATCGCTGGAATTATCGCAAGCACGCCTACAAATATATTAATATGTGCAAGTTGAGTAGCAATAATGGTTAACAAAACTTCACCAGCAAAAATGTTACCGTAAAGACGTAAACCAAGCGTTAATGTATTAGCAAATTCCTCTACTAATTTAAGTGGGAATAAAAATTTCATTGGACTCAAATAAGTACCAACAAAGTAATGCTTAAAGCCACGCATTTTTATACCATAGTAATGCGTCAAGCCAAGAACCATTATCGCAAGTGTTAATGTGACAATTGGATCTGCTGTAGGTGAACGCCACCATACTTCATCGTTTATTGCGATTTGGAATGGTAGTCCTAGCATATTAGCTACAAAGACAAACATCAATAGCGTAATACCTAGCACATGGAATCTCCCACCGGTTTTCCAATCCATATTACTATTGATAATACCTCTGACAAAATCCATAACCCATTCAATGAAGTTCTGCTTTCCGGTAGGACGCCGTTGCAGATTCCTGGTACAGATAATGGCTATTAGGAGAACAATGATACAAGTCACAGTAATCATCAATATATTTGATAGATTAAAGTCGATTCCTAATAGGCTTATCGTTGGAAATTCCTCTTCCAATTAGGTTCACCCCTCTCTTTGTAAAAACTTTTTTCTGCGGTACATGGAATACACAAAAAAATCTAGAAAAATAATGGCATATGCAAGCCCGAGTCCGATTACCATGCTATAAACATGAAAATATTCCGGCAGTTGCGTCGCTATAATTGTAGCAAATAGCACACTTCCCATTCTGACTGTCATTCCCATACCATAAAATGAACGGTTTTCAGCCAAAGCTCTAGTCATTGATTGTGTTCTTCGCATTAATAGCCAGTAATTAAACCAGCCGACGATTAATCCCAGCTTAAGTCCAAGAAAAATATGTATATAAGGGGTTAAAAACCATCCGCAAAGACAAACTCCAATAAAAAGAACCATATACTTTTGATGACGATGATACATGCCAATTAGCGATTCTAACATTCGGGGCGCAATCCTTTCTTTTAAAAAGATTTTTAATCCAAGTAACCAATCTGAAATCTCAAAGGAGTAAGTTCGGTTTGTGAAATTAGACACATTCCCCCTAATCTACTCCAATCCCAAACACACATGAAAGCCTTATCAGCGTGTCAGTTCTTAGCATACAACAGCCAAAAGAGAAAAGTCAATACACTTTCACAAATAGTGCGTATATCTAATACTAATAGTACCACAACACGGCTAATTCATAAAAGAATAGCACCCTTTTTCTGCGTTTTTTTAATTTCAGATTTTATTCGTTTCTTAGATTGCTCCACCAGAAATTTTTTTGTCCATTTAACAGCAATCAACACCTCCGTAATCATTGAGGAAATGAACGGATTGTTCGTGTGATAATTCACAAAAACAACCAAGCCTTTCTTTCTCGCACAAATAAAAAAACTTCTACCATTATTGGTAAAAGAATTCGATACGATTATTCGCAAATTTCGCGACCGAAAGTTCTTTTCCCAAGAAAAAGAACGGAAAAAACAGCTGAATCTCACAAGAAGCGAGATGCATTTTGATATCTACCGCCCGTATAGATTCCAATTCAGTCAGCGTAAACCTCGCGCCGGCGGGATTGTAATGAATACTGAGAGCAGTTTTCTATCCCTATGCTTCCAAAAAGCTATTTTTTGGGCTCTTATATTAATAACATTGTCCATCTTATCACATGTAATATAAAAGAACTAGCGAAAATCGAGCGTGTAACATATCTGTAACAATAAGGCGCTTTCATTCTAGTGAAAGGAAAAACTAGACTTTTTAAGCCTAGTTTTCTTTGATTATTTTCTAATAAAATCGGCAGGTCTTTCTGTTTCGTTAAATTGACTTTTGATAGCTTCAAGAATCCGCTTAGCTGCATTTCCATCGCCATATGGATTGGCTGCTTTTGCCATTTCGTCATGATGTTCCTTATTATCAAGTAAGTCTAATGCTTCTTTTATTAGTGTTTCTTTTTGTGTCCCAACTAGTTTAAGCGTTCCAGCTTCAATTCCTTCTGGCCGCTCCGTCGTATCACGTAACACTAATACTGGCACGCCCATCCCTGGAGCCTCTTCCTGTACCCCACCTGAATCAGTAAATACAAGATAAGCCTTCCGTAAGAAATTATGAAAATCAATCGCATCTAACGGCTCAATTAGATGAATCCGCTCATGGCCGCCTAGAATTTTGATTGCTTTCTCTCGCACTGCTGGGTTTAAATGCATTGGGTAGACAAGCTCTACATCTTCACGGCTCTCTACAATCTCTCGCACTGCTTCAAACATCCCTTGCATTGGTTCGCCAAGATTTTCCCTGCGATGGGCAGTCATTAGAATTAAACGATTAGTTCCTAACTTTTCTAAAATTGGATGGTGATAATCTTTTTGAACTGTTGTTTTTAGCGCATCAATCGCTGTATTTCCAGTGACAAAAATATTATCTGCATTTTTCCCTTCTGCTATCAAATTTTCTTTCGCCTGAATTGTCGGGGAAAAATGTAAATCCGCCAGAACTCCTGTTAGCTCTCGATTCATCTCTTCTGGAAATGGCGAATATTTATTCCATGTTCTAAGTCCTGCTTCCACATGTCCCAGTGTTTTTTGTTGATAAAATGCAGCAAGACCCGCAGCAAAACTAGTGGTTGTATCACCATGAACTAAAACGATATCCGGGTTTTCAGCAATAATGACTTCATTAATTCCATTCATTACACGGGAAGTAATTTCTGCAAGTGTCTGGCCTTTTTTCATAATGTCTAAATCAATATCCGGTGTTATTTGGAAAATTTTAAGCACTTGGTCTAACATTTCTCGATGCTGCGCTGTAATGACTACTGTAGATTCAAATGTTTCTGGCTCTTTTTCTAATGCTAAAACAAGCGGCGCCATCTTAATTGCTTCAGGTCTTGTTCCAAAAATACTCATCACTTTAATCTTAGCCAAACGTCATCCTCCTCATAAAAAAACTCCTCTGAAATAGCATGACAAAAAATTTTTCAGCCTACTTATTTAAAAGTAATACTGTTCGCAAATTCCTTATCTCGCTAAATCGAGGAGATTGTTAATTATTTAGTTCCAAATAATCTATCGCCAGCATCTCCTAAGCCTGGACGGATATAACCATTCTCGTCTAGCTTCTCATCTAAGCCAGCTACATAAATTTCTACGTCTGGGTGTGCTTCTTGAAGAGCTTTAACACCTTCAGGAGCAGCTACTAGACACATAAATTTCATATTGCGAGCACCACGTTTTTTCAAGCAGTCAATTGCCATGATTGCAGATCCGCCTGTTGCAAGCATTGGGTCTACAACGATGAAAAGGCGTTCTTCTACGTCAGAAGGTAATTTCACAAAATATTCTACTGGTTCAAGTGTATCATGATCACGATAAAGACCAACATGCCCTACTTTTGCAGCTGGGATTAGTTTTAAAATACCATCTTGCATTCCAAGTCCCGCTCTAAGAATTGGCACAACACCAAGTTTTTTACCCGTAAGTGTTTTTGCTGTCGTTGTTTGTAGTGGTGTTTCTACTTGAGTATCTTCTAATTCCATATCACGTGTGATTTCATAAGCCATCAGTGTTGCGACTTCATCTACAAGTTCGCGGAATGCTTTTGTTCCAGTATTTTTATCTCGAATAATTGTTAGTTTGTGCTGTACTAACGGATGATTTATAACATGTACATTTGCCATCGATTCGTTCGCTCCTTTGATATTGAAAATTTCCTTCTCTTATTGTATCAGAACAGGACACAAGTGCAAGGATTAATTTGTCCCACACGAAAAAAACCGGTTTTCTCTAGTATTTATAGAAAAAACCGGATTACTTATTTTATAAACTTGGATAAAGCGGATATTCATTTGTTAAAGTGATTACACGTGCTTTTACGCTAGCTAAAACTTCTTCGTCTTCTAAATTATGAAGCACTTCTGAAATCAACACGCCAACTTTTTCAATAGCAACTTCATCAAAGCCTCGCGTAGTAACAGCGGCAACACCTACACGAATACCACTAGTCACAAATGGACTTTCTGTTTCAAATGGAATTGTATTTTTATTAACAGTAATACCAACTTCATCTAGCACTTTTTCAGCTGCTTTTCCTGTTATACCAAGTGGTTTTAAATCAATTAGTAATAAATGATTGTCCGATCCACCAGTTAAAACAGGAACATTGTTCGCTTCTAAAGTTTCAGCTAATTTTTTCGAGTTGCGAATAATTTGTTCACAATAAGTCGTAAATTCAGGTTGTAGCGCTTCGCCAAATGCAACTGCTTTTGCTGCAATAACGTGCATTAGCGGGCCACCTTGAATTCCTGGGAAAATGGATTTATTTAATTTTGTTTCCCATTCTGCTTTGGCTAAAATCATTCCGCCACGAGGTCCACGAAGCGTTTTATGTGTGGTGGTCGTTGTAAAATCTGCATAAGGAACTGGATTTTGATGTAGGCCTGCTGCAACAAGACCAGCAATATGCGCCATATCAACCATTAAATACGCGCCTACTTCATCAGCAATTTCACGGAATTTCGCAAAATCAATGCTACGCGGATATGCACTTGCCCCAGCAACAATCATTTTCGGTTGATGTTTTAGAGCTGCTTCACGAACAATGTCATAATCAATTTGTTTCGTATCTTCACGAACGCCATATTCAACAAAATTGTATAAAACACCACTAAAATTCACAGGGCTACCATGAGTTAAATGACCACCATGTGAAAGGTTCATACCAAGAACCGTATCGCCTGGTTCGAGCACAGCATGGTAAACTGCCATATTCGCTTGAGCACCTGAGTGAGGTTGAACATTAGCGTATTCAGCACCAAATATTTTTTTCGCCCGGTCTCGTGCTAGATCCTCCACAATATCAACAAATTCACATCCGCCGTAATAACGTTTTCCTGGATAGCCTTCTGCATATTTATTCGTTAATACAGAACCCATTGCTTCCATTACTTGCTCACTAACAAAATTCTCAGATGCGATTAATTCGATATTTTCACGTTGTCTACCAAGTTCTAACTTAATTGCATCAAAAACTTCCTTATCTTGCCTTTGTAAATAGACCATCTGTGGACCCCATCCTTTTCTGATAAATTTTTTAAGTGAACTGTTATGTATTAACTCTAATAATTACTTAAAATCCCTAGAAAAGCAAGCATTTTGGAATAAAAAAACGCAAAATCCGATAGTGAAGCGCTTCACTTATAAAAAACGTTCGGAAATTGCACTTTTTAGCTCATAATAGGTTATTTCATACTGCTCGATAGATCCGCCATATGGATCAGGAATATCTGTTTCATCCAGTGAGATAAGTTTGATTTTATCTTTTGCTTTTGGAAAGTGATTTTTTAGTTCTTGCAAATGAGTTGTTGTCATAACATAAATTTCATCCGCCCAGTTAATATCTGTTTGATCAATATTTTTAGCTTGGTGGCTTGTATCTAAACTCATTTGTTCAAGAATTTCTCGTGAGTTTTCAGAAATCGCAGCTCCAGTTATTGCATGAGTTCCCGCTGAACGAACTTCTAAATCTGGTCTTATTTCCTTTAAAATTTTTTCAGCTAGAGGGCTTCTGCATGTGTTTCCAGTGCATACAAATAAAATATTCATTCGCTAATCCTCCGATTTCCAGCTGCTTTTTCTAAACGATTCATTACTGCAGCTCCTAATTCTGTTTCAGGATAGACTTCTGCAAAAATCATATCAACTTCCACGTGATCAAACGCTCGTAGTCCTTTGTAAAGTTGGTTAGCAATTTCTGCCATTGAACTAATACTTCCCGTTGATTGGATAATTGCATTTGTAGTTAATCCTTCGATAAGTTCTTCGGTCGCTAATATTCCTATTTTTTTATGGGCAGCTTCTGCTTTATTTATTTCCTTTTGCCAAAATTCTTTTGAACCTTCAATTAAATAAACTGGTGCTTTAGGGGCGTAATGTGTGTATTTCATGCCTGGTGCTTTTGGTTTTTCTGTTTCTTTTGTATCATTGGTCGCTAATTCGACTGGACCAATAATTTGCTCAATTTGCTCTTTAGTAATACCGCCTGGTCGAAGTATTACAGGAATTTCTGCCGAACAATCAATTACAGTAGATTCTACACCTACTCCTGTTTCGCCCCCATCAATAATTCCGGCAATTTCTCCATCTAAATCTTCTATAACATGACTTGCAGTGGTTGGACTTGGTTTACCTGAACGATTAGCGCTTGGGGCAGCAACTGGGATGCCAGCTTCTTTAATTAATGCCAAACTTACAGGATGTTCAGGCATCCGCACTCCTACTGTGGATAAACCGGCCGAAACATTGCTCGCTAAGGTATCTTTTTTTAAAGGGAGAATAACTGTTAACGGGCCTGGCCAGAAATTTTCCATTAGTTGCATGGCTTTTTGTGGATAACTTGCTACAAAAATATCCATCTGCTCGCGACTAGCAATGTGGACAATAAGTGGGTTATCAGAAGGACGTCCCTTTGCCATATATATTTTTTTTATCGCTGCCTGATTCGTCGCATCTGCTCCTAAACCATATACCGTTTCAGTTGGAAAGGCTACACACTCACCATTTTGTAGCAGTTTAGCCGCTTTTTCATAAACTGGTTTATTTGATTGTTGCTTGTTTATTTTCCAATGGATAGTTTGCATTAAATTCCAGTCCCCTTTACATAACTTCTACTATATTTTAACGTTTTCTTGTTTATTTTTACAGCATTGTTTTTTATTTTTTGTATTTGGTTGATTTTAAACAAGAGTTATCCCCAAACTGTGGATAATAACTTTGTCAATGGGGATAACTTATTGTGAATTGTGGATAATTCGTTCAGATAAGTAAAAAAGCCATTTTTTTTATTAAGATTTGATTAAAAAAATTTTTTGCACAACATTTTGTCCACAGTTTTGTGGATAACTTAAAATAAAAAAGACGCTCTATTTTTAGAAACGCCTTTATACCAGTATATTTGAGCAAGTTACATAACGATCTTTAGAATTAATATCTTTGTGGATAACAACAGTGGATTGTGGATAACTTTTTTGGAATAGCTGTTTTACTTTTTCGCCTTGTGTATAACCTATTTCTACCCCCACCCAAAAAGAAGGTTTTAAGACAAACTTTAGCTCCTCTACAAAACGTTCATAGATTGCAAGTCCCTCATTTTCTGCAAAAAGAGCAAGTGCTGGTTCGTTTTTTAACACATAATCTGACATTGTTTCTTTTTCGGCTTCCGAAATATATGGTGGATTGGCTAAAATCATGTCGAATTGCTCGCCATTTTGTATGAACGCTTCTAATAAATCTGTTTCCACAAAACATACATCTGCATTCAATAGTAGGGCATTCTTTTTCGCTATGGCAAGTGCTGAAGCTGAAATATCCGCAGCAGTTATCGCTATACTAGGAAATGCTTTTTTTAACGCAATCGCAATGATTCCACTACCTGTACAAACATCTAATACTGCTGGCAAAGGCTTCTTTTTTAAAAAGGCTTCTGCACAAGCAACTAATTCCTCTGTTTCCGGGCGAGGAATTAGTACATCTTCTGTCACTAAAAAATCGTAGCCATAGAAGGGCGCTGTTTTTAAGATATATTGCACTGGCTCTCCATCTAAATATCGTTGAAAATCCTCTTGAAATTGTTTTTCATGATTTGCCTCAAGCTCTCGGTTAAATTCCTGCCAAAGCTCCGAGCGAGAAAGCCCCATTCTTGTTTCGAGTAAAATTTCAGCTGCGTTTTGGTCTAATCCTTTTTCGAGAAGAATTGTTTCTGCATTTTTTAATAACTGACTAATTTGCGTCATTTAAATGTTCCAGCTTACTTGTTTGATCTTCCATGATAAGCGCATCTATAATTTCATCGAGTTTGCCTTCCATAATTTGGTCCAGTTTTTGAATAGTTAAACCAATGCGGTGGTCTGTTACACGATTTTGTGGGTAATTATATGTGCGAATACGTTCCGAGCGATCTCCTGTTCCAACTGCTGATTTACGGTTAGCATCATATTCTTCTCTTGCTTCTCGTTCGAATTTATCATAAACACGCGCGCGTAAGACTTTCATTGCTTTATCTTTATTTTTCAGCTGTGAACGTTCATCTTGCATAGAAACAACAATCCCGGTTGGAATATGGGTTAAACGCACCGCCGACATGGTTGTATTAACGCTTTGTCCCCCCGCACCAGTGGAAGCAAATGTATCCGTTCGAATGTCTTTATCATGTAATTCAATTTCTACTTCTTCCGCTTCTGGTAAAATAGCTACAGTAGCTGTAGATGTGTGGATTCGTCCGCCTGATTCGGTTTCTGGCACACGTTGCACACGGTGAGCTCCATTTTCATACTTCATACGAGAAAAAGCATCATTCCCATTCATCATGGCGATAATTTCTTTGTAACCACCAATACCTGTTGGGTTAGCATCCATTATTTCTACTTTCCAACCGCGCGATTCAGCATATTTGCTGTACATTCGGAATAAATCACCCGCAAATAATGCTGCTTCATCACCACCAGCTGCTCCGCGAATTTCTAGAATAACATTTTTGTCATCATTAGGATCTTTTGGAACAAGAAGTAGTTTCAGTCGTTCTTCCAAATCCACTTTCTCTTTTTGAAGTTCAGCAAATTCTTCTTTTGCCATTTCTCGCATTTCATCATCTAATTTTTCACTTAATAGTTCTTTTGTTTCTTCAATTTGCTCTGTTACACTTTTATACTCACGATATGTTTCCACAGTTGCTGTAATTCCGGATTGTTCTTTGGATAAATCGCGTAGTCGCTTCGGATCTGATACTACATCAGGATCGCTTAATAGTTCGTTTAATTCATCGTAACGGTCTTCCACCGCTTGTAATCGATCATACATTTTTTTAAAACACCTCTTTAAGTTATTTTATTGGTGGATGTGCGTGGCATTTACGACACACTGGATAATAATGATCATTTCCGCCAATCATAATTTGTTCGCCTGTATAAACTGGTTTGCCTTTATCATCAACACGAAGTACCATTGTTGCTTTTTTGGCACAAAACCAGCAAATCGTTTTCATTTCTTCTAATTTATCTGCATATAACAACAAATACTTCGAGCCTTCAAAAAGTTCATTTCGAAAATCATTTTTCAAGCCGTAAGCAATGACAGGAATATTTAAATCATCTACAATTTTTGCTAGCTGAAATACATGCTCTTTTTCTAAAAACTGTGATTCATCTAGCAAAACACAGCTTGGTTTAGGTGTGATGTCGGCAACAATTTCATAAATATTAGTATCACTAAAAATAGGTGTTGCTTCACGTTTTAATCCAATTCGACTAGAAATAAAGCCAACTTGGTCCCTGTCATCAATTCCAGAAGTAAAGATGACAACTGATTTATTTTGCTCTTCATAATTATGTGCGACTTTTAGAATTTCAATGGTTTTTCCACTATTCATGGAACCATAACGGAAAAATAACTGTGCCATAGGACCGCTCCCTTTTACTTTTTAAACTCTTTTCCTATTTTATCATAGAGCTGTGCAAATTGGGACATATAGTTTTCCGCCATATAAAAAAGCTATGCCAGAGTCCGACATAGCTTAATTTTATTGGAAAATTTCTGCGCCGCTACCTTCTACCTCAAGCAATAGGACATCCGCATCCATCTTTAAATTTTGTAAGGAGGTTTGGAGCGTATTAGCTTGAGATCTAGGAGCAAAAACTAATACAGTTGGTCCAGCTCCACTTAAACAAGTAGCATAAGCGCCTTGTTTGCTCGCAATTTCTCGAATTTGTGGTAAATGCGGAACCAATTTACTACGGTATTTTTCATGCCATAAATCTCGTTCCATCATTTCACCAGCTAATTTCATATCATTGTGTAAAATTGCGGCAATCATGACATTCGCGATACTGCTTGCTTTCACTGCCTCTTTAAAAGGGAGGGCATCAGGTAATACGCCTCTACTTTCAGATGTTAATAGTTCTGCTTTTGGAATAAATGCAATTAATGCGCAATCCGGAAATAGATGGCGTACATAAAAGTCTTCTCCATCTAATTTCGCTCCGACTACCCAATTGCCTAAAACTGCTGGGGCAACATTATCTGGATGTCCTTCTATTTCAGCAGCAATCCGCACTTTCTCTTCTTTAGTCAGGTTCAATTCACCTAGAGTATTCGCTAATTCAATTCCTGCTACAACTGCGGCAGAACTACTACCAAGGCCACGTGCAGGTGGAATATCACTGGTCATTGTTAAATAATGCGGTGCCAAATCAGGAGCAAGATTTAATGCAGTTTCGATAATAACATTTGTTTTATCATGAGGAATATCTCCGCCAATATTATGTTCAATATACCAATCATCCCTAGCTGCACCAATATCTAGCGTTAAATAGAGCGTCAAAGCTAAACCACATGAATCAAAGCCGGGACCAAGATTGGCCGTAGTTGCCGGGACACGTATACGCATTAAGCTTTCACTCCTGAACGAAGATGGGCACGCATTGCTTCGATGTCATCTACATGAGAAACAGGGATTTCATGCACACTCATTGCAGTATCTGGATCTTTTAATCCGTTTCCAGTGAACACACAAACAACTGTCTCACCTTTTTTGATTGTCCCGTTAGCTATATGTTGAATTACACCAGCTAAAGAAGCGGCTGAACCTGGTTCGATAAAGACACCATCTTGCGCGGCGATTTTTTTATAAGCATTGACTATTTCATCATCAGTAACCGAATGAATGTAGCCATGAGACTCATCACGGGCTGCCTCAGCAAGTTCCCAACTAGCAGGGTTTCCAATACGAATCGCTGTTGCAATCGTTTCTGGATTAGCAATTGGCTTCCCTTGAACAATTGCAGCTGCACCCTCTGCTTCAAAACCGTGCATTCGAGGAAGACCTGAACTATGCGCTTCGTTCCATTCTTTAAAACCTTTCCAGTATGCCGAAATATTTCCTGCATTACCAACTGGAATAGCAAGAACGTCCGGAGCGGAGCCTAATTGTTCACAAATTTCAAAAGCTGCTGTTTTTTGACCTTCTAAACGATAAGGATTCACTGAGTTTACAAGTGTTACTGCTTCTGTTTCAGCAAGTTCACGCACAGACTTTAAAGCTTCATCAAAATTACCTTGAATAGAGATAATATCCGCACCATACATGACCGCCTGCGCTAATTTACCAAGCGCAACTTTACCTTCTGGGATAACGATGTATGCTTTCAAACCAGCACGTGTTGCGTATGCTGCGGCCGCGGCTGAAGTATTTCCTGTTGAAGCACAAATAACTGCTTCCGCGCCTTCTTCTTTTGCCTTAGCCACTGCCATCACCATACCACGATCTTTAAAAGAACCAGTTGGATTTAACCCTTCATATTTTCCATATAAAGTGATTCCAAGCTCTTTGGACAAATTCGGCAACGGAATAAGTGGTGTGTTTCCTTCTGCAAGTGAAATCATCGGTGTATTTTCAGTTACCGGTAGATATTCTTTATATTTTTCAAGTAAACCTTTATACATTTTTACCCCTCCACGACGGAATATTTTGCGAGCATTTGCATTTCTGGCTCGTTTTTCACCCTAGCAATTGCTTGTTCTAATTGCGCTTGGCTAGTTGAATGCGTAACGATAACAACCGTTGCTGTAAAATCATTATATGGTTGCTGTAAAATTTTATCGAAGCCAACGCCAGCTTCCGCAAAAATTTGTGTTAATTTCAAGAATGTCCCTGTCTTATCATCCATTGTTAGACGAAGATAATATTTAGAGAAAACTTGTTCTTTTGGTGTATGTTTTGTTTCGTGTTTGTAACTATTGAAGGCATTTCCATTCGTACCCAGACGACTATTTTTAGCAACAGTGATTAAGTCACTGACTACACTCGTTGCAGTTGGTAATTCGCCAGCTCCAGGACCATAAAACATAGTTTCTCCAACAGCAGCTCCTGTAACGAATACTGCATTGTTTTCATAGTTTACGCCTGCAAGAGGATGCGCTTTTGGTAATAATACTGGACCAACATTCACATTGACCATACCATTTGTTTCTTCAGCTGTACCAACTAGCTTGATTTTGTAGCCTAATTGATAAGCTACTTCAATATCTTCAGGGGAAATTCCACGGATGCCGTTTGTTTCCACATTATCTAAATCTACATTCATTCCAAATGCTAAACGAGTCATAATAACCATTTTCCTCGCTGCATCAATGCCATCCACATCATTCGTCGGATCAGATTCTGCAAAACCTAATGCTTGAGCTTCTGCTAAAACTTCTTCATATGACTTTTTCTCTGTCGTCATTTTTGTTAGCATAAAATTCGTTGTCCCGTTGACAATGCCCATTACTTTTTGAATTTTATCTGCTGCTAAACTGTTTACAATAGTACGTAAAATTGGAATCCCGCCAGCAACACTTGCTTCATAAAATAAATCACAATTATTAGCTTGTGCAACTGCAACTAATTCGTCACCATGTAGCGCAATTAAATCTTTGTTCGCAGTTACTACATGTTTTCCGGCTTTCAAGGCCTGCAAAATGTATTCCCGCGCAGTTGTGATGCTGCCCATAACCTCGACAACAACAGCAATTTCTGGATCATCCAGTACATCAGACGGATTGGTGGTTAGTTCAAAACCTTTTGTTTCGTAACGGCGATTTTTCTCTAAGTCGCGAACTAGCACTTTCTTTACAGAAATTCGATAACCAGTTACTTGACTAATTTTTTCTTGATGTTCTTCTAAAATATGAATAACGCCACTTCCTACCGTTCCAAAACCTAACACACCTACTTGTAACTTTGCTTCCACTTGAAAACCTCCTTATTATTGTTTAACAAAACAGAAAATTTAACTTTTTTATTACCTACTCATAAAAAAGTAATTAGTGATATTATACGCAACTTCACAGGGAAAAGTAAACCCTTGTATGAAAAGTTTTTATTTTTGGCTCCTTCCAAAAAAAGACACCCTACTTCTATTAGGTGTGTCTATCAATCATCTATTAGCTAAATTGTTTTATTTTTGCTTCATAATTTTTTATTTTAAACCCTAATTTTGAGACTATTTCATTTATTTGTGCTTGTTTTCTAAGAGTTTTTCATATTCAAGATCAAGAATTTTTTTCCGTTTCTCAAGGAGTAACATCCCCTAATTGAAATAACTCGGTATATTAGGCTAACGACTTGATTGATAATCCTGCGCTGCTCATAATATCTTAACGTCGTTGGGGTAATATTTTGACGACTCGCTACTTCTGAAATATTCATTTTAAATTCCTCCTCCACACTTTTTTACACAGTCATATATTTATGGAAAATTAGTGCTGTAACGCTAATAAACCCCAATGATATTCCCATAATTACTATTTGGCTTCCCGCACTTGAGCTATCACTAAAACTAGAAATGAACAGTGAAGCATACGGGGAAAGTGTTGCGCCTAGATTATATGCTACTAAAACTATTGTTGCGCCAAACTTAGCCACTTTTTCGCCTCCAGTAGTAAGTATGTGCATAAAATAAGGCATAATATTACGAAATGAAAATCCTAAAACTAACGAACAAACCAACGTGAATACAAGAGAAGTGGAAATACTAGTTAAGAAAATACTCAGGCCAGCAGTGAAAGTAGCGATTGGGAGTAACCAGTTTTTTAAATATGCATATGTTCTACCGAATAAATTTCCTGCAATAAATGCTCCTGCCCCAATAGCAGCAATCATATTACTTCCATTTGTAGCATCCCCTATGCCTTGTTCAATTAATAGTGGTGTAATTTGCAAATTATAATTTATAAATAGCAGCACAATGCAAAATAAAACAAATCCTAAAATAATTGACCTTGTTTTCCGTTCCTTTGAAATTGTACTTGATTGATTTTTTTCTTCTTTGCTCGTTATTTGTACTCGTTGATTTGGAATGAAAATCGCAACAAAAATCAAACTTACAATTGCAAAGCTATACACCCAAAAAGAACTTGTCCAACTTATTTTGATTAATTGTCCGACCCCAATTGTCATAATGATACCGCCAAGGCCTTCACAAGCACTTTCTAACCCCAGTGCTTTGGCTTTTTTTCTGGTGTCACTTTGATATAAACTACTAATCATTTGAATAAGCAGTCGGTTAAACAACCCAATCCCTAAACCTAGTAAACACCTTGAAAGAAATAGTACGAGAAAACTACCTTGATCCCAAGCAGGCAATGTCCCAAAAAAACCAACTATAACTAACCCTAAAATAATAGTGTATTTCCTTCCTATCATTTTCTCAACCATACTAGTTAAAAAGACCCCGACTATTAAAAATAACGATGGTACTGTTGTTAAAAGCCCTATATATACTGTATTCACATTATTAAAACTTTGAGTAATGGCAGGGATATTGGCAGAAATAGCTGGTGCCGAGTTAATGATTAAGGCAACTGATAATAACGTCAGCAACTTCATCGTAAAGAAATTCTGTTTAGCGCTCATCTTCATCAAAAATTTCTTTTGCTAAATTAAAAGCTGACCACGCTTTTGGCCACCCAGTATAGAAAGCAAGATGTGTAATTAACGCTACGATTTCTTCTTTCGTTACCCCATTTTCTTTTGCGATTTTCAAGTGGGCTTCTAGTTGTGGTACTCCTTGTGTGAGTAAACTTGAAACAGTAATTAAACTACGATCTCTCGGCGATAATTCTACTTCACGTGCCCATACTTCGCCAAATAACACATCATCGTTTAACGCAGCAAATTGAGGAGCGAATTCACCTAAATTATTTCTACCCGCTGTTTGTTTTTTCATTTTCCACACCCTACTTTCTTTATTTTTTTAATGATAAATAGTCTGCATCAGAAACGGCCTCTAACCACTCAGGTGTCCCCGCAGTAATCGCAATATGTTCAAACCAGCTATCTTTAGTTGCTCCGTGCCAATGTTTTATGCCATCGTGAGTCACAACAACATCCCCAGCCTGTAAGAATTGTACTGATTTTCCTTCTTCTTGATACCAACCTTCTCCACCAGTCACTAATAAAATTTGGAAACCATCATGGTGAATATGCCAATTATTTCGGCATCCGGGCTCAAAGGTGACATTTCCGACACCGACATTTATAGCAGAATCAGCTACAAGCGTTTTTAAATAGCTTTGCCCAACAAAAAATTGCGCGAAAGCCTCATTCTTTTCTCCACTTGGAAAAATCACACCATTTCTCACTTCTTCAAATTTTGCCATTTTCTTTCTCCTCCATTCAACCTCAAAAAAAGCTGTAACATAAACTAAAAGGATTCCCTTACAAGTTTATGTTACAGCTTACTTTAACTATCGTCCAATACTTCTTAAGCTTAGTTTCATGCCTTTAAAGCATTTTCTATTTTTTTAATAAAAGTGAGTACCGTGTCACTAAGAATGGTTTCTTTCTTCCATACAAGCACGCAATTGGTTTCATGCTTTGGTGCAAGCGGGAGAAATTTTGTATTGTTTTTTCGGTTATCAGTTGCCCCTTTTATCGCAAAAGCCGCACCAACTTTATTCTCGACCAACGAAATGACATTAAAAATCAAATTATATTTACCAACGATATTCAACTCTGATTCTTCAAAACCACCCCAAATACAAAGCATCTTTTGAACTTCTTTTCGACCAGACCAAATTAAAGGCAAATCTATAATTTCTTTTGGTGAAATATCTTCTTGCTTGGCCAATAAATCCTCCGCCGATACTAGCAGTCCCCATAGTTCTTTTTCAGGTAAAACCAATTTATTATAATTATTGGTTGCAACAGGATCAATTAAAACTGCTACATCTAGTAACCCTTTGTCCAGCCTTTCTGTAATATCATTACTTGTTCCACTATATATGTTGAATGTTACTTGCGGATGATCGGCAATTATTTCTTTCAGCATTCTCGCTAAAAAATGAGAACTATTTGCTTCTACACATCCAATGGAAATTTGTCCTTTTAAAAGGGCATTTTGGTATTTAGCAAATTCTTGTTCCGTCTTTTCACCTAGCTCAATAATTTCCTCTGCTCTTTTTTTCAAAAATAACCCTGGTTCAGTTAAGTACAGTTTTTTATTTTTCCTTATAAATAAATCGGTTTGCAAACTGGCTTCAAAATCTCTAATTTGTCTGCTAAGTGTTGGTTGCGTGATATGAAGTTTTTTGGCCGCTTGAGTAATGTTTTGTTCTTCTGCCACAGTAAGAAAATATTTTAGCATTCTGATTTCCAATTACTCTAACTCCCTTCATAATTTTAATTCTATTATACACAAATTCTGTTTTTTTGCTTGAAAAATTCATAATTAAATGGAAAAAGAGGATACCCAAGAAGGATATCCTCTAAAACATTTTCGCTTATTTGAGACCGTATTTTTTGTTGAAGCGGTCCACACGTCCGTCTGCTGTAGCATGTTTTTGTTTACCAGTATAGAACGGATGCGAATCAGAAGAGATTTCGACACGTAGTAACGGATACTCGTTGCCATCTTCCCATTTAATTGTTTCGCTTGAGCTCTTAGTAGAACCTGACAAAAATTTGAAATCAGTACTAGTATCAACAAATACCACTTGACGGTACTCAGGATGAATTCCAGTTTTCATTTCTTTTCAACTCCTTCGCCCTGAATCATCTGAAACAGAGTAATAAGTGCTTTTACACACAGTATAAATATTATAACAATGTTAACACAAACAAGCAAGATTAATTTCTCACTTTAAAAATTATCCACTTACTAAATACATAGTTAAGTACAAGTACAATGATATTTGTCCAGATTTTCGCCCATAATTCATCTACTGATAATACGCTTATTAAAAGTATCATCACTAAAATATCTACTATGTATGTTAAAAAACGAAAACCAAAAAAAGAAGAAGCTTCTCTTAATTTATCTTTCCATGATGGGGTATAGCTCTCAAAAACATATTTTTTATTAGAAAAATATGCAAAAAGAACAGACGCAATCCATGCAATTGTATTTGCGACACGATAATCCCAACCTAATACCTCTTCACAAAACCAAAATGCTACAATATTAATAAGTGTAGTAAATCCTCCCATGATTAAATACATTAAAATACTATGAATTTCATCAGTATACCATGGTATCTTATCAAGTAATTTCCTTAGCTCGTTCATACAATATCTTCTTTCTTACCGTTGTATTCTTCGACAAAATAAAGTGGTCGCTTTTTAACCTCATTAAAGATTCGCCCTAAGTATTCTCCGATAATCCCTATACTAATAAGCTGAATTCCGCCTAAGAAAAGAATAGTTATCATTAAAGTTGGGAATCCACTTCCATCAGACCCAACTATTAGGGTTTTAACTAGAATATATATCAAGTAAACAAATGTACCTAATGATATTGCAAACCCTGCAATAGTGGACAATCTGAGTGGTAAGGTTGTATAAGAAGTAATTCCTTCTAACGCCAAATTAATTAATGAACGGTAGCTCCATTTTGTTTCTCCAGCATGTCTTGGCGCTGCATCAAAGGTTACCTCTACTTTTTTGAATCCAATCCAATTATAAAGCCCTTTTGTGTATCTCTGAGTTTCTCTTAACTTTTTTAATGCATCTACACATCGTCTATCTAACAATCTAAAATCTCCAGTATCTGGAAGCACAGGTGTTTTAGTCACTTTTTGTAAAGATTTATAATACCATTTTGAGGTAGCCTTTTTTAACCAGCTTTCTCCTGGGCGTTTGTTTCGTCTTGCATATACATCTTCATAACCTAATTCCCAAAGCTCTATCATTTCAGTAATTAATTCCGGTGGATGTTGTAAATCTGCATCCATTGTAATTACTGCATCACCCTTGGCATAATCAAACCCTGCCGCCATAGCTATTTCCTTGCCATAATTTCTTGACAGATCAACAAATCCCACTCTTTTATCTTGTACATGCATTTGTTTTACAATTTCGAGTGTTTTATCCTTGCTACCATCATTAATAAACAACAATTCAAAGGTATATTTATCTTTAACAGTGTCCATAACACTCACAACAGTTTCATATAAAGTTACAATTGATTCTTGCTCGTTATATGCTGGGACAGATATCGTAATTAATTTCATTATCTTTCTCCTTTCATATTTCTCACATTACTCTAAAAATGATAGTATCAAAATTAGTAAAAAAAGTATAGTTAGATTTTATTTTTTAAACATCTCTTCTTGCAATAATTCATAAAACGCTTCATTATTTGCTGTTTTTTTCAGATAGCGGACGAAACGCTCGGAAATATCAAGTCCATCGCTTTGTTTTGGCATTGTTTTTCTAATTTTCCAAAGTTGTTCTAGACGCTCTTTGGAAAGTAACAATTCTTCTTTTCTTGTTCCCGAGCGACGCATATCAATCGCCGGAAAGACGCGACGTTCTGCAAGTTGGCGATCTAAATGTAATTCCATATTTCCTGTCCCTTTAAATTCCTCATAAATTACATCGTCCATTCGCGAGCCTGTATCAACAAGTGCTGTAGCAAGGATTGTCAAACTGCCACCTTCTTCAATATTACGCGCTGAACCGAAGAATCGTTTTGGTCGATGGAAAGCTGCTGGATCAATCCCACCTGAAAGCGTCCGTCCACTTGGAGGAATAACTAAATTATAAGCTCTTGCTAATCTCGTAATACTATCCATTAAAATAATAACATCACGTTTTTGTTCTACTAGACGCATCGCACGTTCTAATACTAGTTCAGCAACTTTAATATGATTTTCTGGTACTTCATCAAAAGTTGAACTTGCCACATCTGCTTTTACCGAACGCTCTATATCTGTAACTTCTTCTGGCCGCTCATCTATCAGTAGTACAATCAGCTCTGAATCCGGATGATTGGTCGTTATAGCATTAGCAATTTCTTTTAATAATACCGTTTTACCTGCTTTTGGTGGAGCAACAATTAAGCCCCGTTGACCAAAACCAATTGGCGCTATTAAATCAATTGTTCTTGTTGAAATAGGTGTTTTACCCGTTTCTAAGTGAATTTGTCGATCTGGATAAAGTGGTGTTAATCCTGGAAAATGCACTCTTTCTTTGGCAACTTCCGGGTTTTCTCCATTGACTGCTTCAACATGCAATAATCCAAAATAACGTTCATTTTCTTTTGGTGGGCGGACTTTCCCAGAAACTTTATCCCCCGTTCTAAGTTCAAAACGTCTAATTTGAGAAGCCGAAATATAGATGTCTTCTGTGCTTGAAGAGTAATTAATTGGTCGTAAAAATCCAAAACCCTCATTTGGAATGATTTCTAAAACACCTTCCATAAAGAAGAAGCCTTCTTTTTCAGCATTGGATTTTAATAATGCAAAAATAAGTTCTCTTTTTGTAAGCTTACTATAATAGGCAATTTTGTGTTCTTTTGCGAGGGAGTAAATATCTTTAATTGTTAAACTTTCTAAATAAGCAATGGACAGTTTGGCCATATATGTACCACCTTTTTAAGTTAATAATTTTTTGGAAATAAGTAATGGAGAGGCAAACAGGGGGAAGACTGAAACGAAATGTTTCGTTCAGTCTCTAATTTTTAAATATTTGTTTCTGCAGTAGTGCTACGAGTAATATCAGCGCCAATTGCAGTAAGTTTTTCGATGATTTTACTATAACCACGTTCAATATGTTCTACACCATGAATTTCCGTTTGACCTTCTGCTAAAAGTCCTGCAATAACAAGCGCCGCACCAGCACGTAAATCTGTTGCCGTAACTTTAGAGCCCTGTAGTTTCGCCGGGCCACTAACAACAGCTGATCTACCCTCTAGTTTGAATTTCCCGCCCATACGTTCAAGTTCAGCTATATGTTTAAAACGACTTGGATAAATCGTATCAGTTACTACACTACTACCTTCTGCTCTTGTTAAAAGTGCAGTTAGCGGTTGCTGTAGATCCGTTGGAAAACCAGGATAAGCATATGTTTTAATATCTATTTTTTTTACTTTTTCTACCTCACCAACAAAAATAGCATCTTCCTCAATATCCATTGAAATGCCCATTTCTGACAGTTTCGCAATGATACCCTCTAAATGTGCCGGGATAACATTTTCGATTCGTATTCCTTTTCCAGAAGCCGCTGCAAGTACCATAAAAGTTCCCGCCTCGATTCTGTCTGGGATAATTGTATGATGGCAACCATGAAGATGTTCTACACCTGTAATTCGAATTGTATCCGTTCCTGCCCCTTTAATAATAGCACCCATATTAGTTAAAAGCGTAGCAACATCAATAATCTCAGGTTCTTTTGCCGCATTTTCAATCACTGTTTTCCCTTTTGCTCGAACAGCTGCAAGCATAATATTAATGGTAGCTCCAACGCTCACTACGTCTAAATATATCCGTGCCCCAATAAGTTCATCAGCACGCAAATAAATAGCGCCTTGTTCATTGGTTACTTTCGCGCCAAGTGCTTCAAAACCTTTAATATGTTGATCAATTGGACGCGGACCAAGATAGCAGCCTCCCGGAAGGCCAATAACAGCTTTTTTAAATCGTCCTAGCATTGCTCCCATCAAATAATATGAAGCACGCAATTTTTTTACATTTCCTGTTGGTAATGGCATCGAAATCATATCTGTTGGATCTATAACAGCTGTTTTTTCATCAAATTGAACCTTACCACCAAGTTCTTCTAAAATATCATAAAGTGTATATACATCAGAAATATCTGGTAAACCTTCTAAAACCACTTCAGATTCCGCTAAAATTGCAGCTGGAATCAACGCAACGGCACTATTTTTCGCCCCATCTACTTGTAAGGTGCCAGCTAATTTTTTGCCACCTCGAATAACTAATTTTTCCGTCACAAATGTACCCTTCTTTCTTGAAGCCTATAATACTTTATCATTATCCATTAATTTGTTTTACTTTGCAAGATTCTTTCTTTAAAAAAAGCTAGGAACAAAATCGTTCCGAGCTTCTATTATTGTGTAATATTTTTTGCCGGCGCTTTAGCAAGTGCTTCCATTCGCGGTTTGATTTTTTTAGAGGTCGTATCTTTAATTAACAAAGCTCCTGCACCAAATATGATACAACTATAGTAAGTAATTATCCGCCACAGCACGAGTGCCATGAGTAATTTGGCCGGACCTAGTAGCATTCCAAATAATAACGTAAAAGTATATTCGGCACCACCCGCACCACCAGGAGTTGGCATTACAGTCGCAAACATAATAATAAAGGCGTGATAAGTAATAGCCATATATAATCCAACACCAGTTACTCCAATTGCATGTAAAATAAAAAACGGAATAGAGAAATAAATCCACAGTTGTAAAGTGGTATATAAACAACAACGGATAATTAATTTCCAGTCTTTGCCAATTCGACTACTTTCTTCATGGAAAGTAATAATTTTTTGATCTAACATATTCCTCAAATTAGTTATTTTTTCTTTTTTCATAAATAATTTGGCTGGTGTAAGCAAAATATGCACTAGTTTTGTTGTGAATTTTTGACTTCTACCAACTAATATTAAACAAGCAATAACAAATACATGTACAGAAAAGCCAAGTAGCACTAAAAATTTTAATTGTGTTACACCAGTCATTAAATAATGTATCCCAAACAATAAAATAACTAAAAAATTAAGTACCACCATTGCCTGATAAATAATAAATTTTACTAATAAGACGGAACTGCCACGCCCAGCATCCATACCTTGCTTTGTTAGCATAACAAGTTGCGCTGGTTGCCCACCAGTAGCCATTGGAGTAATTGTATTAAAAAACTGACCAATCATTGTAATCCGAAAAGAGGAAAAAAAGCGCTGATCCTTATTCGCTGGTTTCGATGCTGTTTGTAAAACAACGGCTTCCAAAAACCAATATAAAAACATTGCACCAAATGCAGCAACAAGCCACCAAGGATTTACTTTTAACATAGAAGCGAAGAATGTAGAGACATCTACATCTTTGAATTGCCAAATAATAAATCCAATACTAATTGTAAGTACAATAGCAATATTAAAAAGATTTTTTTTAATGCCTCCACTCATTACTCATCACTCCTTTGTGTATAACCCTTGATAAAACGAGTACCATATCTCAGCTAGTCGATCTTCTGAATAATATGCGGCACCTTTTTTCGCCTTTTCTAGCATTTCATTATAATAATTTTCGTCTGTTTTTAAACGCTGAATTGCCTGAATAAAACCCTGATTATCGGCTTCTTTTACATAATAACCATCTAAAATCTCCTCATATAAATCTAAATTCCGGAGTAAAATGGGGACATTAGAACTCATTGCTTCTAAAATCGCCATAGGAAAAAGCTCATTATAAGATGGCATAAAGAAAATATCTGCCATATTAATACAAGCATTCATCTCTGAACGGTCCACAATTCCAATAAATTTCACATTGTCAGGCGGATTATCATAAATTCTCTTTAGCTCTTCATAACCAGAAGTGATTTTCCCAAATGAAAAGCCACCTGCCCAGACAAATTGCACTTCTGGAAGTTGTTTAGCTACTTCAATAAAATCAAGCACTCCTTTTCGATGCTGCACCTGACCAATTCCGATAACCGTGAATTTATCTTCTGTAATTCCATATTTTTCTCGAGCAACATTTTTTTCCGCTTGAGAAATTGGAAAAAAAGTTTTTTTAGAAACAAAATTTGGAATGTAGTGGATTTTTTCTTCTGGAATGTTATATGCAGTTAATTTAGGAATAAATGATGGATTTACTACAACAATTTCATCCATCCGCTTATAAAAGCTAATTAAATATTTATAAAAAACCACTCGTGCAATCCAAGGTAATTTTAAACTACCTTCCATTGTTTCAGGTAAAAAGTGGACATAACCAACACAAACACCGCGTTTTTTCTTAAAAAAAGTAGAAAGAAAAAAACGGAAATCAACAGTATGGTAATGTGTGATATCCGATTCTCTAAAACTATTAATCTGCATATCAATTTCATTTGTATATCTTTCTTCTAGCAAATTCACAAGTTCGCGGTATGCTGACGCTACACCTTGACCCTTGACTTTTTCCGCTGAAGATAGCATTGTCAACTTAATCACGTCGCGAAGACCTCTCTTTTCTGTGAACTTGTGTAGAAGATGAAAGCGAAAATACTTGGGAAGCTATTTTACTTTTGATTAATGTTGGTTTTACTTTAATGGAGCCATTTTTTCGCTTTGCACGGTAGATTTCACGAACTTCATTGTATGTAGCTTCCACGTTAAGACCGAATTGATCCGCAGAAATCGATTCTACCTTCACTCGTCCATTTGTAGCTACATGAGTTGCAGTATTTTTATCTGATAAAATTTGGACTAATAAGCCTGCTAATTCATAATCTTCATCAAATAAAAAGGCAGTTTCCCCGTCTGTTAAGAATCCCTCAATGCTTTCATCACGTTTTGCAACTACTGGTAATGAAGCCGCCATTGCCTCCGCATAAGTTAGTCCTTGTGTTTCAGTTGTTGAAGCACTTACAAACAGGTCGCCTAACTGATAGTATAAACTAATATTTTCCCATTCTACTGCACCAGTAAAAATAACATGTGGTTCTAAATTCTTATATTCTACTATTTTTTCTAGCTCTTTGCGAACAGGACCGTCACCAATAATAACCAATTTAGCATTCGGTTCTTCCAAAAGTACTTCTGGCATCGCATTAATGATTGCATCAATATTTTTCTCCTGAGCAATTCGCCCTAAAGAAAGGATAACCGCATCGTCTACACCAATTCCAAGTGATTTTTTTAAATCTGTTATTTGTTGCTTTTCTGCTGGTGCAAAAGAAGAAATATCTGTGCCAGTTGGAATGGTATACATTAATTTATGAATCCCTTGTTCTTCAAGATGGTGTTTTACTTTCGCTGTTGGGGTGATTATTGCGTCATAACTATCACAAAAAGATTTAGTCATTTTGCCAACCATAGAAGGTGTAATTATTTTCCCTTTTGCAATATAGTGCAGGTAATCTACATACATAGTGTGATAGGTGTGGACGGAAGGAATATGATATTTTTTAGCAATGCGCTTACCTAAAAGTCCTAGAGAAAATTCAGTGTGCGTATGAATAATATCTAAATTTAAGCGTCCCACTAATTTAATAAATTTATTCATCCCAGCTACAGCTACACGACGTTCCGGAAAAAAGACAAAAGGAATACTAGGCAAACGAAAAACACGTCCCTCTTCACTTTCTCGATCGGCGTTAGGATCAGTTGTTGTAAAAATATATACAGTGTGCCCTTGTTTTCTTAGTTCGTTTTCCATAATCATGATTGACGTAGCTACACCGCTAATCTGCGGACTGTAGGTATCCGTGAAAATCCCTATATTCATTACTATCGCCTACTCTCTTCCTCGTTTGTTCATTTATTATTTAGTATATTATTATAACATAATTCTATTCTTTCGTATTACATGGCTAATTACATTATGACTCATTTTGTATGATAAAACATGCGCCTGTAGCATGATTTTTAATCGGGAATTTTAGACTTTGAGTCCGTTCTATATAAAAGCTATTGCTATCATAACATATTCATTAAAATAACGATAATTAATTTCCTTCTATATAAATGCTTTATCACCATATAAAAATAACTGGCAAAATCAACAAGTGAATTTTGCCAGTTATTTTTATATCATCATAAATTTAGTTTTACGCTTTACCGTTAGAACCAAACTCTTGAATTTTTTCTGTAACTGTTTTGATAATCGCATCCACACCAGGACCGATTACTTTACGTGGATCATAAACTTTATCGTCAGTAGCTAATTTTTCGCGAACAGCTGCAGTCCAAACGATTTGGCATTCAGTGTTAACGTTGATTTTGCTGTGACCTAGTTCAATTGCTTTTTTAATTTGGTGTTCCGGAATTCCAGAACCACCGTGAAGTACAAGTGGAGCACCTGTAAGTTCAGAGATTTCTTTCATTTCGTCAAAACCAAGTACAGGTTCGCCGTGATAAGGACCGTGAACAGAACCTAATGCTGCAGCAAGTGCATCAATGTTAGCTTCTTTAACAACACGTAAGCATTCTTGTGGATCAGCATAGTTGATTCCACCAGTTACTCCGTCTTCATCCCCACCAACAGTACCAATTTCAGCTTCTACAGATACGCCTTTTGCATGCGCATAATCAACAACTTGTTTAGTCATTGCAATATTTTCGTCGATTGGGTGGTGAGAGCCGTCGATCATTACAGAAGAAAATCCTGCATCGATAGCCGCTTTACAAGAATCAAAGCTTGAACCATGATCAAGGTGAATTGCAACAGGTACAGTGATTTTCAGGTCTTCTACAAGTCCTTCAGTCATTTTTACAACTGTTTTGAATCCTCCCATGTATTTAGCAGCTCCTTCAGAAACTCCTAAAATTACTGGTGCTTTTTCTGCTTCTGCAGCTTTCAAAATAGCTTGTGTCCATTCAAGGTTGTTGATGTTGAATTGGCCAACAGCATATTTCCCAGCTAATGCTTTTTTCAGCATGTCTGTCATGTTAACGATAGGCATAATACAATTTCCTCCCTCAGGAATTTAGGAAAACCATTTTTGATTTCCCCTAGATTTGAATTTCCGCCGTGAAAAATAGTGGCAGCTATTTTCCCCTAACAAAGTATATGATAACAGATTTGTGATGAATTTACCATATAAACAAGAAAAAAATATCGTGAAAACGCTTTAGCCTCTAAGACGATTTATTATTCTTGATTTATCTGCAAATATTTCTAAGGCTTCTGGAATAACCTCTAATGTATACGGGGCTTTTCCACCATAGACTCCATCATAACTAATGTTTAAGTCTGCCATACTTCTAATTTCCACTTTATTGGTACGTACATGAATTACATGTTCGCTTTCCAAATGAGTACCTTTTTTTATTGAAGTAAATAATTGAAATAACTTCTGCGGCGACACTTTTTTTAGGATTAAAAGTTCAAACATACCACTATTTAGTTGGGCTGGTGGACAAAGCGTTTCCATCCCGCCAACTGAATTTGATTTATTAACAAAAAACAGTAAAATTTCGCCCTGAAATAATTGATCATTATAACTAATTTCTACATTTACTGGCGATAGTTTAGGTAATATCCTAAGACCACTAAAAAGATATGCAAGCCTACCCCATTTTGATTTCATTGATTCTTTCACTGCATAAGTTATTTCTGTAATTTTCCCACCTGCTGCATTATTAATAAAAAATTCGGTTTCATTTGCTTTTCCAATATCTACTCGAATAGTCTCTTGTTTTGCGATAATATGAAGTGCTTCTAGTGGATCCTTCGCAAAATTAAGTGCTCTTGCGTAATCATTTGTCGTTCCTACTGGTAAAATACCTAGTTTTGGTGGATTAGTCACTTGCATTAATCCATTAACCACTTCATTTACTGTCCCATCTCCACCTGCTGCTATCACTACATCATACTCTTCTTCTGCCGCTTGTTTAGCAATTTTTTTAGTACTCTTTGGCGCTTTTGTAGACGGAACTAATGTTACATCAAAATCTGCATTTGTTAAAATTTGTTCTGCATCCGGAAGTAATTTTCTAAACTTATTCTTTCCAGCTGCCGGATTATATATTATCATCGCTCTCTTTTGCAAATTGCCGCTCCCTCTTTCCTATTTATAGAGTTAAGTTTCCTATTTTGCTTTAGGGATGTCAACTTGTTTGACTATAACAAACCTTATCAGTAAAATGAGGCCTTTTTACCCACTACCAAACACATATTTATTGTTTTCGAATTTCCTTTTTCAATGTGAAATAGAAATTTTATTACTATTCTGTGACAAATTATATGCAAATAGGTTCATTGTTGCCAATTTCCATTGACTCCATCTTAACCTATTGTCATAATTAGTATAGATTATTTTTTAAAAAGTAATGTAGTTAGGAGAGGATTAGAACTTTGAAAAAATTAGTAAAGTCAGCGGTCGTATTTGCAAGTCTTGCTATTGTGGGTGTTTCCGCAACCACAATTGCAGAAAAAGCAAGTGCTTCTTCCATTGACACGGTACAAAAAGCGGATGATCAATCCGTTTATATTCCAAAAGGAGTTAGAGACGGAACTGCTACAGAGGAACATGATGGCTTTGAAGATGAGACTATTACCGTATTAAAGGAAGTCCCTTTGCTTCGTGCTACATCAGGTTATCCTAACGTTAATTCCTATATTACAACAAATAAGTTCTCTACTGCATCAATAGAAAAGCAACTAAAAAGCCAATTCCCTAAATTCAACTATCGTAATGGGTATGGAAAACCAGAGGGAATTGTTATACATGAAACTGCCAATAATTCATCCACGATTACAGGTGAAATTAGTTATATGAGTAGTAATTATAACAACGCTTTCGTCCATGCATTTGTGGACAAATCCCGTATCATTCAAATTCATCCCACTCAAAATGGGGTATGGGGTGCCGGTCAATATGCTAATGCTCGCTTTATTCAAGTAGAACTGGTCCGTTCGAAAACATTTGATGAATTTGCTCGCTCTATAAATAACTATGCATACTATACTGCCTATCTCTTAAATCAATATAAATTACCTGTGGATAACGCTCACGGAGATGGCAAAGGTACTGTTTGGTCACATGATGCAGTCACTCGCTATCTTGGTGGAACGACACATACAGACCCTGTCGGCTATTTCAATCAATGGGGCTACAATTTCACTGATTTTGTTTCTTTAGTAAATCAAAAGTATAAAGCGATGCAAGTAACATATGAACAAATTGAATATGAAAAAGCAATCACTGCCTACAGCCGCGTAAAAACCACCACTGGAAATTCTGTCTGGACACGACCAAACAAAACAGAAGGCGCTAGACTAGTAAACCCACTTTCTTCCTATACCGGTAAAAATTTACGCATTATCCGTGAAGCTAAGACCCCTAGCGCACTTTGGTATCAATTTAGTGTAGATGGAAAAACAATTGGTTGGGTAGACTCCAAAGCGCTTAATACCTTCTATACACCCAGTATGGAAAAAGTCTTAACTGGAACACGCTATGTTCTTCCAAGTAAACAAAACGAACATTATTATGGATTACCAGTTGCTGATTCTGCAATTGATCGTGGTCCTCTTTCTAAATTCAATGGAAAAGCCCTTACATTACAACGTGAAGCTACTATTGAAGGACAACTCTGGTATCGTGTCAAAGACCTCGGTTGGGTGAAAGCAGCAAACTTAACTACCACAAAATACGACTTAATTGAGTATGAGAAACCGATTACCGCTTATAGTCGAGTAGAAACAGCAACTGGATATTATGTCTGGACAAAGCCCAATAAAACCGAAGGTGCTACACAAATAAGCGCCCTTTCCACTTATTCTGGGAAAAATCTACGAATTGTTCGTGAAGCAAAAACTCCAAGCGCCATTTGGTACCAATTTAGCGTAGACGGAAAAACAATTGGTTGGGTAGATTCTAAAGCTTTGGATACTTTCTATACTCCTAGTATGGAAATCAACTTTACTGCGACTCGTTATGTGGCTCCCGGTAAAGAAACACAACATTATTACGGATTACCTGTCGCTGACTCCGCAATTGATCGCGGTCCTCTTTCTAAATTTATGGGGAAAACTCTTACCGTCCAACGGAAAGCCACTATTGAAGGTGAGTTATGGTATCGCGTCAAAGACTTGGGCTGGACTAAAGCTTCTACTTTAACTGCTAATCAATATGATAGTATTGAATATGACAAAGCAATCACTGCCTATAGCCGAGTGGATACCGCAGTTAATAATTCTGTATGGACAAAGCCTTATCGAACTTCAGGTTATGCGCTTGTTAATCCACTTTCTACCTATTCAGAAAAAAATATGCGTATCCTTCGTGAGGCAAAAACAGCGAGTGGTATCTGGTATCAATTTAGTGTAGATGGAAAAACAATTGGTTGGGTAGATTCCAAAGCTTTGGATACTTTCTACACACCTAGTATGGAAAAAGTTTTAACTGGAACACGCTATGTTCTTCCAAGTAAACAAAACGAACATTATTATGGATTACCAGTTGCTGATTCTGCGATTGATCGTGGTCCCCTTTCTAAATTCAATGGAAAAGCCCTTACATTACAACGTGAAGCTACTATTGAAGGACAACTCTGGTATCGTGTCAAAGACCTCGGTTGGGTGAAAGCAGCTAATCTATCTGATACACAATATGAACAAATTGAATATAACAAAGCAATTACTGCTTATAGTCGGGTAAATACTGCATCTGACAATTATATTTGGAATAATCCTGGGAAAACCGAAGGTGCTACACAAATAAGCGCCCTTTCCGCTTATTCTGGGAAAAATCTACGAATTGTTCGTGAAGCAAAAACTCCAAGCGCCATTTGGTACCAATTTAGCGTAGACGGAAAAACAATTGGTTGGGTAGATTCTAAAGCTTTGGATACTTTCTATACTCCTAGTATGGAAATCAACTTTACTGCGACTCGTTATGTGGCTCCCGGTAAAGAAACACAACATTATTACGGATTACCTGTCGCTGACTCCGCAATTGATCGCGGTCCTCTTTCTAAATTTATGGGGAAAACTCTTACCGTCCAACGGAAAGCCACTATTGAAGGTGAGTTATGGTATCGCGTCAAAGACTTGGGCTGGACTAAAGCTTCTACTTTAACTGCTAATCAATATGATAGTATTGAATATGACAAAGCAATCACTGCCTATAGTCGAGTGGATACCGCAGTTAATAATTCTGTATGGACAAAGCCTTATCGAACTTCAGGTTATGCGCTTGTTAATCCACTTTCTACCTATTCAGAAAAAAATATGCGTATCCTTCGTGAGGCAAAAACAGCGAGTGGTATTTGGTATCAATTTAGTGTAGATGGAAAAACAATTGGTTGGGTAGATTCCAAAGCTTTGGATACTTTCTACACACCTAGTATGGAAAAAGTTTTAACTGGAACACGCTATGTTCTTCCAAGTAAACAAAACGAACATTATTATGGATTACCAGTTGCTGATTCTGCGATTGATCGTGGTCCCCTTTCTAAATTCAATGGAAAAGCCCTTACATTACAACGTGAAGCTACTATTGAAGGACAACTCTGGTATCGTGTCAAAGACCTCGGTTGGGTGAAAGCAGCTAATCTTAGTGAGAATAACTAAAGATAAAAAAGTTTCAAGCTGAAATAGAAGTGACTCATTAAAATGAAATAGTAACTAAAAGTAATGATTATTAGGTTATGGATTATCGATATTCTATCGGTGATTTATAGCCTATTTTTTTGTATACTACATTGTATGATATTTTCACTTATTTTGTGTCCCAACTTAATTAGTTCGGTGATTTTTCTTTTATCCTTTCTAAAATAAATACATTTTGTATCTATTGCTCTAACATTTCTAATTTAGTAAACCTCCTGAATCAGTATATTTTATTCATTGATAATACATGAAGCGAGAAGTTCTGAAAAGTTCACAAAAGTGAATGATGCTCTTTTCTATGTATAGCGTTTCATCTATTTCAACATGCGACTTCTTATTCATTTCTATTTTTAAGTTTATTATAGCTCTACTTGTATTTTAGAAACTTTTTTGTTTAATCAATCTTTTATTGTCCAACCCATAAAGATTTCCACCGAAAGTATACTAGTTCTAAATGGATTATAGAAATGATATTTTTCACCGTTTCTTTCTGCATCTTCCTAGTTTAATCATAATTACTTTGACAGTAAGATTTTTTATCTGAATAGCCATTTTTTCAATTGGATGAATTATTATCGTTCCTATTCAAAAAGCATTACTTATTGAATTCGAGTAACATGAATTCAGCAAGTAATGCTTTTTTCTATATGCGCTAGCTTATCAATCAAAAGCGCTTTTATCTTATTTACTATTAAGCGCTGCGCCAATAAAGTCTTTAAATAAACTTTGTGGACGATTAGGACGAGAAATAAATTCTGGGTGGTATTGGCAAGCGACAAACCAAGGATGATCTTTTAATTCGACAACTTCTACTAGACGACCATCTGGACTTGTTGCAGAAACTATCATGCCAGCTTCTTCCATTTGTTCTCTATATTCGTTATTAAACTCATAGCGGTGGCGGTGACGTTCTTCTACAAGTGTAGTACCATATGCAGCTTCTGTTTTCGTTCCTTGCTTAATGCGTGCTGGATATAAGCCAAGACGGAGTGTGCCACCCATATTTTCAATGTTTTTTTGTTCAGGTAATAAATCAATAATGTTATGTTTTGTTTCTGGTTTGATTTCAGCAGAATGTGCGTCTTCAAATCCAAGAACATTACGAGCAAATTCAACTGTTGCCAGCTGCATTCCTAAACAAATACCGAAATATGGCACTTTATTTTCGCGCGCATATTGAATTGCAGCAATTTTACCTTCAATTGCTCTATCACCAAATCCACCAGGAACTAAGATACCATCGACGTCTTTCAAGATTTCAGCAACATTTTCTTTCGTTACTTTTTCGGAATCAATCCAGTCAATTTCGATTTCAGCATCATGATTGTATCCTGCATGACGAAGTGCTTCTGCTACAGAAAGATAGGCATCTTGTAAGGAAACATACTTCCCAACAAGGCCAATACGAACTTTTTTGGATAAGTTTTTCACACGATGTACTAAATCTTTCCAATCTGTCATTTCTGCTTGAGGTGCTTCTAAATGCAAGTGTTCTAGGACAATATCATCCATTTTTTGTTTTTGTAAGGAAAGTGGTACGTTATAAAGAGTTTCTTCATCACGAGATTCAATAACCTCTGAAGCCTTAATATCACAAAATAGCGCAATTTTATCTTTCATTTCTTGGGAAACCGGTTGCTCTGTACGAACGACAATAATATTTGGTTGGATTCCTAGGCTACGAAGTTCTTTCACACTATGTTGTGTTGGTTTGGTTTTCATTTCGCCAGCTGCTTTGATATAAGGGATTAAAGTTGTATGGATATAAAGTACGTTTTCAGCACCTACATCTCCTTTGATTTGGCGAATTGCTTCTAGGAAAGGTAAAGATTCAATATCTCCAACAGTTCCACCAATTTCTGTAATAATAATATCCGAATTAGTCATGCGAGCTGCACGAAAAACACGATCTTTTAATTCATTCGTAATATGTGGAATAACTTGTACTGTTCCACCTAAGTAGTCCCCGCGGCGTTCTTTTTTAATAACTTCTGAGTATACTTTACCAGTTGTTACATTACTATACTTATTTAAGTTAATATCAATAAAGCGTTCGTAATGACCAAGGTCCAAGTCAGTTTCCGCACCATCATCTGTTACATAAACTTCCCCATGTTGGTAAGGACTCATTGTTCCTGGGTCCACATTGATGTACGGATCAAATTTTTGAATGGTTACACTTAGTCCACGGTTTTTCAGCAAACGTCCAAGTGATGCTGCTGTGATTCCTTTACCGATGGATGAAACTACTCCACCTGTCACGAAAATATACTTTGTCATATTAAAAAATCTACTCCTTCCTGAAATGAAAAACTTGCAGGGTTCTGACGATTTTCCTGCTGGGGTGGGAAATTGCCAGATAAAACAATATTGCGATATTTTTTACGTACTTATCACAATTTCAAGTATTTTGTAAACCAAAATAAAAAACACTCCGCCTACTTTATAAAAGTAAGGGAGCGCTGAATCTCATAAATATCCGTCCCTATAAAAGGGAGCCCAAATAAAATACTACTAATGATAGCGAAAGAAGTCAAGCGTTTATTTTTTGAAACCGTCATCAACCGCACTAATACGTAATAAAAAAAATCAGATAAACATTCACTCTAAAAAAGTGCGTTTACCTGACCTAAAAATTATTATTTATTTTCTGGGTCTTCTGTATAATCCCCATCAGTATAGTCATCTTCTACAGTAGACAAATCGCCTTCAATTCCGTCTGGCAAGTGATCATCGTCGTCTTCATCAAGTAAGACATCTGCAAGGGAAATTTCTTCTTCCCCAAGCTCTTCCACGATTTCTTCATCATAGTCCACATCATCGTCAAGAATTTCTTCCTCTTCTTCATCATCATCTGATTTACGTTTTTTCTTCGGTGTTGTTTGTGTTTGAACTTCTTCATCAATTGCATCCATTGGATACCAAGCACGAAGTCCCCATGTGTTATTTCCAAGTGAAATGAAGTTACCATCAATATTCATATCTGTATAAAATTGAACAAGACGTTCCCTTATTTCTGCATCTTTCAAACCTAGGAACGATTGAATCTCTTTCACTAATTCAGGGAAAAGAATCGTTTCCTTCCGCTGTTCCAAAATAAAATGTGCAACATCGATTAAAGATAGTTCACTACGTTCTTCTTGCGTTAAGTTCTTTAAATCCAAAACTGGCACGCCCTTTCTATCGTAATTCCAATTTATTTAGCTATTTTTTCGTTCAGCCCAACTTCACTATTTTACATGTTATTTCTGGCAAGTACAACCTAAATTTACATAATTACATCAATTCTTCTTGACTATTTTATATCCGATGTAAAAGAATAGGATGGCCATTAGAAGAATTGGGATGGATCCAAGTTGAAAGTCGTAGAGAATATAGATTGCGACGCACAGAAACACGAAAAGCAGCGCCAAAATTATTAATCGCTTCATCATATGCTCTCCCCGTTTTTTCAATTACCTATGTTTCTATTAACTTTAGTACATTTTGGTTATGACGTCAACGAGTAACTTATAATTTTAAGGTTTTACATTTTTTCTGGCGCTGATACACCAAGAAGCGTTAAACCATTTCTAAGAGTAATTTGAGCCGTCTTAATAAGCGCTAGTCTAGCTTTTGTTACTTCTAAGTTGTCCATATCAAGCACTTTATTGCTATTATAAAAACGATGGAAAGCACTAGCTAAATCATTTAAATAACGTACAATTCGATGAGGGGCTCTTTTTACAGCAGCTTCTGCAACAACATCTGCAAATTCGCCTAATACTTTTAGCAAATCATATTCTGCTTCGGTTTGAAGTAAACGCATATCTGCATCTTTTGACACATCTAGGTTTTGCTCCTTACCAGAACGTAAAATGCTTGAAATTCTTGCATGCGCATATTGGACATAATAAACAGGATTATCATTAGAAGTTGATTTTGCCAAGCTCATGTCAAAGTTCATATGTGTATCTGAACTGCGCATTGCAAAGAAATATCTTGTTGCGTCTAAGCCAACTTCTTCAATTAAGTCCCGCATCGTCACTGATTTCCCAGTTCGCTTACTCATTTTAACTTGTACGCCATCTTCAAAAAGGTGTACTAATTGGATGATTTCTACTTCTAATTGCTTTGGTGAATATCCTAATGCTTCAATGGCTGCACGCATACGTGGAATATAACCATGATGATCCGCACCCCAAATATCAATTAAAACATCAAACCCTCGCTCTAATTTGTTTAAATGATAGGCAATATCTGGTAAGAAATAAGTATAGCTTCCGTCCGACTTAATCAAAACACGGTCTTTGTCATCCTCAAAATCAGTAGTACGTAACCATGTTGCACCATCTAGCTCATAAATATAGCCATTTTCACGTAGTCGTTCCAGAGCTGGCAACACTTTGTTTTCTTCATAAAGCGATGTTTCTGAAAACCACTCATCAAATGAAACACGGAACTCCTCTAAGTCAGCACGCAATTTTGCAGTTTCAAAAGCTAGCGAATCCACCCGAAAAACTGAACGACGCTCTTCCTCGCTAGTATTTACATATTTATCACCATATTTTGCTGCTAAATCTTTTCCAAGTGAAATTATATCAGCACCGCGGTAACCATCTTCTGGAAATTCCGCTTCTAACCCTAACGCTTCAAAATAGCGAGCTTCAGCTGATAAAACTAAATTATTAATTTGATTTCCAGCATCATTAATATAATATTCTCTTGAAACATTATAACCAGCCATTGTCATGATATTCGCTAGTGAGTCTCCAATCGCAGCTCCACGTGCATGACCTAAATGCAAGTCACCAGTAGGATTAGCAGACACAAATTCAATTTGGAACTTTTCACCTTTACCAAAATCAGACTTTCCGTAAGCTGTATCTTCAGCTAAAATAACTGGTACTAAATCCGTTAAATAAGCATTATCTAAGTAAAAATTGATAAATCCTGGGCCTGCAATTTCTACTTCTTTAATCAATTTATTATCTTTTTTTAGTTCTGGCACAATACTTTCCGCAATTTGACGAGGTGCTTTTTTTGCTACACGAGCAAGTTGCATTGCAATATTAGTGGAATAATCTCCATGCTTTTTATCTTTGGGAACTTCTAATAAAATTTCTGGTACTTCTGCTTCTTCTAAACCAACCGCTTGAACAACTGCTTGTTTAATGTGGCGGATTAATTTAACCTGATTCTCTTGCATGACATTCATTCTGCGTCCTCCTCTATTTTCATTAAAACAGTATATGAACCGATGTACTCGCCATGGCTTAGTAAATCGTATTGAAATGCGACTTCACTTAAAACATCTGGCTTGTTTTCATATAATTCTTCCATTGATACTAATTCTGACTCTAGTTGTAATTTACCCGCACCTGAATCTATAGACGCAGTACTTCTTCTGTTATCTCGGAAAAAGTGCATTCGCATATTTACAGCCCCGCTTCTCATTAAAAGTAGCTCGTTGTCAGCAATTTTGAGAACTGTGCGAATCGTGCCAGCTAATTGTTTTTCCTCATAATGCAGATAGCGATTGCCTTTATCACGGTAAAAAACACCAGCTACAGACATATTCGTTTTCTCTTCTGCATCCATCTGGCGGATGACATTGGTGATATGAATAGTTACTTTTTTTCGTTCCATTTGATTAGCTGTCATATCGCTTATTTACCCCTTTCCGGTCAGAAGAATAGACGCATTATATTATAGTTAAAAATAGCATGAAAAGCAACAGGTTAAAATGAGGTTAGACCGAAAATCGTTAATATTATGTTAAAAACAAACGGAATAACCGTGTTAAAAATTGGTTGAATAGTGAAATCCGAAATTGGTGTTAGCACAATAACAAGGAAAATAAGCATTGCATAACGTTCCACTGGCTCAAGTTTAGCCCTAGCAGACATTGGCAAGAATTCCACTAGTATCTGGTAGCCATCCAAAGGTGGAAGTGGAATTAAGTTAAATACAAATAAAACGATATTTAATTGCACAAAAATCATTAAAAATGTTTCTACTACTGAACCGTATGCGAAAAAATCAAAGTTCAGAAACAGAGCATAAAAACCGACACCAATTACTGCGAGCACCAAATTACTTATTGGACCTGCAAGTGAAACCAAAATACTGCCAAGACGTCTTTTCTTTAATTTAAAACGATTGACCGGAGTTGGTTTAGCCCAACCGAAACCAGCAATTAAAATCATTAATAAACCAAATAAATCAATATGCACAAGTGGATTTAAAGATAAACGCCCTTGATTTTTGGCTGTATCATCACCAAAGGCAAGCGCTACTAACGCATGTGCCCACTCATGGATTGTAAAGGCAATTAATAAAGTAACTAAAACATAGGGAATAAGTTCAAGCGGATAAGCAAGAAAACTAGGCATAAGCGCCTCCTTTATCATTTAATGGATAATTTTTATGTGGTATAATGAGAAAAACATTTATCGAGGTGAGAACATGCCATTTGTTACTATTCAATTCTTAGAAGGACGCAATGATGAACAAAAGAAAGCCTTAGTTAGCGAAGTAACGGAAGTCGTTTCCAAAAATTTACAAGCTCCTAAAGAAAATATCCATGTCATTTTACAAGAAATGAAAAAAACAGATTACGGTGTTGGCGGCGTAAGAAAATCAGATATTTAAAAGTAGTAGAAGCAGGGTTTTACCGTGCTTCTTTTATTTGCCCTTTAGAGAATGCGCATGAATTAAAGAAATCATTCTCTCAGCTGTTTCTGAGTCTACTTGACCGCTTTCAATAAAATCTAGCGGGTAATATAATTTAATATCGGTTCGACGTTCTCTACCAATCGCTTCTACAACCGGAGACTCTGTCGATAATTCATGTAACTCACCGTTTCCCATCAATAACTTAATCGGATCTTTACCACTACCAACTCCTGGAAGATAGTAATCATATGGTAAGTCAGAAGAGGAATCGATGACTAAGTAATAGGATGGATCTATATCTGCTTTTTCAAGCAACCCCTTAAGTTCCGCATAAAGTTCCGCATCTTCTTTTGGATTATAGTTAAGGTATCTAAGCAATCTTCTATTTAAAAAACGCTGACATAAATCGCTTAAAATCGGATCATTTTCTTTTTGCCAAATTGAAAAATAGAACATTAAAACAATATCATCTAAAATAAGATATTCTTCTAAATCAACTTCCTCTTCAAAAAAAGGTAATACTTGAATCGGTGAAACTTGAAACTCGTACCCAGCACAATAAAGTTTTTTAGCACGTTCTAAAATTTTCCATAGCAATACTTCCCCACTACGACTTACAGGATGGAAATACACTTGTTGGTACATTTGATAGCGACTCATAATATAATCCTCAACGGCGTGCATTCCAGAGTATTTCACTATCACACCATTACCATCTGGACTTGGCCGCAGTACCCGTAAAATCCGCTCTATATCAAACTTTCCATAACTAACACCCGTATAATAAGCATCTCGTAATAAGTAATCCATACGATCCGCATCAATTTGGCTTGAAATCAACTTTACTAGCGTTTGGTTTGGATAGTTTTTCTTAATGATAGCAGCTACCTTCAACGGAAAATCTTCCCCAACACGTGCTAAAACAGCGCTAACCTCTGTATTTCCAATAATAATTTCTTGTGTAAACTCTTCGTGGTCTGTTCCAAACACTTTTTCAAAAGCATGAGAAAATGGACCATGACCTAAATCATGTAAAAGTGCAGCACATAAAGCAATCAGGCGTTCTTCTTCATCTAACTGAGTTTCTTTTGCAAAGGTGACATCAATAATTTGCCGTATAATCTCATATACACCTAACGAATGATTAAAACGGCTATGTTCAGCGCCATGAAAAGTGAGCGATGTCGTACCTAGCTGGTGAATTCGTCGCAAACGTTGAAATTCTTTTGTCGCAATTAAATCCCAAATCACTCTGTCAGAAACATGGACATAACCATGAACTGGGTCTTTAAATACTTTTTCTTCAAGTAGTTTCTCTGTTAAATAACTCATGTGCCGCTCTCCTTTCGTGTTTTCTAGGTAAGTACTTTGTTATTCCTTATGATTAGCCGATCATAGTATGCTGGGAAAAGATCAAGCTCTTCTGCTGTAAGTGTTCCCGACACAAGTTCTCCTGCATAATGCCGTAAACTATTGAATAACCTAACTAAACAGCTATTTACATCCATATTTTCTTTCATTAAATCTGATAATGTTCCCATCACTTTAGGATCGACATCTGGAAAAGTATATTTCGATTGCTTATCTTTTCCACTAATTGTATAAAAATCTCGAATTAATGTGGAGCGTGCAGTTTGATCGCCATCTACTGCTAAATAAATCTGAACAGCCACACCTTTAGCCATCCTTCGCTGGGAGATGCCAGCAAATTTTTGTCCTTGAATACTAAGGTCATAGCTTCCAGGGCAGTAAGAATGGACAATTTCCTTCGCTTCGATTACTTCCTTACAATCAACAAACATGTCTTTAATAAGTGTGAACATTGTTTCATAGCCGCGCTCTATTGCAATTCCTCGTTCAGCATCTGGAAGCACGATTGAAAGATTTAACACGCCAGAATCAAGCACTACCGCTAAACCACCTGAATTGCGAACAACCACTCGGTAACCTTGCTCTTGTAAAAAAGCAATACCTTTATCTATATCTGGCAACTTAGAATCTTGTATTCCAAGCGAAACTGTCTTTTCATGAACCCAGCCACGAACAGTTGAAGGAGCTAACCTCGCCCCTACTGAACGGCATAACGTATCATCTGTAGCAAACGATTGAATTGCATCAAAAGCTGGGTTAATAGTTGTATTATCAATAAAGCGCCATTTTTCTTGTTTTAGTAAAGTTCGTTCGATATCCATCACTATATCCTCCACGATTTTCTTTTTGTTATTATAGCATACTAGTGATGATTTTAGTTGAAAACGGCTTAAAATAGCCATTTAATCATTATTTATGTTTTTTACGTAGCTATTTTACTTTTTTTCGCTTGATGTTGAAAACTAGCGCTGTAATGATTGATATAACAATGGTTTTTGCAATTATATCCTTTTTCATTTCGATCGCCTCATTTCCTTTTCTTTATTATAACAAAATTAGCATACAAAAAAACCTAACTTCTATAAAGAAATTAGGTTCTATCTAAAAGCCTAGGGAGCTTTTTTAGCTAATTATTTTACCAGTCGTAACGATCTTCTTTATTACGGTTAGAAGATTTTGTGTTATTCCCCCACATACGATAAAGCAGGTATCCAATTCCACCTAAAATTAAAATTGGGAAAAGGAAGTGTAATGTAATACCAATAACCTTTAATACAATATTAAGTGCAATAATCCCTAAAATAACTGTGAAAAATATTTTCCAAAATTTATTCATGATAATTTCCTCTTTTCCTTAAATTATTTACTACTTGCAAGTGGAACGCTATTAATTTCCTTGGCTTGAACGAGCAACTCATTGTCTTGTACGACGATTTTATATTGTTTGTTTTTTTTGAGTTGTGTGGTAGACATAAAGTTAACCTTTTGACTGTTTCCATTATTATCTAGACACGATTCGTTGAAAGAGTAACCCTTGAATTTTGACTTAGTTACTTCTTTGCCATCGCTTTTGATTGTAACGTAGTATGTATTTGCTGCTGAGCCAATTGGTGCCGAAAATTCGATTACAACCATCGTTATGACAAAAAGTGCAGCCAATAAACCAAAAATTCCCTTTTTCATTGCTTTTACCTTCCTTTTTTGTTGATAAGTTTATTATAGAAGACTCCCTTGGAATGAACGAACGGCTACAGGCTGAAAATTGGTACATCCTAAGTCTTATTTTAATTCAACTTAAAAAAAGTGAGTCTAGGATTTGACCTAAACTCACTTTTTCTTAATGTTTCTCTATCCATTTATAGTTTTCCGAGCCGATTGGATAAGTTGTATAATTTTTTAAATCACTCTTTTGTAAATATGCGCGTCCGCCTTGATAAAGTGGAATAAGTACCGCATTCTCTTTTAGTAAGATTTGCTCTGCTTCAAGTAATGCTTGCCACCTTTTTTCTGGATTTGTTGATAGATTTCCTTTAGCGCCAAGGACTAGCTCATCATATTTAGGATTAGAAAAACCCGTATGATTTCCTGGACTATTGGTTAAAAATAGGTTTAGATATGTTAATGGGTCTTGATAATCGCCACCCCAACCACCTAATAAAATATCAAAATCTTGAGTGACATCTGCTTTAAAACTTGCTTGATTAGTAATGTTTTTTAATTTAATCGTTAAACCAGGTAAATTTTCTTCTAATTGGTTTTGAATAAATTCTGTTTGTTTGCGTTGTAAGGAAGTGTCACCACTTGTTAATGTAAGTGTTAATTCTGTTTTACCAATTTCCTTTAACCCTTGATTCCATGCTTTTCTGGCTTGTTGTAGATCAAATTTTAGCAAGTCGCCATTTTGCTTTCGGAAATCTTCTTTCGTTTCCGGATCAAACATAATCCCACTTGGAACATTGCCATTTAACGCTTTAGAGCCATTTGCTAATAACGTATCCACCATTCCCGCTTTATTAATTGCCATTGCTAAACCACGACGTAAATTCAAGTTTGCTAAATCCGTTTTTTCTCCGTCTTTCCCTTGATTCATTTTCATATAAACAGAGCGTCCAGTTGCTTCTTTATGGAAGTTTTTATCATTTTTATATTGTTTTACAAATTCCCCATCAAGCTCCACACGGTCTAATTTCCCTGTATTATATAAATTTAGCGCTGCATTTGTATCTTTTACGACGTTTACATGAATTTTCTCCGTTGTAACATTTTTTTCATCCCAATAAGTTGGATTTTTAATATAATCCCAGGTTAAATTAGTTCCATTCCAGTTTTTAAGTTTATATGGTCCATTCGAAATAAGTGTGTCGCTATTTGTTCCATAACGGTCCCCTTGCTTCTCTACAAATGCTTGATTTTGCGGAAAAAATGTTCCAGTAGTTAGTAGTTCTTTAAAAATGGGAACTGGGTTTTCTAATTCAATTTGTAATGTTTTTTGATCTAATGCTTTAATACCAAGCTCATCTGGAGACATTTCTCCCTTTAAAATTGGTGTTGCATTTTTAACGATTTCTTCCATTTGAGGTCCATATGCTGCCGCAGTTTTTGGATCTACTACTTTTTTCCACGCATATTCAAAATCAGCTGCCGTCACAGAGTCGCCATTTGACCAATTAGCATCTTTACGAATTTTAAAAATAAGCGTTTTCCCGTCATTTTTCTCTTCTGGTTCGCTGGCTGCAAGAGCAAGAACCGGCTTACCTTCTTTATCTAAGCGATATAACCCTTCAAATATTTGATTGATTACACGGAAACTCACACTATTATCTGCAAGTGTTGGACTCGCATTTGGAATTCCACTCGTTTCCATAATATTAACTACTTTTGGTTTCTGTTCTGATTTTACACTTTCTTTTTCCCCATTATCGCCAGACTGACAAGCTGTAAGTACAAGTAAACATAGCAAACTAAGTGCCGCTAACATTTTTCTGGCTGTTTTATGCAAAATTTTTCCTCCTTTTTTTGTAAGCGCTTTTGATATACGCAAAAAAATGACGGAATCCCTGCCAAACTTACATGCAGAACTTCCGCCACCATTATAAACCGAAACTGTACTAATTGTAAATATAAACTGTTATATCTTTCATTTCTTATTCAGATAAACACCCGAACCTACTACAATAATACACATCGCCATTAACATTGCTAACATTAAATAACTTGGATCATTTCGCATCAATAATGCAAGCGCAAAACAAATTGTACCAGCTATATTTAGTGTAACAGTTGTAATTTTTCTAAGTAAGTTTCTTGACCATGCATCTATTTTCTTAAAACCTATCATAGTTAAAAATTTAAATAGTTTTTTAGAGTATTGAATGTATGCTGCAAGTACTAACATAAATGCTCCAGCTGTAACTAATGAAAAACGACCAGTTGGTATATCATAACCTAAAGCGTAAAGAATAATACTCATTTGAATTATTGTAAGCAGTACTAATAAGAGTCTAAAACAATATTCAAATTCCAATAAGCTCTCTTGATTCACTTTTTCTTTGCCATAATATTCTGTTCCTGTAAACATAATCATCAAAAAAGGGATCATAATTAGCCCTAACCATTTCTGCATAAACATATCTGGGGAGAAATCCGTACCGAAATGTACTGCCACTTCAGCTGGTAGTAGCGGATATAACACAGCAGAAATACCTACTGTGAAAAAAATTATCATACTTGGAAATAATCCGACTTTCCTCATTCCCCTCACCTCATCCAATAAAATTATTGGCAGTAGGCGACAAGTTCTTCCCTCGTTTCGATAAGTTGAACTTTATGGGTATTCGCTAGCTGTGTTCTCGTTTCATCAAAACCTTGTTCAGATAACGCACGTGTCGCGGGTAAATATACTAATACAGAAAAGCCTGCCCTACTTAACTGTATAACCGTAGTTTTCACGCAAAAATCAAATGCTAAACCTCCAACAAGAACCAAATCTACTTTTTCTTCTCGCAAATATTCTAAAACGCCTGTTGAAAGCTGTTCAAGAATATCGTGATAACACGCTCCATATGGATGAATATCTCGTTCCATCCCTTTCCAAATGAAATAATTATAATCTGTCACTTGCGGCAAACCATCCAGTAGTTCAAAGCCTTTTGTCCCAGGTTCACAGTGCCTAACCCAAGTAAGATCTGCATTAGGATAATCAAGCGTGGCTAACATCTCTTCTTTTGAATCCACTACCCATACTGCATTTTGAGGGTGTGCGTCTTTACTACCTATTCGAACAGACGCAAGGCTTGCCATAAAGTTTAGTTCTGGAACAATTTTATCACCTTCTGGCACAGGTAGCTCTTCTGGACAAAGTGGTGAAAATCCTTTTTGTGCATCTATATCAAAAGCTGCAATTTTCATTTTAATTTTCCTCCAAATTTTTATAAGTCAACTGCGCAAATTGACCAAAATGACTGACTCCTTCAAGTTCTAGCGCATGTTCTTTATCTTCTTCAAATAAAGGGATACCTTTTCCTAGAATAATCGGAGCAATTGTTATTACAAAACGATCAATCGCTTTTTCTTTCAAAAATTGCTTAACTAATTTCGCCCCACCAACAAGCCAGATTTTTTCACCATCAATATTATTTAGCCATGTATCCACTGTCCCTGTGACAAAATCAGCATATTCATCTTTGGTACCTGCTTTTGTATTAGAAAAAACATAGACATCTTTTTTACTGTATGGGAAAGTATCTGTAAGTGAAAAAATTTGTTGATATGTCGTTCGTCCCATCACAACCGTATCTACGTTATCAAAGAAGGCTTCATATCCCGCATCACCTTCACTATCAATTGATTCTAGCCATTCTACACTTCCCATTTCATCGGCAATATAACCATCCAAGCTAACTGCAATATATAATGATACTTGTTTTCCACTCATTGCTACTCAAATCCTTTCACCACTAATTTTCCAATCATTTGACCAGATAAGATAATTTCATGTGCTTCTTCTATAGTTGCTGCATTTATTGGTGATAAAACTTTATTTAATGTTGACTTAAGTATGCCCTTATCAAACAATTGTGCTGCATTTGTTAAGATTTCATGCTGTTTAATTTTGTCTTCTGTATCATATTTGGAACGAGTGAACATAAATTCATAACTAAATGTGGCGCTTTTATCTTTTAATAGAGACATCTTTACAGGTTCTGCTAATTCGACAATAGAGCAAATTTTTCCTTGTGGGCGTATAGCTTCTTGCATATCGTCCCAATGTGCATTTGTATTGTGTAGACATAAAATAAAATCGACGCCCTGTATAAAGCCAAGTTCTTTTAGCTGTTTGGTTAAATTCTCACGATGATTAATTACATCATTTGCGCCAAAACGCTTTGTCCAATTGATAGTCTCTGTTCTTGAAGCCGTTGCTATCACATTTAGCCCTGCATTTGCAGCTAGTTGAGTGGCTATTGACCCCACACCGCCAGCACCATTGATAATTAAAATTGTTTTCCCTTTATCTTTTGTAGTAATTTCCAATCTATCAAATAATGCTTCCCATGCTGTAATCGTCGTAAGTGGCATGGCCGCAGCTTCTTCTTGTTTTAAGGTATTTGGCTTTATTCCAACTAATCGTTCATCAATCAATGTAAATTCAGCGTATGTGCCTGGTCTTGTGACATCTCCAGCAAAATATACCTCTTGTCCTCGTTCAAACAAAGTGACGTTAGCTCCAATATCCACCACTTCTCCAACTGCATCCCAGCCTAAAATTTTCAAATTATCTGTATTATTAGCTGCTCGCATTTTTGTATCCACAGGGTTAATAGAAATCGCAGTAATCTTTACTAATAAATCATGTTTTTCAGGAACTGGCTGTGCAACTTCCATATCTATAAAATCACTTGATGACTTTTCTAATCCTACTATTTTCATCAGACAACACCTCTTGTTTTCTTTTCCCGAATTTTTTAAAATAATGCATATTTAACAAAAAAAGCCTTCCCTAATTTTTTAGAGAAGGCTTTAAAACTTATTTTTCATCTAAAAGCTCACTATCTTTAAACTTCATTTTAGCATGGCAAGCTGGACATTTGATTTTTAATTTTCCACCATGAGAATGTTCTGCGCCTTCTTTTTTCTGAAGGAGCATGTTACTTCCTTTTTTAAGTAGTGGAATTGCAATAATTACACCAATGATAGTAAGTGTTGCTAAAATCCCTATAAATACTAAAGTTAGAGCAATCATAACGATAAAAGCTTTTTTCAAAAAATGACCTAAATCAACTTGTTCTTCCATCTAAATCAACTCCTCTGATTAATATCTCAATCATATCATGAAGTTGTATTAATTGCAGTGATGATGGTGTGTGTGACTTCCTTCTAATTGAATTGTACTATGCTCTAATGAGTAATTTTCTCGTAAATACGCTTCAATTTCTGCCAAAATTTTATCCCGATCAGCATCTTCTTTTACTGTTAGATGTGCCGTCAATGAGTTAAAGTCAGAAGTAATCGCCCAAACATGTAAATCATGGACCGATTCTACTCCGTCTTGATTTTCAAAAAAGGTTTTCACTTCCTCAATATTCACATTTGCAGGTTTTCCTTCCATCAAAATATGAACAGCGTCTTTGAGCACACGCCAACCACTTATTAAAATCAGCATCGCAACGATAACACTAGCTATTGGGTCAGCAATATTCCAACCAAGAAAAATTATAAGTAAGGCTGCAACAATCGCTCCAACAGAACCTAATAAATCACCAAGTACGTGCAAGAACGCGCTACGCATATTCAAATTCCCACTGGTGTCACCTTTCATTAAAATCCATGCAACTAAAATATTAACGAGTAAACCAATCACAGCAATCGTCATCATTCCTGGGCCAACTACTTGTGGAGGGTTAAAAAAACGACCAATTGCTTCGTAAAAAATAAAGACAGAAATCCCGACAAGTGTTAATCCATTCAAAAAGGCAGCTAATATTTCGAACCGCTTATAACCATAAGTTTTGTTTGCATTTGCTGCTTTTTCTCCAAATTTAAATGCTGCAAGGCTTAAACCAAGTGCTACTGCATCACTCAGCATATGACCTGCATCAGAAAGTAGCGCTAAACTATTGGTCATAATACCCCCAATAACTTCCACTACCATAAATGTAGCAATTAGAATAAAACTAGTAAAAAGTGCTTTTTTATTCGCGTTATGCGCATGGTTATGGTTGTGTCCATGTGCATGATCATGATTATGTGCCATATGATTACTCCCTCTCTATGAACAACTAATTTCTTTTATATGCACATGTTAGCATATATACATTTTTAAATCAAGCCATATTCTAAAAAAAGAACCTTTAGACTCATTTTATCCTGTCTAAAGGCGCTCATTTTTATAAAATTTCTTCTTGCATAAAGAGTCCTAAGCCACCAATATCGTGATGTTTAGCGATTTTATCTGCTTTTTCTAAAGCTAGAGGAATACCATTTTCCATCGCAACACCAATTTTGGCTAATTCAATCATACCAACATCATTTTCATTATCCCCAAAAGCTATTGTAGAGTCTAGATTGATATAACCGTTTTCAGCTAGATATTTCAGCCCTTTTGCTTTATCAATCCCTTCATTCATAATATCAATTAGGTTGGAAGCAGAAGCAAGAACAGATAAAGGCAATCCTTGTAAAGCGGCTTTAATGGCTATCCGTTTTGTTTCATCTGATTCAATCACTAATACTTTTAGCGGAAATTCTCCATCTCGAAGCACGCTAAATGGATCGGTTGTTAAAGTAATTGGAACTTGTTCGTCTTCTGGTAAAGTTTTATTTAACTCATTGAAAAAGGCAATTTTACCAGTGTTTGTTGGTCCAATAATTCGTTCAGTCGTATAAATATGGTAATTAACGCCCAGTGGTTGAAGCGTTTCTAAAACTGTTTTTATTAAGTCTAGTTCAATATTACTTTTATATAAAATTTCACCTGTAGAAAAATCTCTTACTAGCCCACCATTACAAGAAATAACTGGTGTTTTGATTTTAAGTTCATGGATAAATGGTAAAATTGCTAAATCTAATCGCCCAGTAGCTAAAAAGAGTTTATTGCCATTTTGTTGCCAATCCATTAAAACTTCTTTATTTAGCGGATGAATTTGATCTCCTTTTTTTACTAATAAAGTTCCATCCATATCTGTAATAACTGTATCTATCCTACTCTTTGTCAATTGTTTTCGCACCTTTCTAAAAATCCATTATTATGTACCTCGATTATAGACGAGTTTCACATGATTGTCACGTTGATATTTGGTATACTTAACTGGAATGGAGGCAGATAATTAGTGAAAAAATATTTTACTACCATCTTGATTTTGCTTATTGGCACTTTAATTCTTAGCGCTTGCCAAAATAGCGAGGATCCCAAAGACACCGCGCCCCCGAAAGTTGATTTAAAAGCAGAAATACCTATTCTCCTCATTCATGGTAGTGGTGGTGATACACACTCATTAGATGAAATTGCCGACCACTTAACCAATGATTTTGTTAGCTCAAAAGGGGAATTAACAATGTCGATTAGCGAAAATGGACAAATAGCTTATCAAGGCGAACTAACGGCTGATGCTAAGCGCCCGATTATTAAGCTTGGTTTCGATAAAAATCAAGCTACTCCAGATAAATGGGCTAAATGGTTGCATATCGCTGTTGCCGACTTAAAATCCCGCTATGGTTTCGTGCAAATGGACGGCGTTGGTCATTCAAACGGCGGTCTCGCACTCACTTATCTTGCTATGAATAGTAGTACTGACAAAACCGTTCCAACTTTACGAAAACTAATCGCAATCGGCGCTCCTTTTAACGATTTAAACTCTAATGATAATGCCGGCAGTCTTCATTTTAAATCATTACCAAATTATTCAACACAAATGACATATTTTTTGGATAATAAAACAAAACTAGATTCTAATCTTGAAATGCTTTCCATTGCTGGCAAACTAAGCGAAAAAGGCGATGCAACAGATGGCATTGTCCCAACCAACAGTTCGCTTGCCGCTAGATTATTTGTACCGCCCAACGCTAAAGTTTACATTGAAAATTTACAAACTGGAAATACCGCTGTTCACCAAACTTTGCATGAGACACCAGAAAGCATTAAACAAGTGCATTGGTTTTTAGAAAACTTTCATTCTGATAAAAACATTACCACACTAGTTTCCGAATAAGGCGTTTTAACGATTGATGTTGCACTCCTTGCCCCTGTTGAAAAATAAGAAAATGCCTGCTTATAAAAATTAGCAGGCATTTTTCATTATGTTAACCATAAAAAAATTTGATCATTGGCATCATACGAAGCCCCATTTTGACAGTGTAAATCCGATGAAAAGTTTTCCTTATTAAATAATATCCGTTTTTTATTTTTTGCTGGAATTTGTTCAAAAAAATGCTCTCCAAGTTGATAATTATAATAATTTTCATTCTCCGCAACAAACATCAATGTATCCGTGTGCAGTTTTTCATATGCAATTTCCTCATTAAATTCACTACAAATTTGTAGTAAATGATTTAATGAGTTTGCACCAAAAACCCATTTTGCATGTTCTACTTGCCAATTTAAAAAAGGACTATGTGCAATGTAAAAAGAAGCTATTTTTTCTAAAGGTGTCGGAAATCCCTTTTTTAAAAATGAATGTAAGAAAAATGGTAATGGTTTTTTTAAAGAGTCCAGCATAGAAGGAAAATAATTATACAAAATAATTTTATCAAATAATGTCTCATCTAAACTAGCTGCTCTCGAAAGAAGTAAACCACCAAGGGATATTCCAACACCGATTCGGTCACCACTTAGCCCTACTTTTTCCTTATAATAACTCATTACCACTTTTACCACTTTATTCCAATCTGCTATAAACGGTAAACCTGCTTTTCGAATTACATCTGATTGCCCCGGTCCTTCATATAAAACAACATCATAACCATTTGCTAACGTAGCATTGACATTGGTAAAATAAAGCTCCTCCAAAAGCGCATCGAAGCCACCACATATATAGAAAGTTCCTTTTGACGGTTTTGTTGTTTTAAAATATAACGTTCTTAAATTAGTTGTAGCAAATTCAATGTTATGTTCCGCATATGCAACATTTTTTAGTGCCAATCCTTGATAAAATAAGTCCACCGATTTAGTATAGACGGCTATTTTCCGACTATCTTTAGGAGGTAAAAAAAATTCTGCTGCTTGATAATATCTGCTTGAGCGAAATAAGGCATCCCCTTTACTTTCATTGGAATGAAAATGACTAGCTCGCTCTTCTAACGTTTTTGCGAATTTCGTCCATTCTCGATACCACGATTCATAATTGCCATCTTTTATTTTTTCTGTTACCGCGGCTACTTCTCCGTAATCTGCGCCTCCAGAAGGTGTATACCAAAGTAATCTGGTCGTTTCAAATTCAAATTCAAATGTTTTAAAAAAATGACTTTTCATAAAGTTGGATTCCCCTTGTCTATGTTATAATGATGATTATAGTCAATTATTTCCTTATAGAAAAGAGGTTACTTTTAGGTGCATCAAAATGAGCATGTTCCAGATGACTTAAGACTTAGAGAATTAGCGTTACCACTTCTTGGAAAATGGGTGCCTTTTATTTTGATATTATTATCTGAACGGCCTTATCATTTTGCGGAATTGGAGCGAAAAATGACTGGCGTATCTAGAAAAGTGTTAAATGAAAACCTAATTAATTTGCAAGCTTCAGGTATAGTTCAAAAAAACGGTGAAACATCTAATGGTTTCCCAGTCTACTATAGTTTAACTGAATTAGGAAAAAGTAGTTTATTTATTTTAGATAATATTAAAAGTTGGCTACGAGACAATGAAGAACTAATCCAAAATAATCGAAAAAACTTTTTTAAATAATTAATAAAGCAGCCAACGAAGCTAATTGGCTGCTTTTTTTAATGGATTCGATCAAATCCAGAATATACGTTCAATCTATTTCCTCTAATAAAACCAACCATTGTAATTTGCAATTCTTCTGCCATTTGAATTGCAAGCTCAGTTGGAGCAGAGCGCGATAAAATAATTCCACATCCAAGTTTAGCAGTTTTAACGAGAATTTCTGAGGAGATGCGCCCACTAAAAATAATTGCTTTATCCTCCATATTTATGCCATCCTGCAATGCTCGTCCGTATATTTTATCAAGTGCATTATGACGTCCAATATCCATTCGACTATAAATAATTTCTGAAGTAGTGCAGAGTGCCGCATTATGAACCCCGCCCGTTTGATGAAAAGTAGCAGAATTCTCTTCAAATTTTTCCATTAATTGAAAAATATCGTCCGTTGTCAATTGAAGCAGAATATTCGATTTTACATTAACTAACGAAGCATCCGATTGAAAGTAAAAATTTTCTCGAGATTTGCCGCAACACGAAGTAATATAACGCTTACCACGGTACTTCGCATTGAATTCATTTACAAAATGTGCCGTCACTTTGGCATGTCCAGTTGATTCAATAATATCAACCGAAGCAATATCTTTTGGACCACGAATAATTCCTTCCGAAGTCAAAAAGCCGACCACTAAGTCCTCTAAATATTCTGGCGTGCAAACAATTGTCACAAGTTCAATGTCATTAACATAAATTGTTAGCGGATATTCGGTAGCAACACTAGATTCCATTTCCATAAAATTTCCCGAATCAAACCTGCGAATTTTTTGTAGCGAAACCTTTTCCATATGAGCATTCTCCCTTCTAAACAGGAACAGCGGACTCTTGGGAATAGAGTCTCGCTGCATTTTAATTCATTTTAAAGTTTGGCCGATTTCTTTTAAAAATGTTATGCCATAACGTAATGCTCGGTTGACGTCTGGATCTTTGAGTGCTTTCATCATCGCGAGCATTCCCATAATTTCTTCCCTTTTCGCGCTTTCTTCTGCTTGTTTTGCAGCATTTTTTAAATTAGCAATCATTTGCTCCGTCTGTTCCGGCTTTGCATCTGTTAGGAGTTTACTTGAAATCATCATATTATTAATCGCATTTGTCATCGGCTCTTTTCGCCATTCATTTAAAAATGTTTTTGTTATATCTCCACGTGCTTTAATTGCACTATTTAAGGCTTCCAGAGCACCTGATTCTTGCAAAAGTTTGACCGTTTCCACCATCTCTAAAAATCCAGAATTTTCTTCCACAATATCTGCCTTCATCTGTGCTAAACGTTCCTTCTCTAGCTCTTCAGGTGATTTCGTTGTATCCCGAATTGTTGAAATTGGTTCTGCCATTAATGATTCCTCCCTTTTCCGCCACAACCACAATTCCCACCACATGCACAGTTCACTTTAGAAATTGGCTGATAATCTTCCCTTGACCATTTACGCTCCACTTCTGCCCCATTTTGCGGGAAACGTTTTCGATTGCGGGGATTATGGTCTGGAAGTGGGTTTTTTCCATTTTTCTTAAGTACAGTTAAGTTCACCTTTGTTTGTTTATAAGCTGGGGTTTTTGTTCTAACATCTCCTGCACTCGATGTTAATAAGTTTACTGCTGTTTCACTACTAACAGAATGCATCGGAACATAGACTTCATTACCTTTCATTCGTTCTGTTACGACCGCACGAAGCTTAATCCGTCCATACGGAGAGCTTAGTCTCACCAGAGAGCCACTTTCAATATCACGTTCTTTAGCAAGCTCCAGCGAAACCTCTACAAAAACTTCTGGTAATTTATAATCCAGCCCTTTTGATTTATCTGTCAAGTTGCCTTCATGAAATTGTTCTAGCAAACGACCATTATTCAGTGTTAAATCATACTCTTCTGGGAAATTAATAGGCGGAATATATGGCAGTGTTGATAACTGCGCCTTACCATCTGGAAAATTAAATCGTTCTTCGTAAAGAAGTGGCATATCTTTTCCATCAGCGCTAACTGGCCAAACAAGACTTTCAAACCCTTGCATCCGGTCATAACGAACTCCTGCAAAAAATGGTGCTAAACTAGCAATTTCATCCATAATTTCGCTTGGATGAGTATAATTCCAATCAGTTCTGCCACACGCTTTTGCCACCTCTTGGATAATCCACCAATCTGGCTTCGAATCACCAAGCGGCTCTAATACTTCATAAAGCCTTTGTACCCGACGCTCTGTATTAGTAAAAGTTCCTTCTTTTTCAAGTGACGGTGCGGCTGGAAAAACAACATCCGCAAATTGTGCCGTTTTGGAAAGGAAGACATCTTGAACTACAAAAAAATCAAGACTGGCTAATATTTCCTGTACATGATTTGAATTTGAATCTACCCAAGCCATTTCCTCACCAATAACATACATCGAATGGAGTGTTCCAGCTTCAATCGCATCGAGCATTTCGTTATTTTTCAGTCCAGGTTCAGGTGAAATTGAGACACCATACGCAGCTTCAAAACGAGCGCGAACTTCCTCATTCCCAAGTGGTTGAATTCCCGGTAATACATTTGGCAACGAACCCATGTCACATGCACCTTGGACATTGTTATGACCTCTAAGCGGATATGCTCCTGCTCCGTGTCTACCAAAGTTCCCCGTCACAAGAAGTAAATTCGCAATTGCGGAAGAAGTATGCGAACCAGCAATATTTTGCGTTACACCCATTCCCCAACAAACTGCTGTTCCATCAGCTTCATAAATCATTTTTGCTACTACCTTCAGAGTCTCAATAGATAACCCAGTTTCCTTTTCAGCATAGGCAAGTGTATACGGTTCAAGAAATTCTAGATAATCTTCCACATTACTAATCCGGCTTTCCATAAATTTCTTATCATGCCAATCTTGGTCAATAATATATTTAGCTACCGCAGTTAACCAAACAAAGTCAGTTCCTTGTTTTGGATGAATAAATAAATCTGAGCGCTCCGCCATTTCATGTTTGCGTAAGTCAGATACAATTAATTTTTGTCCCCGCGTTTTTTGTGCTCGTTTTATTCTGCTTGCTAGTACGGGATGTCCATCTGCTGGAGATGCGCCAACAATTATAACTAAGCCAGCAGTCTCAATATCTTCCACAGTTCCTGAATCTGCTCCAATACCAACCGTTCTAGTCAAACCGTCTGAAGCAGGCGCCTGACAATATCTTGAACAATTATCGATATTATTTGTTTCAAATACCTGTCTAGCCAACTTTTGCATTAAATAATTTTCTTCATTGGTTGTTTTGGAAGAACTAATAAAACCAAGTGCATCATTTCCATATTTAGCTTGAATTTCACGTAATTTTGTCGCAACTAAATCAATTGCATCCTCCCAACTCGCTGGAACAAATTCATTTCCTTCTCGAATTAGCGGTGTTGTAATACGTTTCTCACTATTAACAAAATCCCAACCAAATTTCCCTTTTACACAAGTAGCAAATTTATTTACAGGGCCTTCTCCGGTTGGCTCCACTTTTAAAATCTTACGGTCCTTCGTCCAAACTTCAAATGTACAGCCCACTCCACAAAAAGTGCACACTGTTTTTGTTTTTTTAGTCCGCGTTTCTCGCATTGCCGCTTCCATTTCTGATACTGCAAAAACGGTTTGATAATTTGGTTCCACTTTTTTCACCATGTCAATCATTGGTTCAAGCATATCTTCATCCAGTCCGGTCATAAAACCAGCTTGTCCAAGCATCGATTTCTCCATTAGCGCATTACACGGACAAACAGTTGCACAAAGTCCACACGAAACACATGAAGATAAGTTAGCCGGCTTATCATCATCCCAAATTACTCGTGGCTCTTTTCGCTCCCAATCAATCGAAAGCGTCTCATTTACTTGTACTTGTTGACAAGCCTCTACACATCTGCCACAAAGGATACATTGATCTGGATCATAACGGTAAAATGGATGTGAAAAATCATTTAGATAGCCTTTTTCACGGTAAGGTCGTTCTTGCTTTTCCACTCCAAGCAGTTCTGTTGTATTATGTACTTTACAATTACCATTATTGTTATCACAAACTGTACAATAGAGTAAATGATTCTCTAAAATCCGGTCCATTGCTTCTAATTGCGCATCCGTTGCCACTTCCGAATTCGTTTTAATTTCCATTCCCTCTTCAAGTTTTGTACTGCAAGCTCGCATTAGTTCGCCATCCACTTCACACATACACGTATCACAAGATTGAATTGGTCCTATTTGTTCACTATAACAAATATGTGGATGTTCGATTCCTTCTGCATTTAAATAATCTAAAATTCGTGTTCCTTCTGTTACATCAAGCTGCTCACCATTAATCCGTACAGATACTTTTGTACTCATCAAATTACCTCCTCATAAAGAAAGCGGTTACAATCCGATTACATTATAACAGTTATTATCTAAAAATCACAGTAAAACGATAGCTGATAACCATTCTCAAATAGCGCCACTATGCACTTCTCATCACAAGCAGTACATTATTTATTGACACTTAGCTGACTTTTCTGTATTCTTTATACAAAGCTATGACGAGAAAAGTACGGATTCTGTTTTTTCCAAAAGAGAGTTCCCCTTGCTGAAAAGGAACAAAAAACAATTCCCGAATATGGCCTCTGAGTTTTGTCGCTGAAATTAAGTAAGCCACAACGGGTTTAGCGTCCGTTATCAAACGCCTTAAGTATAAATACATACTTATCTGAGGTTTTCAGTTTAAACTGAGAATAAATTAAGGTGGTACCGCGTGAATTTTTCTCGCCCTTATCCAAGTTAGCTATTGGACTGGGGTGAGTTTTTATTTTGCTCTAAATTTTTGAAAATGGAGGAATGTGTAATGACCAAGCAAATACTTGTATTACAATCGGATTTTGGTATAAGCGATGGTGCCGTTAGCGCAATGTACGGCGTGATTAATAGTGTGAGTGTTGATTTGCAAATATATGATTTAACGCATCAAATTCCTCAATTTAATATTTGGGAAGCTTCTTACCGATTATTACAAACTGTAACCTATTGGCCTCAAAACACCATTTTCGTTTCTATTGTCGATCCTGGCGTTGGCTCTAAACGCCGCAGTGTTGCAGTATTAACAGAAGAAGGTCATTATATTATCACACCAGACAATGGAACTTTAACTCATATCGCACATTATGGCACAATCAAAGCTGTTCGCTTGATTGATGAAAATAAGAATCGTCTACCAAAATCAGGAGCATCTCATACATTTCACGGTCGAGACATCTTCGCCTATACTGCCGCCAGACTTGCTGCTGGAAACATTCAATTTGAAGATATTGGACCAGAAGCTACAATAGATTCGATTGTCTCTTTAAGTCTAAGCGATTCTTATTTAGAAAATGAGCAAGCTTTTGGAACAATTGATATTATCGACCGACCCTTTGGAAATCTCTGGACAAATATTCGTCGTGCTGATTTTTTACAACTTAATGCTAAATACGGAGATTCCATAGAAGTGCTAATCAAACACCATGACCGCGTAGTTTATAAAAATTTCGTAACATATAGCCGTTCATTCGCTGATTTACGTATTGGCGAGGCGCTTATCTATGTTAATTCATTGGATAATCTTGGCTTAGGTATCAATCAAGGATCATTTGTTGATGCATACTCAGTAGGAACTGGTACAAGTTGGCAAGTAAATTTGAAAAAAGTATAAAAAACAGGCTTAAAAATCTAATGAAGATTTTTAAGCCTGTTTTATTTATTTCGTATATTCTTTTACGATTGGTTCTTGTTTCTTATTTTTAAGGAAGAAACTCAAGAACATCCCAAGAGCCGAAAAGATTGCCGCAACCATAAAGGCAGCCCGCATACCATCTAAGCTCGCATCTTGTGCTTGTTGTGCAAATGCAGCTGGATCAGTTCCCGCTAACATTTTGCTAGGCATATTATCTTTTGTTACGTTCGTTAAAACAGTAATTAGGACTGCTGTACCAATAGAACCAGCAATTTGTCTAATAGTATTATTAACCGCCGATCCATGATTAATTAGGTGATTAGGAAGAGCATTCATCCCAGCTGTTGAAACTGGCATCATCGCCATCGAAATCCCAAAGAACCGCACCGCATAAAATACTATAATATACCAAAGTGGCGTATCAATTGTTAAGAACATAAATGGAATTGTACCAATTGTTAAAATGGTAACCCCAGTAATCGTCAGCCATTTCGCACCAATTTTATCAAATATAATCCCTGTAATCGGGCTCATAATCCCCATAATTATCGCGCCTGGCAGTAATAGTAAACCTGATTGTAATGCAGACTCACCGCGAATTGTTTGAATATAAAGCGGCAACACAATTTCTGCACCAATCATTGCCATAGTTACAATGGAACCTAAAATAACAGAAAGCGAGAACACAGGATATTTAAAAACATGTAATTCTAACATAGGATTTTCAATTACAAGTTGGCGCCAAACAAATAGTGCAATCACTACAACACCAACAATCAGTGTAGTTATAACAGTTGCATCTCCCCAGCCGTCATTCCCAGCTGAACTAAATCCATAAAGAAGTGCTCCAAAACCAATAGAGGACAAAACAATGGAGAGAAAATCAATTTTTGTATCAGTTAGTTTAACTACTTTTTTCATTCCAAAAAAGGCTAAAATAATATCAATTACTGCGATTGGAATTAGAATAAGGAATAAAACTCTCCAATCATATGAATCAACAATCCAACCAGATAAAGTTGGTCCAATTGCTGGAGCAAACGCAATTACTAACCCCATAAGCCCCATTGCAGCTCCACGCTTTTCACGCGGGAAAATTAGCAAGAAAATAGTTTGCAAGAGCGGCATCATAATACCTGCACCAGCTGCTTGAACAATCCGGCCTGTTAAAAGCACAGGGAAAGAATCCGCCATTGAAGCAATAATTGTTCCTATTGTAAATACAGTCATTGCTGTAATAAATAGTGTTTTTGAACTAATTTTTTCAATCAAAAGTGCCGTTATAGGAATCATAATCCCATTTGTCAGCAAGAAAGCTGTTGTTAACCATTGACCAGTTGCTGCTGTAATGTGTAAATCTTCCATAATCATTGGTAGCGCAGTTGCTAAAAGCGTCTGATTTAATATCGCTACAAATGCCCCAATAATCATTGTTACTACTAATAAACTTCTACTATACGATTTCCCGTTAACATCAACAGGACGTTCTACTGCTGTACTATTCAAAATTAATACCCCTTCCCATGTGGAAATTTCCAGATGAATATATAGAAGTATAATAAAAAAAGACCAACAAGTCAATAAAAAATGACCTATTAGTCCAAAAATTATAGAAGCCCGTTCACACATAGTTCTAATTTATTTACTTCTTTTGTTAAATCAGATGGTACATGTTGCTTTAAATAAAGTAAAGTCCCTTGAATCATGAAATCCCTAGGCGCTTCATTATTATTTATTTCACCAACCAACGCATTCATCGATTCTTTATATTGCCATTTATCAGAATCAGCAATATCCGCATTATCAATCCCCGTACTAAGTTCTTCTAATGCTTCTCTTAATTTAGCTAATCGTTTTTTTCGCATCATTATATGGTCAGGCACTAAATTTTCAGTATCTTCATCAGTAAAAACAATTTCACCACTCAAAAGAATATCCTTTACAAGTGCATCTAGTCTTCTAACCACATAAGGGATTGCACGATCAATTAAACCAGAATCAATATTTTTACTACCATTCGCAAATACATACATTGCCGCCATCCCACTAAGCAACATCGTTATATCATTAATATAAGGCGCCGTTTCAATTCCATAAACCTCTAATAGTTGATTTTTCACCCACTCCATATTCTTAAGCCGCACGCTTTGCAAGAAAGAATTAAAATCATCATCAATCATTGCCTGAGAGAAAGTAATATTTAAAATTTCTCCATTTTCCGTGTAAAAACGAATAATAATCTTCAAACATTCAGTAAAATTATCTTTTCTTTCCCCCGAAAGCGCCATTGTATACTCTAACCGTTGATGTAAAACAGAATACTCTTGCTTAAAAATCACAATTGCTAGCTCTTCTTTAGAAGTAAAATAATTATAAAAAGTCCCTTTAGAAATTTCCGCAGCATCTACTATATCTTGTACAGAAGTTTTTAAATAGCCTTGCTTTTGAAACACTTCTTTAGCCGACTTAATAATCCGTTGCTTCTTTTCCTTCAAAAAAACACCTCATTATCAACATATTATACATAAAGTATAATCTATTTATACTACCTATTCAAGCTACTTGATAATAGGTAATAAATTCTTTTCCTAACGTAGTCAAAATATATTTTTGGTTTATGCTCATTCCTCCATTGGTATTGTCTTTTCGTCTTAAAAAACCGTTTTCTTCAAGCCAATAAACAGTGTAGAGGAACTCATTTTTCGTTATTTTATACTTTCCAGTTGTAATAATATTTTCTTTTATCGCTAGATTAAGATTCTGCTCTGATTTATCTTTTATCATTACAAGAATAGAATATATTATTTCACTTTCCGGTAACACACATCTTCCCTCCTTTTCAAAACAACAAAAAAGGCTTCGTATATCAACGAATACCAGTGATTATTTTAAGCCATTTGTCGGACTTGAACTGACGCCCCGGCCCTAATACTAAGTTTCTCCTTGTTTCTTTTCGTGCTTTTTCGTTTACTTATAGTGGTATCCAATGTTCCCTCGTTTTATATTGTATTATATCGTTAAGGTGTTGTGCAAGGTGTTTTTATATTCGTCGACTACATTTTCTATTATATAGAGGAAAGTAGCATTGATATTAACGTCTTGAGAACTGAGGTGCACGATGAGCGCCTTTAAGTCCGTATTTTTTACGTTCTTTCATGCCGGGTTTTACGGTCTATTTGTTTAACTAGAATTAACTGTGTTTTAAATTTCTCTATGCCAGAGACTATGCCATGAAAAGAATTTACTATGCCGCAGAAATGATTATACTCTCACGTCATATCCTCACAAGAAATAATATCTTCTATACTAATATCAAATATGCGCTCGTCGAATCGTTGTAGTTGACCTGCGTTTTTTCGTGATTAATATGAACAGTCACTACATACTTGTAGCGCATGTGATGATTATTCGTTAAAAACACTATTTCAACTGTCCAATTGCGTTTTAATGCGTCTGCTAACACTTTCGAATATTCTAAGATATCATCATCCATTAAATTATACTTTTTCGTCATTTCTTGGTAACCTCCTGTGAACAAACATTCTTTTCATCAAGAAGTGTAAAGTACTAAAATTTATGAGAAAAACAAGCTTAATGAATTGAGCCATTTTTAAATGACTTATATCATTATGCTTGCTTTTTATTCTTACTATCCGCTACATATCAGAAAATAAATATCAATCATTTAACTTAATAATTTTCTTAACATACTTTGAATCTATTTCGGCTGGTGATGTTTCCTGTATTTCATAGCCTTCAATTAATTCAATAGTTACTTTGTCATTCCTTTTCATTTCAGTGATTTTTATTTTTTTTCCTTCTTCATTATAATATTTATCCACTACATTAAAATAAATTTCGATTCCTTCTTCTGGATTAATATCCGTTAATTTATCTTTAAAGTTCTTAATTAATATTGAAGCCGATTCGACTTTTTCTATTGTACCACTAGCTTCAACAGCTGATTCTTTTTTCGTATTGCTATCACTATTAGAACAAGCAGTTAAAATTAATAATAATAATATAATAACGCTGATAGTTTTTTTCATTATTTTACTCCATCAATAAACGATTTTAATGCAGGTGTGATTCTAACACCCGAGTTAGCAGAGCTACCTAGTGTATGAACACCAATAATTGATCCATTTAAGGTGTTTTGTTATTTTTAAGCTAATAAAAAAGCTTCGCATACTAGCGAAACACTTAGAGTATCAATATTTTACATTAAGCCACTTGTCGGATTTGAACCGACGACCCCTTCCTTACCATGGAAGTGCTCTACCAACTGAGCTAAAGCGGCAGCAAAAAGTCTTTTAAATAAAAAAAATGGCTCCACAGGCAGGACTCGAACCTGCGACCGATCGGTTAACAGCCGATTGCTCTACCAACTGAGCTACTGTGGAATAATTTATTGCCCGGCAGCGACCTACTCTCGCAGGGGGAAGCCCCCAACTACCATTGGCGCAGAGAAGCTTAACTACCGTGTTC